>JACPMQ010000014.1 GCA_016185955.1 Candidatus Woesearchaeota archaeon | reverse complement strand
CTTCAACTACAGCTCTGCAAGAGTCTTAAATTCTCTTGATTCATTCTCAAAAAGGTTTCAGAACTGCATAATATTTGTTGATGAAGCCGAGAAAATGATTGGAAGGCACAGCATGGACGAAGACTCAAACTTTGATGGCTACCTCAATGAGATTTTTGATGGTGTGTCTGGCGTGACAAATGCAATTGTTGTGATTGCTGTCAACAATTTAGCAAGGTTTGGAGCTGGCTTTTCTGACAGGTTTGTAAGCCTAAAATTCGAGCTTCCAAACCTCACCGAGAGGAGAGAGTTTTTGGTAATGAAATTGAATAAATTGCAGAATCATGCAGAAGTGCTTGTTAACTTTGATGAGGCTGCTAGAGAAACAGAAGGCATGTCTTTCCGAGATCTTGAAAAAATCTGCAATAATGTCTTTTACATGGTTCTTAACCAGCAGCAGACAATAACTAATCATACTTTTAGCGATGCTGCAAGAAACTTCAAGACAATTTATGGCGTAGCGTCAATATATGGATGATGGAAAATGAAATTCAACTGTATCAAATGCGGAAAATTTATCTATAATTTAGATTTAAGAAATCCCGAGAATAAAGAAGAAGCTTTAACTGTATCGTATTGTAGAAATTGCGTAGGTAAAAACTTAGAAATAGCTAAGAGTTTGTTTCAGAGACGAAAAAAGAAAATTAAATTTGGTAATACATTTTAAAGCAGCTTGATGAAAAACTCATTCTTCTTTCTGCAATATAAACCCAATCTTAGCTACAAAATCAGTTGCATTGTTGAATAATAAGAGATTGTTATAGCCCAATAATCCCAAAAGAGCTTCTTTGGCTGGTCTTTTGAAGGTTGAATTTCTTTTGTGTGCTTGGCAATTAATAGGCTATTCTCTGCTTTTTCAAGAAATAATCTGATCTTAAAAGATTGCTGGGATTTCTTAATCCTCTCTTCTTTAATACATTCTTCAAACAACCGCCTATACATTTTTTTATCAAACTCCATTAAAAACACACTCCCAAAAGCCTTCTGGATTGCTCAAAATTATATGGCTATATAATGCTTGCTTGCCTACATTTTCTTGTTTATCTTTAAGCATCAATTTAAATTCCTTTTTTGTTACAAAAATAGGGTTTATTTTTGTTTTGAATAACAGTTCATATTTTGAAAAAGAAATGCTTTTTTTTCCATCATTATTGATTATCAATAAATCAATGTCGCTTTTCTCTGTTTGTGCTTTTTTAGCATAACTTCCGAATAATACAACAATATCATCAGTATTAAGTTCCTGATAAATTTTTCTGATGATTGGATACTTTTTTAGGTAATCCTTTCTTTCTTCATCAGAAGATACAACTAAATGAGATTTTACTACCTTGTTTTGTTTGTCAAGTGTGATTATTTTAGACTTTCCAACCTCTTCAATAATCAATAAGTCCTTTATAGAGTTAATAGTCCTATAAAAACTGGCATAGGGTATGTTTAATTCTTTGCTTAATTCGTGCATCGTGTACTTCTCATTAGGATGTTTTCCAAGGTGGTTGATGATTTTATGATTATTATCCATATTTGGATAATATTATCCATAACTGATATATAAAGCTTTTGCTTTAGCCCCCGAGAAATAAACTATAGTCTCAGCTTTGCCTCGCTCCCTTTTATATTTCATTAAAAGGTCGCTCGGTCGCTTAACATGCCATTAAGACTTCGTGAGCTATTTTTACTCCGTAAAAATTTTTGCTTCGCAAAACCGCTCACTCGCCCTCGCAATCTTTTATTATTTTTATTTTAGTTGCTCGGGAAGATTTTTCTGCGGAAAAACCTCTCTTAACGGCATACATTAAGTTCAATTGAGAAAGAGGGCTAACGACGGAATAGGGTAAGAAGATTTCGTAATATTTAAATAAACCATGTTCATTTTATCAATTTGTGAATTCAGAACAAAAAATTAAGCCAACACCAATATGGCCAATTTGGATTTTTGGAATAATTATGGTGGCTGTAAGTGTTAATGCTGAAAACAATTATGTCGAAAGTGGAGTTTTTATTGGTTGTTTAATTGCAACTTCAATGATTCACAATAAAAACAAAAAATATTTTGGAATGAATTATAAAAAAGACCCAAAGCCAACAAAAGAAGCAATAGAAAAATTTAAGAAAAATAGATATGGATTAAGTTCTCTACAAAAAATCATAGTCAATGTTTTAACCATCAGCGGTTTAGTTGTTGGCTTTCTTTTTGCCAGCATTCTTGGTGCTGTATTAATTGGGTTTGGTTTAGGAGCATTATCACTTTCGATATATTTATTCATTAATAAAAACCATATTTCTAAAGCAATAGGGATATTTCTGTTAGGTATTGTCTTAACAGGAATTGGAGTTTGGATTTCATATTTTTTCCTAATGGGTGCGATAGAAGAAGTAACTGATAATAATATGAAGAAGTGTGAAGCTTGGTGTTCAAATTCAGAAATTAATGTAGATAGATATACGCAATATTCCGTTGAATTTGATAAAACCACTAAATCATTTGTATGCAATTGTCTCACCGATAGTAAAGAAGTTTTAGCACAAACTCACTTACCATTTAAATAAAATCTTCTTGCCCTTTACTCTTGTTCTTGATGTATTGCTTCGTAAAAAGCGCGCGGCGTAGCCGGCGCATTCGAAATCCCACATTTCGATAGCGTTAGCTATGCCGCCAAAGAATAAAAACTTTTCGGAGGCGATAGCAAAATGGTGAGTTTAGAACATAATAACCATAGCGTAGGACAGAGTGCCTACCATATAGTTTTTAGGCCCAGGTACAATGTATGCGTATTCAGGCATCCATGGGTAAAACAAGTTTGTGAAGATGCTCTTAAAGAAACAGCTAAAAATCACAATATAACTATTTACGAGATGAAGGTTCTATCGGACCACATACATATGTTTGTAGGTTTGCCTCCAACATTATCCTTAAGCAAAGCCTTCCAATTAATTAAGGGAGCAAGCTCAAGAAAAATTCTCCAAAGATGCACCAAGTGGAGAGCATTCTTCTCTTATGACGGACGACAACAACCCCACTTATGGAGCAAGGGCAAATTTTACAGGTCTGTTGGCAATGTCAAAGCAGATATCATCCAGAATTATATAGCCAACAGCAACAAGTGGGATTTTGATTATTTAGATAAACAGCCGACTTTAGATTTATATCAGCGAGGGCAAGATTAAATACCCTACACTTTAGTGTAGGGTTCTTGCCCGAGCGGGAAGATCGCTTTATTCGTCATCTCTGAAAAAATTCTCAGCTCTGTTCGATTTTTCCAGCTCGTCATTTCATTCTAGAGGGAAAAATCTTCACGAGGAGAATTTTTTCGAGGGCAAAAACTTCGCTTAAGCCCATACGTTATGCTCAATTGCGAGTTCGCCTATCATGAGGTTGCCACCGAAAATTCTCCTATTGTTGCCTTCGTTAAAATCATAAAAACGAGAAATCAAGATATTGCTATCACAACATCATCTAACAAAATTTTAACGAAATTGCCGAAAAATAAAAAATATATCTTTACCTTTTTAAAACAAAAGTTCTATCTATTGAGATTGAGTTCTATCAAGCATTAGGTTGCCATCCAAAATATAGACTCTGCCCAACCTCAGCGTGATACTCTCAAGCTCTTTTATATCTGTTCCATACGGTTTTTTCTTTACTTCACCCATTAAATCTTCTTTCCCAACTTCTACCATTTTTCTTGTCTTATCGTCCAAGACATGTCTTTCTCTTTTGCCCCATTTTTCAACTGGTTTAATTCCTGTCTCAAGGTTGTTCTTCGAGTATAAATTCCAAACATAATAAGTGTTATCCCGATAGTCGAGCATTGCCCCAGTCTCATCTGCTATTTCCCTTCTTTTAGTAATCATCGCAAAATATTCCTCATTCGCATCAAATAGAGCAATTGCCGCTTCTCTTGTTGTATAGTCCCAAGTATAAGCATGTTTAGTTTCATCAATAGCGCTAAACAACTTTTCTGTAAGCATTTTTTAGCCCCCCCTTATGTAGTAATCACTTAATTTTATTTACCACTTAAATCTTTTTCTTTTATAGCTATGTAAACACTTTTGTCTACCGAATAATAAGGTCCTTTAGGAAGACCAGGATAAGATTTAAGGTCTGTGATACCAAATCTTTTAAATAATTCTTTAAACAAGCCATCTCTACTTAGATTTGATAAAGTTCTTGCATCATTTTCACTTAATTTTAGAGTTTGTCTTATTGAATCACCAATAGGTTGCGTAGCTATGAGGATGTCTAACTCTCTTAAATAAAAGTTTCCAACACTTTCTTTTTCACAGAGGTATAATTCCAATCCACTATTCATTTCAATCATCTCCCAATTCTATTATTTCTATCAATTGCTATTCAATTCAAATCAATAAGTTCATAAGGAATGCCTACTGAGGAAAGAACAGAACTTAAATGGACATACCACATTGGCACTTCAAGAAGATCAAAAGTTAAGAAATCGCTTGTATTGCCTCTGACATTTGGTCTTAATATTTTTTCTATTTGGGATCTATCTTGCCTATATTTGCCTGGTGATATCCTTTTATTCCATAAGCTATCCCAGAATATTTTTTCTTCTTCACCGATGGCCAATCTTTGCATAAAAGGGGGATTGATTATAGTTACCATATTACTTTTTCAGAGTAGTTAGATACATAAAGAAAAACAGAACTTCTTTATAAAATTAACTTAAAATTTTTCGGAAAGTATAGCCTACAACCAAAATGAATAAATACCTTTCCATTGTTCGGCAGAACACTTTACTGTTTTACCATAATCTTATAAGTATCAGGTTTGCAATTCCTCAAAATGCAATGCCGCTTTATTGACACTGGATTTAATGACGCTTTTAAAAACATGGCGATAGATGAAGCCTTATTGTCTTATTGCAAAATTCCTATCTTGAGGGTTTATGGGTGGAAGCCTGCTGCAATTTCTGTTGGATATAGCCAAGACATTGAAAAAGAGATAAATCTCGAATATTGCAGAAAAAATAATATTGCAATTGTAAGAAGACTGACAGGAGGCAAAGCTATTTTTCATGATAAGGAAATAACCTACAGCTTTATTTTGCCTGAAAATTCCAATTTAATTCCGTTTGAAGTCAATGAGTCTTATAGGGTAATTGCAAGTGCCTTAAAAATTGCATTGGAAAAAATAGGAGTTAAGGCTGAAATGAAAAAAGCTCCTGAAAAGATAAAAACACCCATGTGCTTTAATTCATCTAATTGGTATGAGCTTGCTGTAAGCAATAAGAAAATATCAGGCTCTGCGCAAAGAAGATTTAACAAAAAAGTATTGCAGCATGGCTCCTTGCTTCTTAATTTTGATTATGAAAAAAATTCTTCCTTGTTTGTTTTAAATAAAAATGACAAAATCAGTTTTGAGAATATGAAGCAAAAAATAACGTCATTGAAAAATGAAACAGGCAGAAACATCGGCTATAAAGAGCTTGGCAATACCTTAAAGCAGGGATTTAAGGAAACTTTTAATTTTGATATTTTGGAAGGAAATTTAACAGATAAGGAAATAGGTTTGGCAGAAAAATTGAAAAAAGAGAAATATTCGAGAAGGGAGTGGAATTTTGAGGCACAAATTAAAGTTATAGAAAACTGACATCAATTTTTACAATTATGCGGCTTTTTGATATCTAATCTTTGCTTTCATATTACCATTATAGCTAATACCCACCTTTATTGTTTCTTGGTAAGGTGCAATTAATTTCCATGGCCCTTCAGGACTGCCTATTTTGGTTGGGTCAAACTCAAAAGTCAATACTTCAAGTCCTTTTTTGTATTTTTCAGGATCCATATTTCTAGCCTCTTGTTGTAAATCGCTGACATCAAAATAACGAGACTTATCCTTTGAAAGAACAACGCCCTGGGGACCTATGAACAGTGTTTTTCCATCTTCTGAGATGCTTACTGAATATCCTGGCAAATAGCTTTTTATTTCTCCGCTGATATGTTTTATAGGGCTGTTTAATTTTATAATCTCATAAGAATGAAGATTGCGCGGATCTATTGAGCTTTCATTTGGAGTCCTGATGTATACGACTCCGGATGTGAATGATGTTATGTTCTTATCTTCCGGAGTTACAACGCCTCGAACAGTCCTGTACAATCCTGCACGTTTCATATCCCACACTGCCCTCTGCTTATCAAGGGTGCTAGCCCTTATAAAAGATTCATTTAGCCTATTGGTTAGAAAACTCTGCATACCCCCATCTGATTCTAGTATACTTGTTCTTGCTATGACAGAATCTATAAATTCACGTGCTGCTTTTTGGTCTTCTTCTTTAAAAGAAGGCTTTAAATTTGTTTCTTTAAATGAGCCTTTCCCAAATTTTTCCAATTCAACCCCAAGATAAGGCTCACGCCAATCAGTATGAGCTTGTGTAGCTATTAACCAGTTTAGTAGATTATCCCCTAATAATGGAGGCGGAACTATAACTATATTTTCCGGCAGAGTAAGCCATGCAACACTTCTTGAAGCAATAAGTGCTGCTTCAAACACTTTTTCATTTGATAAAAGATAATCTTTCCTGCTCACCTTTTTGCCATCAGGAAGTTTTAAGCCGCCATTTAAATTTAGGTAATCTACAAAAACCATGGCTGATTGCAAATTCATGCTTATGTCTTCTAATGCAAGATAATCATTCTTTGTTTTGGCAGCAATATACTTACGCAAGATTTCAATAGTTTCATTAATTTCTCTTAATCCAATATTGCGGTTATCAGAGCCAGAATTTAATAAGCTATCAGCCGCCGTGATTATCTCTCCTGCCAATTGAGAATAATTAGAGGTGTGCCATATAAGCTTAGAAAATTGCGCGTACGAATCTTTTTCATCCGGGTTTTTTGTTTCATTTGCATTATTTGAATTTGTTTTTATCTTATTAAACAATTCTTGTGCCAATTGGGAAACAGATACGATTCTATCATCACTTGAATCATTTGTTGGCTGAGCAGGAGCTGGCGCAGGATCTGCATTTGTAGTTCCTGTTACTGTTTGGTTAGAGGGTGTACTAAAATTGTCATAAGCAGTTATATCCACAGTATAATTTTGCGAGGGTGCATTAGGGGTTGTTATTATAAAGCTTTTTGTGCATGTTTGAATGCCGCATGCCTCCTCGGAATCTACACCATTATATATAATTTTAATTTTTTGCACTTTAACATTGTCAGTAGCAGTTATACTAATTGTTATTGGTGTATTTTTATCAGCAGTAGCAGGAAAAGTAACATCAGTGATTACAGGAGGAGTAGGAGGTGGCACTGCAGCTAAAGCTGGTGCAGGAAAAAAATTAGAAGCTAATGTATAAGCAGCAGTAAGTAGCCATAAGGCAACTCTTTTAGAGCTATACCTTATTGCATTTGGTAAATAATCCAATAAGCCTTTTCCTTTTTTAGAACCATTATTAGTTCGATTAATAACACCCTCTAAATCAGTTCCTGCAATTTCTTCTTGAAGATATACATTGGGGGTTGGTTGCCGAACAGCTAATTCTCTATTTCGATTATTTTGTATAGCACCCTGAACAAATTCTGGAAGAACATATTCTCCTATTATAGCGTTAATAACTCTTTTTTTACCAGTTTCGTCAATGGGCGCATCTCCGCTAATCATTACTTCAAGTCTTATTTGATTTAAAGAACTTTCAGTTTTTCTCATTATAAGACAAATTTACATCACTTAAATTTAAATCTTTTGGTTTTAATGCCCACAGAAAAGTAGTAATTGTTGAAATTTCATCACTTCCAAGTTTTTTAGATTGATGACATCCAAACATAAAAAATTCTGCGGATAAGTTTATAAGTATTATAAAAACACTGAGTGTCTAAACTGAACGGGCTGGTAATTCAATCCGGAATTGCTAAAAACAATGGACAATAGAATGCGCCCTTGGCTTCAATTGCTGAAAAGGGCGATGCTCGGGGTTCAAATCCCCGCCAGTCCATTTTAATGTCGGATTTCTCTTGAACTTTATCATAGAACCTATTTTATCAACGCATTCAGCTTGTCAGCCCTGTAAGAGCTTCTTACTAAAGGCCCTGCTTCAACATTCTTAAAGCCAAGCTCATAGCCAATCTTTTTAAGCTCCTCAAACTCTTCCGGTTTGTAGTACTTTTCTATCTTCGCATGTATTGTAGAAGGCTGCAAATACTGCCCTAAAGTCAAAAAATCAACATTATTATCAATTAAATCTTGCATCGTTTCCTTTACCTCATCAAAAGTTTCATCAAAACCAAGCATTATGCTTGACTTTGTTTTCATATTTGGGTTTATTTCCTTTGTTTTCCTTAGCAATTCTAAAGAAACATCATAATTTCCTCCTTGCCTTACTCTTGCAAAAACTCTTCTTACAGCTTCGATATTATGCGCTAAAACATCTGGCTTTGCATCAACAACCTTCTTTAAGGCATCAAAATTAAGATAACCCTCTCTAAGTATTTTTCCGCTCCTTATTTTAAAATCAGGCACTAGCAACTCTATAGAACAGTTAGGGTTCAATTTCCTTATTTCTTTGGAAGTTTCAGCATAAATAGAAGCTCCCCCATCTATTAAATCATCTCTTGTAACAGATGTTATAACTACATATCTTAGATTTAGCTTTCCAACAGCATCTGCAACCTTCTTTGGCTCTTCTAAATCCAGCTTTAGAGGTTTTCCAGTCTTGACATTGCAATAAGCGCAGTATCTTGTGCACATATCCCCTAAAATAAGAAAAGTAGCAGTTCCATGGCTCCAGCATTCCGCTAAGTTAGGGCATTTAGCTTCTTCGCATATTGTATGAATCCTATTAGTCTTAACTAAACTTTTTACCTTCTCATATTTTTCGCCATAAGGAAGCCTTATCTTAATCCAATCCGGATGCCTCCTTGCTTTGATTTGTATAAGCTCTTCCATAATAATAAGGTAAAACTTCAGTATAAAAATTTTCCTCTGCAAAAATGTAACTGCTAACACAACATAAAGGTTTTTTGCGAAAGTAAGTGCTTGTGCGCAATTGCCAATT
>JACPMQ010000047.1 GCA_016185955.1 Candidatus Woesearchaeota archaeon | reverse complement strand
ATACTCCATCTGGATGTGGTTTATTTTTACTTTGCCTTTAAGAATTTCTTTGAATTCCCTTACTTTGCTCAAGTTGCTTGTTATGAGATTTATTTGCATAGCAGCAAGAAAAATTAGGGAGTATTTAAAGATGATTGGAACTATTGTTTATCGCCATTTGGCGCTTGTGATAAAGCATGCCCACTAAAGCATCTAATGCATTTAGCTCTTCATTGCTCATTTTTCTATCGACAGGAACTATTGCGCGAAATCCGTTTTTATCTGGCTCATAGAAAATTGAAGCTAGTGTCTGTCGATGATTTTCCCCAACCAGAACAGCAACCTCATAAAGATTAGGTAATGGCTCATTGCCTATTGGTGTCACTTTAACTCTATCTCCACGTCGAAGCATTTTTCCTAACGCTCCATAGTCATCTATTAGCGGCATTTGTCCAAATTGAAAATATAAAACAAAGTTTCCAGATTCAAGAGGGTTGTTAGGAGATAATACGTCGCTTGCCTTATACAATTCAGCAATGTGCTCAAGAGTTTGCTTTATTTGTGAGGGTTTCATACGTTCTATAAGAGAGTAATTAAAAAATTCTGTAACTACTCCAGATACAGGCTTATACCCTATATTATCCAGTGAACTTTTATATTTGATTGAATTTGCACTTAAGTGTCCCATAAAACCACCCTTAAGCAGAGGTATTTTATGTGGGTATTTAAATTTTACTTGAATGGTTGAATGATGCGGAACTGTCACGTTAAGGAATTCCAAGTGCTATTTTTTCCTTACCCAATCCAATTTAATGCGCAATTCTTTTAACTGCTTGTCATCAACTTCTGAAGGGCTTCCATCCATAAGGCATTCAGCGTCCTTATTTTTCGGGAATGCAATTACCTCTCTTATGTCATTATAGCCGCACATTAATGCTACAATCCTGTCAAAGCCCAAGCCCATGCCACCATGCGGCGGAGTTCCGTATCTAAATGCATCCATCATAAACCCAAACTTTTTTCTTGCCTCTTCTTTGCTTAAGCCAATAATCTTCATTAGTCTTTCCTGCGTTTCAGGATTGGTTTCCCTTATTGAGCCGGAGCCAAGCTCAATCCCATTTAATACCAAATCATAAAGGTCAGCATAAACATTGGCAGTGTCTTTTTCCAAAAACGAAAGATGCTCTTTCTTTGGAGCTGTGAAAATATGATGTGAAGGCTCCCACTTATTCAGCTCTTCATTCCATTCAAACATCGGGAAATCAACAACCCAGCAAAATCTAAAGTCATTTTCTTTTATAATGCCAAGTCTTTTTGCAAGCTCAAGCCTTAATTTGGACAAAACCTCATTTACAGCTTTTTCCTTGTCTGCAACAAAAAACAATATGCTGCCTTTTTTCGCTTTTGTTTTTTCAAGAATCTTTTTTTGCACATCTTTGTTAAAATACTTAACAATATTGCTTTCAAGCCCCTTTTCTGTTGCTTTCATCCACGCTAAGCCCTTTGCGCCATTTTGCATTGCAAACTTAACCAAATCATCTATTTCATTTCTGGAAAATTTGTCATCGGCATTAATGCATTTTATTTTTTTTGCGTCTTTAAACACTTGAAAATCAGACTTATTTGCTATTTCTGTAACATCAATAAGCTCCAAGCCAAACCTTAAATCAGGCTTGTCGCATCCGTATTTTTCCATTGCTTCATTATATGATATTCTTGGAAACTTATAGCTTATGTCAATGTCAAGCACTTTTTTCATCATATATTTATACAATCCTTCCACCATTTCTAAAATCTCGTTGGCTGTAACAAAGCTCATTTCTACGTCAATTTGGGTATGCTCTGGCTGCCTGTCCTGCCGCAAATCCTCATCCCTTAAGCACCTTGCAAACTGATAATATCTGTCGCAGCCGGAAACCATTAATATCTGCTTGTATATTTGCGGGCTTTGCGGCAGCGCATAAAACTTTCCAGGATTTACCCTTGAAGGCACAATATAATCTCTTGCGCCTTCTGGAGTTGCCCTCACAAGCATAGGAGTTTCAACCTCAAGGAAATTATTTTTGCTTAAATATTCTCTAGCTGCCTCTGATGCCTTATTCCTTATCAGCAAATGCTTCTGCATTTTGGGCCTTCTTAAATCTAAATAACGGTACTTTAGCCTTAATTCCTCGCTTGCTTCAACCCTGTCATCAATTTCAAAAGGAGGTGTTTCTGCCCTGCTTAACACTTCCATATCATTTACAAGAACTTCAATTTTCCCAGTGCTTAATTTTAAATTTTCTAAATCCTTGCCTCTTGCCCTTACCATGCCTTTTATTGCAATTACATCTTCCCGTCTTAGCTTTTCAGCATCCTCATGCATTTTTTTATTGTTGGCAGGATCAAAAACTATTTGCGTTAAGCCATGCCTGTCCCTCAAATCTATAAAAATTATGCCGCCATGGTCTCTTCTTGAATGAACCCAGCCGCAGAGAACTTCTTCGTTTTTGATGTCTTTGTCAGTAAGCTGACCGCATGTCTTTGTTCTTTTGAATTTCATCTCAGCATCCCTTTCATTTTTATTTCAAACACAACATCCTCAAGCTTTTTTAGGTTCCATTTAATCTGGTCAGACTTTTTTCTTAATTCCCCATTTCTTAAATTAAAATTCAAAAATTCGCCGTAAATTTCTTCCACAAGGCTTTTGATTTCCACAGCGCTGTCAAAATTTTTTATTATTACTTCGTTGACAGCTTTCCTTACAAGCTCTCCTGTCAAGTCGCATAACCCCATTAAATAGTCTTCAGTATCAATATCTAATGCTACTTTCGTCGGTATTTTTTTATTGACGACAATTTTTTTTGCTTTTCTATTTCCTTGACATGCAAAGATGCAGCTTTTACGTCATTCCTGTGCAATGCATAAATAACGCGCTTTGAAAGGTTTATTATCTCTCTTGAGGTTTGTATTATCGCCTCTCTTTTTATCTCAAAATTTTCCAGCTCCTTTCTTATCATTTCAAAATCTTTTTTATCAATCATTTTTGGCTATGTAGCTTGACACATTTTATAAAGCTTTTTAATCAAAAATTCCGCCAATCCAAGATTGGCGGAATTTTACTTTTCAGCACAGTAGAAATCCTAAAAGTCAAAAACTAAAGTGGCTGCTCCAGAGCCGCGCTACAGGCAAAATGGCGCATCTTTTTTCTTACTATACGAGCGGACTTTGATTTCCGTAATAATTGTCAAAGTCCGCAGTATATAGGCACGGATAATTTATTTACGGAAATTAATGTCCGTGCCTATATAACAAAATTATTTTGCACATACACGCCATTTTGATAGCACAATTAACATTCTTCT
>JACPMQ010000034.1 GCA_016185955.1 Candidatus Woesearchaeota archaeon | reverse complement strand
AATTAAACTTTCGCAAAAACCCCTCTTCTCGGACAAAGTGATGTTAGCAGTTACATTTTTAGTGACTGCTAACAATATAAGTGGCTGCTCCAGAGCCGCGCTACAGGCAAAATGGCGCATCTTTCTTCTTACTATACGAGCGGACTTTGATTTCCGTAATAATTGTCAAAGTCCGCAGTATTTAGAATAAGAGGTGTTAGCAGTTACACTGAATGCAAACATTTAAATACTATTAATTTAAATAATTTAAAAAATGATTTTTTAAATAATAAAAAAACTATTAAAAATACTATTATGGTGCGAATACAAAAACTTCCTTCAGGGCAGCTTGTAGTTACAATACCTAAAGTTCTTGCAGAATATGAAGGGCTCAAAAAAGGCACAGAGCTTGAATTCAAGAAGCATAAGGACGGATTTATTTTAAAAATTAAGGGGGTGAATAAATGAAACTTGATGAATTGGCTTTATTGATGGGAAAAAGCAAAAATGAATTGATTGAGATGCTAAAGCAGAATGATGTGATAGAATTAAATTTAAGCGAAAAAAATACGAGGCAGAGGGATAATGGAAGCATAATAATTTTGGAATAAAAAAAATTAAAGATTATGGAAGATATATTTTTTGAGATAGGGATTGTAATGGTGATAGCAACAGTTTTTGCGTACTTCGCAAAACTGCTTAAGCAGCCATTAATTCCTGCTTATATTCTTACAGGGGTTATCATAGGCCCTGTTTTTGGGCTAATAACAAATACAAGCATAATAGCCACTTTGTCTGAAATAGGAATTGCATTTCTATTGTTTATCGTCGGTTTGGAAATAAACATACGAAAACTGAAAAATGTAGGGTTCATAGCGTCATTTGCGGGAATAATACAAATAACTTCGACTTTTGCAATTGCGTTTATAGCATCCTTGCTATTGGGCTTTATTGCCTTGGAATCATCATACATTGCAATAATGATTGCATTTAGCTCCACAATGGTGGTAGTCAAGTTATTGTCTGACAAGAAAGAGATAGACACATTGCATGGAAAAATAATTATTGGAATTCTACTCATTCAGGATATTGTCGCTATAATGGCATTGACGGTTTTTGGGACTTTAAGCAAATTTTCTTTTGCAGTGCTTTTAATTTCAGTTCTAAAAGGATTGTCTGCATTAATTGTTGCAATTTTAATCAGCAAATATGCTTTTCCTTTGCTTTTTGCGTTTGCAGCAAAGTCGCGGGAATTATTATTTATCTCCGCAATATCAATAAGCCTGCTTTATTCAATGCTATTCAGCTATCTTGGCTTTTCAATAGCAATAGGAGCTTTTATAGCGGGCATTTCATTGGCTAATCTCCCATATAGCTTAGAAATTATAGGAAGAATAAAGCCATTAAGGGATTTTTTTTCAATAATATTTTTTGTTTCATTGGGAATGGCTTTGCTGCTAAGCAGCTTTAACCTTATTTTAAAGCCGCTTATAGCATTATTTTTGCTTGTGATTGCCATAAAACCCCTGATAGTTATGTTTATTATCTCATTTTTTGGATATAAAAAAAGGATTTCATTTCTAACATCTGTATCTCTTGCGCAAATTTCAGAATTTTCCCTTATTGTTGCATCACAGGGCGTTATATACGGGCATATAAGCCAAAATATTTTTTCCTTGGTTGTTATCCTTGCAATAACCACTATAGCAATCACCTCTTATCTTTTGAAGTATGAGCATAATATTTACAGCAAAATTTCAAATTATCTGGCTGCTTTTGACAAGCTATCAAAAAAAAAGGAAAGCGAAACACAAATTGAAATGCCAAAAAAAAGCGCGTATGAGGTTATATTATGCGGCTACAATAGGATAGGCTATAGCATTGTCAAGACTTTAAAGAAAAAGGGAAAAAAATTATTGGTCATAGACATAGACCCAAAAATTGCACAAAACCTTAAAGAGCAGAAAATAGATTCAATTTATGGGGATATATCAGACATTGAGCTTTTGGACAGGTTGGATTTTAAAAAGGCAAAAATGGTAATTTCCACAGTTTCCACAAAAGAGGATAATATGCTGCTAATAAATAAAATCAGAAAAGAAAATAAGAAGATACCGATATTTGTAACAGCCACACAGATAAAAGACGCTTTGGAATTGTATGATTCGGGAGCTGACTATGTAGTGTTGCCGCATCTTCTTGGCGGAGAGCATGTTTCATTGCTTGTACGGGAGTTTATTGGGAATATAAGCAAGATTATAGCCCATAAAATAAGCCATATTAAGGAATTAAAAGAGAGGCATGGCTTGTCTCATGAGCATCCTGCGCATGAAACTGTTAACTGAACTTTTTGAGATTAGAAGGTTTACTTTACAAAACAATAAAATTTATAAAAAAAACAATTAGGCATAAACCAATGGAAAAGCTGAATATAGAGGAAATGGCATCTTTCTGCAAAAGAAAAGGCTTTGTGTATGCCAATTCCGAGATATATGGAGGAATAGCAGGCTTCTATGATTTTGGGCACTTAGGAGTAGAGCTAAAAAATAACATAAAGCATGAGTGGTGGAAATATCATGTAATGCAGAGAGACGACATTGTAGGCATAGACGGAAGCATTATTACGCATCCAAATGTATGGCAAGCCTCAGGCCATGTGGAAAGCTTTGCAGATGTGCTTGTTGATTGCAAAAAATGCGGCTCAAGGTTCAGGGCAGACCACTTAATTGAAGACAAATTGAAGATTTCAGCGGCAGGCATGCCATTAGATGAAATTGCAAATGGAATATCAAGGCACAGAATAAAATGCCAGAAATGCGGCAATGAGCTTGGCAATCCAAAAAAATTCAATTTAATGTTTGCAACAAATGTTGGACCGATACAAACAAGCAGTTCTATGTCCTATTTAAGGCCTGAAACAGCTCAGGTTATTTTTGCCGACTTTAAACTAGTGCAGGAAAATGCAAGATTGAAGCTGCCATTCGGAATTGCCCAGACTGGAAAGGCATTTAGAAATGAAATAAGCCCAAGGGATTTTTTATTTAGAATGAGAGAGTTTGAGCAGATGGAAATTGAGTATTTTGTGCATCCTGACAAAGCTGATAAATGCCCGTACATAGAAGATGTTGCTGATGACGAGCTTAATTTTTACACTGCAAAGATGCAGGAAAAAAATGAAAAAATCGTTAAGCTGGAGAGAATGAAGATAAAAGACGCTTTAAAGAAAAAAATAATATCAGAATGGCACGCTTATTGGCTTGCAACAGAGCAAAAATGGTTTGAAAATTTGGGGGCAAATCCTGATAATTTTAGGGCAAGGCAGCACTTAAAGGAAGAAAAAAGCCATTACGCATTGGATACATGGGATTTGGAATATAATTTTCCTTTTGGATGGAAAGAGCTGCAGGGAATGGCAAACAGGACTGATTTTGACTTAAAGCAGCATATGAAATTTTCCGGAAAGGATTTGAGCATTTTTGATGAAGACACAAAGAAAAAAATAATTCCGCATGTGATTGCTGAGCCATCACAAGGCGTTGAGCGCGCATTTCTGGTTTTCATGTTTGACGCTTATAGCTATGATAAAAAAAGGGATAATGTTGTTTTAAAATTGCACCCAAAATTAGCTCCAATTAAAGCCGGAATTTTTCCATTGGTTTCAAATAATGAGGAGATTGTCAGCAAAGCCAAAGATGTTTACATGCAGCTAAAGGAAGAGTTTAAATGCGTGTTTGACAAGTCAGGAAGCGTTGGAAGAAGATACTCAAGGAATGATGAAATTGGAACTCCTTACTCACTAACAGTTGATTTTGAAAGCTTAAAGAATGATGACTGCACTATAAGGAACAGGGATGATGCAAAGCAAATAAGGGTAAAAATCAGCGACTTAAGGATAATCATAAATGAGCTGATCAACAGCAAGATAAAATTTGAAGATGCAGGGCAGTTAGTGTAAACAAAAACCATACAATTTAGGATTAATTTTGCTGGCTGTAGGTGTAATAATTGCAATCTTTGCCGTTCTTATTCCATATTCAAAAACGGAATATACGGAAGATAAGTGCTGGTGGTGGAGTTCAAAATCTTATTATTGAAATTGATATTTTTTATAATGCACGTTCAAACACAAGATAGGTTTAATAATTAAAAATCAAAGAAAATCTAGGAGTCATTTGTATAGGCCTATTTTTTGCATCATTATGGAGTATTGATAAATATTCATTAGACCCTTTAAATGGGATTTTCGATGTTCTGATAGGTATTATAGCAATTATTGGTGGTTTCCTTGCATTTTTGGTTATAAAAGATTTCATTAAAAGATTTGAAGCGGATAAACTAACTAAATTAGGAAATATTAAGTCCAAGATTAAAGATTCTGTTGATGCAGAATAAAAAATAAAGTGCAGCACAAAAAGATATAAAGATAGCTTCACAATGCTAAAAAAACTTTTGATACCCAAACATTTAAATACTTTAACATAAAATATATTAAACACATCAAATTTATAAAAAATATTAAATATATTTTATATGTAGAATATATATTTTATATGTAAAATTTTTGTATTATACCAAAAGCAAACAAAGACAATGAAAAAGCCAATAAGCGCAACTATTGATGATGAATTAATAAAATGGATAGAAAAAGAGATACAAGACAAGAAAAAATACAGAAACAAATCGCATCTCATTGAGATAGCATTGGAATTGCTGAAAAATGACGAGCTTAAAAGAAAAAAGGAATAATCATTCATAAATAAATCATTCATAAATAAAAATATTTTAAGATGCAAAATGGCGCTTTTTGAAAATAAAAATCAGTTTTCATATGAGGTTATAAGGGAAGGGGATGACGTAATACTTTCTGTGGATTTGGAAGACTACCCGAATATACCTTCATTAGAAGACGATGCTGTAGTTATGGCAAAGGCATGCGGCATGCTGCTGGAAGTAAAAGACGCAACAAAAATTGTTTTTGCGCAGAAAAGAAATTATGAATATGACTATAGCCAGACTGCTTTGATTAGCGAAATAGCAAAGCTGTATTCGCAATTATCAAAAAGAAAAGACATTTTCAGCTATAATGCGCTGAGCTCTGATACAGCATGCACCAGATGGACTAATTTATGGTATTCGACTGTTCAAAATATAATATCAAATCTTTTGAGGTCAGACCCTATTTCAGCTTATGTTGAATTGACAAGGATTGCAAGAGACGAAAGGATAGAATGCGAAAAGTCAAGCGACAGCATATTCATCAAATGCTCCGGAAAATACAATGAGATTCTGAATTATTTAATAAGGCTGTTTGAAAAGACAAAAATAATTTCATTGTCAAAGCCTTATCTTGCAGGGCATAAAGTTGGAGACAGGGAAATCTACAGGAAATTCTTTACAGCATCTGTAAGGCCTGATTTCATGTTTACAAAGCTTATGGCAACTTATCCGCATGATGCTGATGAAATAGACAGCTATACAGTTGGGAAAGATGTAGAGGTCACTATATTTGAGCTTCCTGAAACTGTGCAGTACCTTTATCATGTAATGCCGCCTGAGTTTAAGCTTACCGAGGAAAAATATGAGATACTGGATACAGCAAGAAAAATAATGGCAGAGCATAAGCCAAAACAAACTGAATTTGTTGAGCCAGAAAGGATGCGGCAGGTTTTTTTGAATGTAGGCTCTGACTTGATAGAGGAATTGGCTGGCAGCAGAAACATTAATTTGACAGCCAATGAGATAGAGGAATTAACAAATATACTTATTAGATACACGGTTGGATTTGGATTAATTGAAGTGTTATTGCAAGATGAAAAGGTGCAGGACATCACAGTTAACAACCAAATTGGAGAAGTGCCGATGTTTATTGTGCATCAGGATTATGGAGACTGCAAAACCAATATTGTGCCAACAAAGACAGAAGCAGAATCATGGGCGACAAAACTAAGGCTAATTTCAGGAAGGCCATTAGATGAAGCAAACCCTATTCTTGATACAGAGCTTAGCATAACAGGCGCAAATGCGAGAGTAGCTGTTGTCGGACAGCCTCTAAATCCTTATGGATTGGCTTATGCTTTTAGAAGGCACAGGGACAAGCCATGGACGCTGCCTTTATTTATTGAAAATAAGATGATAAATAGTTTAGCTGCTGGATTGATGAGCTTTTTAATAGACGGAAGCAGAACAATATTAGTCGCGGGAACAAGGTCAGCAGGAAAAACATCATTACTAGGGTCTTTGCTTGTAGAGTTAATGAGAAAATACAGAGTCCTAACAATAGAAGACACGATTGAGCTTCCAAGCGCTGCATTAAGAAAATTAGGCTATAATATACAGCCTATGAAAGTGGCTGCAGCCTTGACAAAAGGCTCTGTGGAAGTGCCTGCTGATGAAGGCATAAGAACAACATTAAGAATGGGTGATTCAGCATTAATTGTAGGCGAAATAAGAAGCAAGGAAGCATTAGCCCTCTACGAGGCTATGAGGATAGGAGCATTGGCAAATGTTGTTGCTGGCACAATACATGGCGACAGCCCTTATGGCGTATTTGACAGGGTTGTTAATGACCTTCAAGTGCCAAGGACAAGCTTCAAGGCAACAGATGTTATTATTGTTACAAATCCCATTAAAAGTGCTGATGGCTTGCACAGATGGCGCAGAGTCACGCAAATAACAGAAGTAAGAAAGCATTGGGAAAATGATCCGTTATTGGAGAATGGCTTTGTTGATTTAATGAGGTATAACACAAAAACAGATCAGCTAGAGCTGACTGATGAGCTAATTAATGGAGAAAGCGAGATTTTAAAAGGCATAGCAGGCAATGTGAAGGAATGGGCAGGAAGTTGGGATGCGGTATGGGATAACATAATGCTGAGGGCAAAAATAAAAGAAAAAATTGTAGAAGCTGCTTCAAAATCAAAAATGCCGGATTTGCTCGAAGCTGAATTTGTTGTGAGGTCAAATGACGAATTTCACAGGATATCTGGTAAAGTAAGGGAAGCAACAGGAAACTTAGACAGCAAAAGAATTTTTTTTGACTGGAATGAATGGCTAAAAAGAAGCATAAAAAGAATGGAAATAAAATAGCGATTAAAAACGAATTTTTCCACTGCTCTTGGAGCAGTGGAAAAATTCGCAGTGAATAAGAGGTGAGTTTTTTATTAATGTCGCTCCAACATGAAAAAGAGAGGATGAAGGATATAATAGAATCCTATAGGATGCAGATAGAAAAAGAGCTTGGAGCCAGAACTTATGAGCCTAAAGCCACTTCAAGAGAATATCAGCAGTTCAAGAAAGAGCTGATGCCCGCTCATTTAACACTTTATGAAAAATTATGCAACTTTAGCGAAAAAATACTCAAAATAAAGCCTGACAAGAAAAAAGAGCCTGACATTATTGAAGACATCAGCATAGCCCATCTTAATATAACGCCTTCAGGAGCTGTATCACTTTCATTTTTAGCGCCAATATTCATAATTGTGTTTGGCTCATTAATTTCATTTCTGATTTTCCAGTCAAATTTTTTTATTTTTTTCTTTTTTGTTGCGGGAATTGCCTTGATAAAGCCTTTAGGCAATCTCCCAGGCTATATTGCAAACAGCTGGCGCCTTAAGGCAAGCAACCAGATGGTTTTGTGCGTATTTTATGTGGTAACATACATGAGGCACACAAGCAACATTGAAAATGCAATAGAATTTGCTGCTGAGCATTTGTCTGCTCCATTAAGCATTGACTTAAAAAAGATTTTGTGGGATGTTGAAACGGGGAAATACGAAAGCGTTAGAGAAAGCCTTGATGCTTATCTTCAAACGTGGAAAAAATGGAATTTTGAGTTCATAGAGTCATTTCACTTAATTGAATCATCCTTGTATGAAGGAGGTGAAGACAGAAGATTAAATTCGCTTGATAAGGCTTTGGATGTTATTCTAAGCGAGACTTATGAGAAAATGCTTCATTATGCCCATAATTTGCAAAGCCCAATAACAATGCTGCACATGCTTGGAATAATATTGCCGATTTTAGGGCTTGTTATATTGCCATTGGTGGTAAGCTTTATGGAAGAGGTAAGCTGGTTCCATATAGCAGCTATCTATAATGTGGCACTGCCTGTATCCGTGTATTATCTCGGCAAAATAATACTCTCAAAAAGGCCTACAGGCTATGGGCAAAGCGATATTTCAGAAGAAAATCCGGAAATCAAGAAATACAAAAATGTAATTGTTAAAATAGGCAATTTTGAATTGATGATTAATCCTTTAGTGTTGAGCATTTTTGTAGGAATTTTATTGTTTATTATTGGAATAAGCCCGATAATACTGCATAATATCAATTTCCGCGATATTGGATTTGGAAGCGAAGATCTCTTAAGCTCCTGCGGCAGAAAGTTTTGCTTGCTTGGCTACAGGAAGTCCGGAGAAGAAACTATAGGCCCTTATGGACTGGGAGCAACAATATTAAGCTTAGCAGTTACAATGGCTGTTGGATTGAGCATAGGAATTTATTACAGGCTGAAATCAAAAAATGTGATAAAAATAAGGGAAAGGGCAAAAAAGCTTGAGCTGGAATTTGCATCTGCATTATTCCAGCTGGGCAACAGATTAGGAGATGGGCTGCCTGCAGAAATAGCATTTGAGAAAGTAGCTGATGTGATGGAAGGAACAGTATCAGGCTCATTTTTTAATCTTGTCAGAACAAACATAAGAAAGCTGGGCATGAGCGTTAAGCAGTCTATTTTTGATCCTGTTCATGGTGCTTTAATAACATTTCCCTCTAACTTGATTGAAAGCTCAATGAAAGTTTTAGTCCAGTCAGTTAAAAAAGGGCCTGTTGTTGCAGCGCAGGCTTTAACCAACATTTCAAGATACATAAAAGAAATCCATACAGTTAATGAAAGATTAAAGGATTTAATGGCAGATGTCATATCCTCGATGAATTCCCAGATTAAGTTTTTGACTCCGGCTATAGCAGGAATTGTCATTGGCATTACTTCAATGGTCACCGAAATACTTGGAAAATTAAGCTCACAGCTTAAAGATGTTACTTCCGGAACAAATGATGCTGTAGGCAACTTAACTAACATTTTTGGAAATGGCATTCCCACATATCACTTCCAGATAATAATCGGCATTTATGTTGTGCAGATAACTTACATATTAACAGTATTAGTAAATGGAATCGAGAATGGCGCAGACAAGCTAAGCGAGCATTATTTATTGGGCAATAACATTATAAGAAGCACAATGCTTTACTCTGTGATTTCATTTGGAATAATGCTCCTCTTTAACATCATAGCTTCCCAAATACTGACAAGCAGTATGGGTTGAAAGGAGAGTGTCTGCTAACCCAGCATAAAGGGTTTTTGCGATGCTTAAACAGAATTTAACGCTCAGTGCATCACTACATGGGAATTCCAATTCGGTGCTTGTGCGTCATTTGCCAATTCAGAAAACTCTGCAAGATTGTGATAAACGACCTGAGCAATGCCGCAGCATTGCGAAGCTGAGAGGTAAGTTAAGGCTTCGCACAAGCACCAAATTTTGTAAAAACCCCCTTTCGAACAAAGCGATATTATCAGTTACTCTAACATTAAAGGCTTTTATGCAGCCTGTTAATCTTCTCCCATGTCTTTTCCAGTTTTTTGTTGCTTTCCCTTATCAAAATTTTAAAATAGCTTTCATTAACCAGCAGCTTTCCGTTTTTTCCTATTATTGCGTCTAATTTTTCAGTGCTTATCAGCTCCAAAATCAGCCTGTTTTTTCCGATTGAAATTATGCCGCTTCTCCTAAAGCCGATGTTCCTTGCGAGATTCAACAGCTTGGAAGCATTTTCAAAATTTTTGCATGCAATATGGACTATAGCAGGCTCCATTTTAAACCACACATCTTTTTTTGGCAGTTTTTCCAGACTTTTTTTTGATTTTATTTTTTTAAAATTAATTTTATTGTGGCTGGAAAAAAGCCATTCTGCCTTGTCTTTTCTTCCGGATTTATGCTGCGCTATCAAAAGAATTCTTCCAGAGCAGCTGCTTGTTGTGAAAAAATCATCAAATGAGTTTATTTTATCTACTAAATTTTTTATTTTAATGTCTATGCTGCCTTTTTTGCTTTTGTCTTTTTTGCACAAAAATTCGTTTTTTTCTTTTTGGAAGCTCATAATATCAAAAATCTTTTTTTGAGGGTTTTATTGCATGCGATAATTTGTAAGCATATCAACTACTTTATGGAGTCTCCCAAGAAATCTATTATAAACCCCCATTCTAATTTTATGTCTTGACAAATACAATAAATGAGATGCCCTATCTAGGGAATACTGAAAAAACCGCACCCATTCTGCATTAAAAGCCCCGTTTTCCGTCATTTCCATTGCGTTTTTAAATTCCAAAACTCCTTCATTAAATTCTCTTAGTTCAAAGTGACATCTTCCAGTAAGACTTGCACTTTCTTTGGTGTAATATCCCATTCCCTTAGATTCTAATAAAAAGGATAATGCATCTTCAAATTTGCCTAATCTCCTGTAAGAATCACTGATATAAACGTAATTTTGCTTAGGAAGTTTATCATTATAATACAAGCTCAAAAAATGGTTTATTGCACTTTTAAACAATGCTTCACTGCTTTGTTTACCCTTAATTTTCTTACCAAGATGGTATTCTGAAATGCCTAGCCAAGCAGTCCATTTAACCTTTAACCCATTAGTAGCATTATTCATAATAGGTTCATAGGGGTATGCCAATGCAAAAACTTTTGCAACAAGTGTATCTGAATCATTGTGCCCTATTGCTCTTGCTACCTTAAAAAAATTTTTTATAGGGTTGTTATCTAAGGAAGTTTTAGCAAGGATTGTATTTATCAAAAGGTCTATGCTACTTGGGCTAGGAGCAAGAGAATATTGCTCAACCATAAAATTATGCACTATATCTTCATACGCTGTTTGCTCTGCTTGCATTAGCGCCATTTTAAGAGGAAAAAGTTATAGCATTTATAAAACTTATTAAGGATATTACCATTTAGAAAAAGTAAAAAATTCCTATAAAAAAATCACTTTTCAATAAACTCCCTCATCTTTTTGACAAAATCATCAGCAGCTTCAAAATACCTGTCATATTCTTCTCCCTTTATTTGATCAATCTCTTGATGGGTAATCATTTTCATCAGCTTATAGAAATTCCTCATTATCATGACATATTTGTGCTCAAGAAGATTTTTCCTTACAAGCTTTTCTTCCAAAAGATCAGCGACATGCTCTGGAGTTGGAGGTACTTCTCCATGCTTCATTAATGCTGCATGCGCAGCATCTATAACTGCCCAGTATAAATCTAGAGTGGCTTGCAGCAAATGCCATTTGCTGTTATGCAAGGTATTTGGAGCCCTCACATAATATGTCCATATGCTTTCTGAAGTAGGCCTTATTTTTCCCTTTTTTAATAAGGCTTGCAGTGGCTCAAAAAATCCCGAATCAATCAATGCAACACCATCTCTTAAAATGTTAATGCCTATTGGATCGCCATTTCTTATATATTCCCAAAAGGATGTAAACCTCAAGGTTGTTATGTGCAGCCTTGTGGAAACTTGAACAATACTTTTGTTAACAATAACCCTATAAGCCTCTACAACCTCAGGCGTTAAGCTTATTGTTAAGTCATCAATGACAACAAGAACATCTATATCGCTTTTTGCAGTTGTTTTTTTTCTTGCAGTGGAGCCAAATATCACTACTGCCCGAATTAGTGCACCCATCTCCTTATAAATTTCATTTGCAAATCTGTATGCTGTATCTACATCATGCCTTTCATACTTCTCCAGATTGGGATGCTCTTTTCTTGGCAAATCAAATTTCATATTATGATAAAAATTCCATTAAATATTTATAAATGTTTATGACTATTGTTAAATGATAAAAGCAAATCCTTAAAAAATTTTGCAACTCTAAAAACGGTGAAAAAGTAAAATTCCACCATTCACATAGCGGAGAACACAAGTGTTCTCTAACATAGTGGCGCAATAATTATATAGAATATGTTTTATGCCCTTAACTATAATACCCATTACCGCCTTTAAAGTAGTATCATAAATTTATAAATAGCTGTTAAAATAAGCTAATGGATGGAAAAAAAGGCAGATTTTCTTTTTGAGGTGTCATGGGAAGTATGCAATAAGGTTGGAGGCATATACACAGTTGTCAGCTCAAAAGCTGCGCAGATGATGTCTTATTATAAAAGCAACTATTTCCTTATAGGCCCTTATTTTGCAAATAAGGCATTGGGAGACTTCGAGGAAGAAGTTCCAGACAAAAGGTGCAAAAGCGCTTTTGACGAATTAAAAAAGGAAGGAATTCTATGCCATTACGGAAAGTGGCTGATTAAAGGAAAGCCAAATGCGATACTAATTGATTTTGAAAATTACAAGCAGAATATTAATAACATAAAAAAGGAATTATGGGATAGCTTTAAGATTGATTCTTTAAATGCGCCTTATGACTATGATGAGCCTGTTTCTTGGGGACATGCTGTCGGAAAATTAATAGAAAAGCTTGCAGCTTCTTTAAACAGCAAGTGTGTTGCTCATTTTCATGAATGGCTTTCCGGCTCTGCGCTGCTTTACCTTGCAAAAAAAAATGTAAAAATAGGCAAGGTGTTTACAACTCATGCAACAACATTAGGCAGAACACTGGCAAACTCTAATGTGGAAATTTATAGCATATGGGATAAGATTGACGCGGAAAAAGAGGCTTATAATTATCATGTGGAGTCAAAACACCAGCTTGAAAAGCATGCAGCTTTGAATGCAGATGTTTTTACAACAGTGAGCGAGATAACCTCGATGGAATCTGAGCGCATGCTCAAAATAAAGCCAAAAGTTTTATTGCCAAACGGCCTCGACATTGAAAAATTCCCGACTTTTGAGGAGATTACCATAAAGCACAGAATGCAGCGGGACAGAATAAGGCAGTTTCTGCTTTATTATTTTTTTCCTTATTACGCTTTTGAAATCAAAGAAACAGTGCTTTTTTTTATTGCAGGAAGGTACGAATTCAGGGATAAAGGCATAGACATTTTTATAAAATCGCTTGCAAAGCTCAATGAGCAGCTTAAGCAGAATGGCTCAAAAAAAACAATAGCGGCATTTATTTTTGTCCCTTCAAATATCAGGAATATAAAGCAGGAGCTTCTTGAAAACAAAACTCATTATCAGGATGTCATTGATGCGCTGGAAGAAGTAATGGATGACTTAAGAAAAAATGTGGTTTATTCCCTTATCGGAAGAAAGAGCATTGTCAAGGAAGACTTATTTGAGAAAGACTTTATGGATGAAATAAAATCCAAAATAACAAAGATGAAGAGAAATGGCAATCCATCAATTTCAACTCATGACTTGTATAATGAGGACAATGACTTAATAATGAATGCATTAAAGTCATGCGGGCTTAATAATAAAAAAGAAGACAGGGTTAAGATTATTTATTACCCAATTTATTTAAATGGGGCTGACGGGCTTCTGAACTTAAGCTATTACGAGGCTATGCAGGGCTGCCATTTGGGCATTTTTCCGTCATATTACGAGCCGTGGGGCTATACTCCTCTGGAAGCCGGCGCATTAGGGGTTTCATCAGTAACAACAGACCTTGCAGGATTTGGGAGGTATTTCTGCACACAATGCGCGCAGGAAAAAACTCCGGGCATTTTTATATTGAACAGAATGAATAAAAAGGATAATGAGGTAACAGCGCAGCTTTCTAAAATAATGCTTGATTTTGCAAACTTCACAAGCCACGAGAGAATTGCCAATAAAATACAGGCAAGAAAAGTAGCATCAACTGTAGACTGGAGCTTGCTGGTTAAAAACTATATTAACGCCCATAATCTTGCTGTAGAGAAAGCAACTGCTAACACAACATAAAAGGGTTTTTGCGAATTAAGTGTTTGTGCGCAATTTGATAGTGACAAGCCGTGGTCAAGGCAAAACGATGCCAAATGCGTGGTTTATCGGTTTTGTCAATGACGAGCAACGGCCAAAGCAAAACAATGTTGAATTGCAAGATTACCAACGTAACTGGTAAAAATTCCATCGTTCTTCGAACGATGGAATTTTTACGGCTCCGCACAAGCACGAATAAGAATTCGCAAACCCCCCCAAAAAAAACAACAAAATAAAAATTCTAAAAGTGAAAGTCGAGCATTTATTCGGCAAAAGAAGAATCGAAAAAGATGCAAAAGAAGATGTAGGGTTTATGCTCACAAACAAAAATGGCAGCTACGCCTTTTTGAGAGAAAAGCCAACAAGCAGGTATGAAGGCATTTTTCTGTTCGACGGCAAAAATATGTACAGGCTTATTGAAAGTATAAATGCCATCAATGGGGGCGCTGTAAAAAAGATAAAAAACCATTTTTATTTTGCAGAGCAGGAAAGGGAAAATATCACTGAAAAATTTTTTATGCCTGTGCATTATTCTTCTCTAATATACGAGCTTAGCAATGAAAATGAAATCAGCATTGTTCTTGACTGCAAGGACTCTTATGACAATGATGAGTTTGGAAGGCATTACGACATTTTTGAGGAAAAAGGCTGCATTATAGCAAAATTCACCAAAAGGGCAGATGGAAAGGCAAATTCTATAGACGGCATGGAGCAATACACTCTTTACCTTGCGATTAAGCCTGACAAGATGGATTACAAAAAAATTGGCAGCTGGATAAAAAGAGATTACGCTTTTGATGAGAAGCGGAATTCAATGCCCTACTCAAGATATGTTTTCGAGGCATTGCAGCTTAAAGGCAAAATTTTTGTTATGGCAATGTCAAAAGACAAAAATGGAGCAATCAAAGACGCGCTTGGCATATTTAAAAATCTGGAAGGAATTAAAAAGAATGAGGAAACTGCATTCAGCAACGCTTTTTTGCAAAACCCCTCAATAAAAAAAGTGATTCAAAACAGGAAAATAAGCAATGAAATAAAGATGGCTTATGCCTCTGCCTTAAATTCCCTGCAAAGCCTTGCCATAGGCAATGCAAATTCACAAATATGCGGGATTTTTGCAGGCTTGCCGTGGTTTTTCCAGTTCTGGTCAAGAGACGAGGCAATTTCCCTAAAAGCTTTAAGCAAAATAGATTATCAGCTTGCAAAAAAAATAATAATGGGCAGGATGCGCATGATTCAAAATGATGGAAGGCTGCCCAACATTTATTATCAAGGCAATTATAAAACCAATGCTGATGCTATAGGCTGGCTTTTTAAAATGGCATTGGGCTTTTGCAATGAGGCAAAAAAGAACCTTATTGTGCTGGAACAATTAAAAGCCAAAATTTCATCCTTAAAAAATAGAAAAATAAAACGCAAAAAAATTATTATGATGCTTAACAGCATCAGTGGCATACTAAATGCCAAGGAAATGGAAAATAAAAGTTTAGTTAATAGCTATGCAATTGCAATTCAGCAGTCAATAAAAGAAATGATGGCAAATTACGCAAAAGACGGCTTAATGTATAACAGCAACAAGGATACATGGATGGACACTGATTTTGACGGCAATGGAAGGAAAGGATTCTGCATAGAAATACAATCGTTAGCATTAGAAATGCATAAAGCTGCATTTCACGCTACTAAAAAAAATAGTTTTGAGGAATCGGAAAAGATTATTAAAGAAAAGGTTTTGGAAAAATTCTGGAATGGCAATCTGCTTAAAGATAATTTAAGTGACAGCATAATAAGAGCCAACGCATTTATAGCTCATCATATTTATCCAGAATTATTGAATAATGACGAGTGGGAAAGGTGCTTTGAAATCCTTTTGCAGAATTTATGGCTTGAATTTGGCGTATCCACAATTGACAAAAGCAATCCATTGTTTACAGCAAAACACACAGGCGAATTTGCCAAAAGCTATCATTTAGGTGATTCGTGGTTTTGGATTAATAACCTGGCTGCAATTTCCCTTTTTAAAATAAACAAAAAGAAGTTTAAGGAAAAAATAACGAAGATAATCAATGCAAGCGCTGAGGAAATATTATGGAAAGGCATTATTGGAGCGCATTCTGAGCTAAGCTCTGCTGAAAGCTTAAATTCTGAAGGATGCCTAAACCAGTCATGGAGCAATGCAATGTTTGTTGAGGCAATTGATGTTATTGCTAATAAAACTTAGAAAGATCCTCACTGCTTACTACTTTTCTTTCCTTATTCTCTATGGATTGCTTAACAAGCCTTGCAGCATATCCCGCAATGGCATTGCGTATTTTTGGAGAAACTATCTTCGTGTATTTTTTAAGTACATCTTTGTTTTTATTGCAATCAGCAGTAAATTCCCCTGAATGCTCATTTAATAGGCGCTTTGTTATTCTCTTGATGTAAACTGCTTTTATTCTGCCCACTGCAATCACTTCTTTGCTTTTTTATTTTCTGTAGATTCCTTTTTGACCGTTATTGGAATAAGGTTTTGCTCAAATTCAATTTTTGCAATTTCAATTGGATTATAGCCTATCTTTTCCAGCTCTTTTTCCGTCAATTTAACCATAAATGGGGCTCCTTGTGAAATTTGCAGGGCTCTTGCCCCGATTATCCTTGCTTGCTCATATTTTGTGTATCCCATTTTAAAAAAAGAAAGTTTTTTATAATTGAAATTTCCAAATATAGAAATTAACGCTTTATATTTAAAGGTTTCTGTCAAAATGTTTATACACAGCATAAATCCCGTTTTGCTAAAGCTTGGAGCTTTTGAAATAAGATACTATGGGCTTTTTTATGCTGTTGGATTTATGATAGCTTATTTTATGATTAGCTATCTTGCAAAAATAAAAGGGTTAAGCATAAATAAAGACGATGTTGCGGACTTTTTGCTGTATGAGATTATCGGAGTTATTCTTGGAGCAAGGATTTTTTATATTCTTTTTTACAACTTAAGGTTTTATTTATCAAATCCTTTTGAAATGCTAGCCATATGGCATGGCGGCTTGTCTTTTCATGGAGGCTTGATTGGGGCTTCAATTGCCGGCTTTTATTTCTGCAAAAAGAAAAAAATTGATTTTTATGATATTGCAGACATTGTAGTCATACCATTGGCATTAGCCCTTGCTTTAGGAAGAATTGGAAATTTTATGAATGGTGAGCTTTATGGAAGAATAACAAACATGCCATGGGCAGTTAAATTTCCGAATGCAGAAGGCTTTAGGCACCCAAGCCAGATATATGCTTCATTAAAAAATTTGCTCATCTTCTTTACATTATGGAATCTTAAAGGCAAAAAATTGCCAAAGGGATTTATCTTTTGGCTTTTTGTAATAATGTATGCAGCGTTAAGGTTTTTTGTAGAATTTTTCAGGGAGCCTGACGAGCAGCTTGGATTTATAGCAGGATTTCTGACAATGGGGCAGATATTAAGCGTTGTGATGTTTTTTGCAGGGATAATATTTGTTCACAAAATTTATCGTAGCAATAAGTAACAATTTTTCAAAGTTTGCTGTTTTTTATTATGTATTCAAATATTTTGGTTTTTTAGCTCAGTAGAAATCCTAAAAGTCAAAAACTAAAGTGGCTGCTCCAGAGCCGCACTTTAGGCAAAATGGCGCATCTTGATTCTTTTTTATAATAAAAATATCTTATAGATACACGCCATTTTGATAGCACAATTAACATTCTTCTGCTTGCCTACCACCCCTTATTTTGGAGCAGCCACTTACATTTGTTAAGGATTTCTACTGAGCTGGTTTTTTGGTATGTTCGGACAAAAAATTGGCGATAGCGAAATTACCTGCAGGCAAAGCCCTTATTACCTCGTCCAAGCCTGAAATATCCAGCTTATGGCTTATTTTTTTTGCTTTGCTGCATACTTTCACAGTGCCCTGCTTTAACTCAACATATTTATCGCAGTTTTTCTTTATTGCATTAAGAGGACCTGCCATTATTGCTTTTTCTTTTGTGATTCCTATAGCCAGACTAATTTTGTTTTCAACATAATTTGTTTTCCCATAAATCATAAATGCGCCTTTGCCCATATACTCTCCTGATTTTGTTTTCTTGCTGATTTGCTCGGGAGAAACATAAAAAACATCTGTTGTCTGCAATCCCAATTTCCACGCCCTTGAAAAAGTGCAGACAGCATCAGCAGCTTCCAGCAATGTTGATTGCGGGATTTTTTTGTTTTTTGCTTTAATGACAAAAAAAGGGCTTCCTGCCATGTCTGTATGCAGCACTAAATCATTTTTTTCCGCGTGTTTTTTTATTATTATTTCGTTAGAGGCTGCATCTCTGCCGCCAATAACCAAAAAGCTGTCAGAGCTGAAAAACCATCTGAATTTTTCATACCACTCTTTTTTTCTTTCCTGCAAAAGCTTCTTTTTTTCTTCCTCCAAGGATATTTTCTCCTGCTTTTTATTTAGCTCATCAAGCTTTTTCATGCTTCTTTGCAGAGCTTCTTCTGCGCCAAAGATTTTTTTCTTTGCTTTTTTTGCCTTTTCAAAATATTCAGCTGCATTCTCTTCAACTGCTTTTTTTATATCCAAAACCAATTTAGCCATAGCAGATAATTTGTTTGAAGTTTTTATAAAGGTTTGCTTACCACAACATTTATAAAAAAAGGAATAAAAGAAAACTTATGGCTGAAAAAGAAATGGACGAGGAGCAGCTAAAGGCTTTGCAGGAAAAGCTCAGCAAGATGTCTCCGGAAGAGCTTAAGGAATTTCAGAAAAAACAGTGCATATTCTGCCAAATTATTAATGGCAAAGTCCAGTCAAAAAAAGTTTATGAAGACGAGCATGTAATTGCAATTCTTGACATTAATCCTGCCAATCCTGGGCATATTCTTGTAATGCCAAAGGAGCATTATTCTATTATGCCTCAAATAAGCGATGAGGAAGTTGGCAATATTTTTGTTGTTGCAAAAGCGCTTTCAAATGCATCATTGCGCGCATTGGAAGCGCAAGGCTCAAACATTATTGTGGCAAATGGCGTTGTGGCAGGGCAAAGGGCGCAGCATTTTATGATTCATTTAATACCAAGAAAAGAAAATGATAATGTAAATTTCAATTTGCCGCAAAAAACAATTGCTGAAGATGAACTGCAAGCTATGCATAAAAAATTGACTGAGGCTTTAGGAACAAAAGCAGAAAAAACGGAAGAAAGCAAAAAGGAGCAAATTCCAAAATACATGGAAAAAAATGTAATAGATGCGGAATTTAGGGAAAAGCCTCAGAAGGAAAGCATTCTTCAATTAGATAAGATGCGTAAAGAGGGTAAAGGCGCAAAAGACACAGAAAAAGAAGCTAAAAGCAGCATTAATCTGGATGATATAGCAAAAATATTGGGTGCAAAATAAAATGGCGCAATCAAGGGAAAGCTGCATTATATGCCAAATTGTCGAGAATAAAGTGCCTTCTCTAAAGGTTTATGAAGATGATATCACATTGGCAGTTTTGGATATTAACGGCGCAAATCCGGGGCATTGTTTTGTCATGCCAAAAAACCATTACCCGATAATAGAGCAAGTTCCTGATGAAGAGCTTGCATCAGTCTTTGGCATTGCAAACAAAATTTCTTCAGCGATATTTGACAGCTTAAAAGTCCAAGGAACAAACATATTTGTTGCAAACGGAATTCCTGCAGGGCAAACTGTAGCGCATTTCATGGTTAATGTAATACCGCGAAAAGAAAATGACGGCATTAATTTGCAATGGAAGCCAAAGCAGCTTAGCGAAGAAGAAATGTCAACTGTCGAGCTTAAGCTAAAGGAGCAAGTGGAAAACATTGAAGTAAAGCCTGAAAAAAAGAAAAGGCAAATAAGCTCCCAGAAAGCAGAGCCAAAATTTATTTCTGACGAAGATGATTTTTTTATGAGCCAAATGAGAAGGATACCTTAGCAAAAAACGTAACTGCTAACACAACATAAAGGGTTTTTGCGATGCTTGAAAAGCATTAGAGTTTTTGCAAAATTCGGTGCTTGTGCGCAATTGCCAATTCAGAAATCTCCAAAGGAGTGTGATAAGCGACCTGAGCAATGCCGCAGCATTGCGAAGTTGAGAGGAATGTAAGGCTCCGCACAAGCACCGAATTTACACTTAGTAGATGCCTGCTTCTCGGACAAAGCTCTGTCAGCAGTTGCATGAAAACAAAATATATTTAATTGCATCTTCTCCTTTAATCTTGATGGTAAGCAAGCTCTTAAAGATATTTGGAAATTATACCAGAGCATTGGAAATATTATACTTGCTGAATAACATCAAAAAATCAGTAAGGCTCGACGCCAATGAAATAGAGCTAGAAAAAATAGCGAAATTCTGCAAGGAAGAAAATCTTTGTATGGAAATATCAGATTTTAAGGTAATTAAGGCAGTAGACAAAGGAAAGGGGAATTATGCCAACACTGCAAAAAAAGTCAGTATAAATTACCCTTATAACGGCTTTTATCACATTTACATTTCCAAAAACAAAAGCGTAGCAAAAATGCTCAAGCTTGTTGAAAACAAGAATGATGATAATGCAATTGGGCAGCTTTTAGGCTATCCAAAATGCTGCATTGATTTTTTTGTGGAAAACAGGGAAAAGCAGCAAAAAATCCAGAATGATTATATTTTGGAAGCACTTTCCAACTCTTATGGCTTCAGCTTCCCTTTTTACACAAATTACGCAATAAGATATTTTGATTTTGCTTTGCTAAGCCATTTTCCGCATAGCTTTAACTGCGAAGCATCAATAAAAATTGCAAAAGCAAATTTTGAGTGCCTGAAGCAAGCTTCTGAATCTATTGCAATAAGATTTGAAAAAATGCTGAAAAGCGCTGTACTGTACACGGAAAACAGCGGGATTTTCTTATTCCAGGATTACAAAATGGAAAATAATATTTTCAAGTTTGGCAAATTTTTATCCACAAGCACTGCCATCATGGATGAAATGCTGACGGAAAACAAAAAAATTGAAGTAATCAGCAAAAATAAAGTCAGAATTAAAGACAAATTTTTTACTGATGTTGGATTTATGGTTTTTACTTAGTTTACTTAGTATACACTGTAACCAATGTTCCGTTTACTAAAAAATTGTCTTCCACTTTAAGGCTTTGGGGATGAAAATGATGCCCATAGTGGATTAATTTTCCATTCAACTCATTCAAAAGCTTTTTTTCCAAGCCGCGGTGCATTGGAGCATCAGGATAGACAAAAACAGCGTCAAATTCTGAAATGCTGTGCTGGTAAAAATCGCTGTTGAAAAACAAGGCATTTGGTATGTTAAGCTTTTTCTGCATTTCTAAAGATTTTTTAAACAGCCCATTGTCTATTTCAATGCCGACTGAACGCTTGCAAAAAAGGGCTGCTGTTAAAACTACTTTGCCATCGCCGCTTCCCAAATCTATAAAGCTTTTGTGCCTGTGCAGATTAATTTTTTTAAAGGCTTCATATATTTCATCAGCTATGGCATGCCCCCAAAAGCCTCTGCCTGTGTCCCATAAAGGCAATTTACCGCTGCTTAGCAGGCTTTTATAGAATGAATCATACTCTTTTTTTATATTTTCAAATGCTGCGGCGCATCTTGATTCTTGCTATACGAGCGGACTTCGATTTCCGTAATAATTGTCAAAGTCCGCAGTATATAGGCACGGATAATTTATTTACGGAAATTAATGTCCGTGCCTATATAACAAAATTATTTTTGCACATACACGCCATTTTGATAGCACAATTAACATTCTTCTGCCAGCCTACCGCCTCTTATTTTGGAGCAGCCACTTTAAGTTTCGTATATCTTTAGAATAAGAGGTGTTAGCATATACCAGACAACCAAAAAAATATATATAAGCGCCTATATATCAATTTTATATGGATACTTTTAGGGAACAAATACTTAATGAACTGAAAAGGCATGTCGCAATAGAAAAAATAGAGCTTGAAATTCCGCCAAAGCCTGAAATGGGCGACTATGCTTTTCCCTGCTTTTCTTTGGCTAAAATCCACAAAAAAAATCCAAATGAAATAGCTAAAGAACTATCATCCAAAATAGGAAAAAACAAAAATATAGAAAAAGTTGAGGCTTTAGGCCCATATGTTAATTTTTTTTTGAACAAAAAGGCATTGAGGGAGCAAACACTGAATAAGATACTCCAAGAAAAAGACAAATATGGCTCATCCAATCTTGGCAAGGGAAAAAAAATAATTCTTGAGCATACAAGCATAAACCCAAATGCAAGCCCTCATGTAGGAAGGGCCAGAAATGCTATTATCGGAGATGCAATTGCAAAAATCCTTCGCTTTCAGAATTATAATGTTGAAGTGTATTATTTTGTAAATGACATTGGAAAACAAATAGCCATGCTTGTTCTTGCGGCAAGAGGCAAAAAAAATCCCAAGTTTAATGACTTATTGAATCTGTATATTAATATGTCAAAAAAGGTTGAGCAAAATCCTGCTCTGGAAAAGGAAGTTTTGGAAATACTGTTTGAATTGGAAAACAACAACAAAAAAGTGAAGAGCGAGTTTAAAAAAATTGTGGGCATTTCTGTCAAGGGTCAAATAAAAATTCTTTCGGAATTGGGCATCAAATATGATGTTTTTGATTATGAATCATCTTATTTATGGAGCAGGCAAACGCATGAGGCATTAAAGCTTTTGGAAAAAACAGGAAGATTCTTCTTTGACAAGGACAAAAGGTTTGTGCTGGATGAAAAGGGCTTCGGCCTTGGAATGAAAATGCCCCTGCTTGTTTTAACAAGGGGAGATGGCACCTCTTTGTATCCTTTAAGAGACATTGCATATGCTTTGGACATGAATAAAAAAGGGGATTGCATTGTTGTTCTTGGTGAGGATCAAAAGCTTTATAACGAGCAGATAAATGCAGCTCTCTTAATTCTAGAAAAAAAAACAAGAAAAGCAGTTTATTATTCTTTTGTGCTTCTTGAAGATGGCAAGATGTCAACAAGAAAGGGAAACTTTGTGCTTTTGGAAGATTTTATGAAAGAAACCCTGAAAAAAGCGGAAGATGGGCTGCAAAAAAGATATAAAAAAATAAACAAAAAAACAGCAAAGTCAATAGCTTATGGCGCATTAAAATACAGCATTCTTAAGGTAAGCCCTGAAAAAAATGTCATATTTAATTGGGAGCATGCCTTAAGCTTTGAAGGCGAAACCGCGCCTTACATACAATATGCTTATGCAAGAATAAGCAGCATAATAAGGCATCACAAAAAAGATAAAAAAGAGATGCCGAAAAAAGCAGATTTTTCTTTGTTGGATAAGCCTGAAGAAACAGAATTAATAAAAAAATTAAGCCTTTTTCCGTCAATTGCTGAAAAGGCAGCTGTTGAGTTAAGGCTAAACGCAATTGCAACTTACACATATGAGCTTGCAAAGCAGTTTAATGAGTTTTATCACACTTATAACATCTTAAAAGAGGGGGAAGAGCTAAAAAAAGCGCGCCTGCTGCTTGCAGCTTGCGTAAGCCAAACATTAAAAAACAGCTTGAATTTATTGGGCATTGATGTTTTCCGACACCGCCAGTCACAGACTGGCGGATTGCTCGCTCCCTTCGGTCGCTCGGTCGGATTTCTAAGAATGCGAATATTCTGGGTACAAACCGTGCTTTCAAACCACCAGTCAGAGACTGGATGGAATATTCGCATTTAATGTGCCTAAATTCTCCTCGCAAAGCTGATAAATCCTGAATGCCCTATTCCTTGGCTTTTGGGCCTTACTTTCCTTCCGTCAATTTCCCATTGCCTTTCAATAATCTCAGAAGTTTTTATGTGCGCAAAACTTTCATCTTTGTTTATTTGATTCACAAAATCAGAGCTTTGCGTTATTGAAGGGCTGTAAGAAACCAAAAATGCTCCGATTTTTAAAGCCTCTTTTGCGGAATTTATTGCTTTCCATGGCTCAGGAAGGTCCAAAACAATTAAATCCACATTTTTTTCCTCAATTTTCCCGTAAACATCAATATTTTTTATTTTTATGTTTTTTAATCCAAGAAAATCAATGTTATGCTTCACTATTTCAATAAAGTCTTCTCTTATTTCGTATGTAAAAACTTTTTTTGAAATATTCGCCAAAAGGCATGCTAAAGCTCCAGAGCCGGAGCCTGCATCAACAACAATGCTTTTGTTATTGATTCCAGTTTCCGATACTATCAAGCCAATATCTTTTAGCGGGATTATCTGCGCATCCCTCTTTATTTTTCTGTATAAATCAATAAAATGAGGATTAAAAACAGTAAATTCCTTGCCTGTGCTTGAAGCTAGTTTAGAGCCATTTTTTGCTGTTAGCTCATCTTTTTTAAAATAGCCGTGCTTTGTGTGAAAATCACTATCTGCATTTTTAACGAGAAATTTATCCTGCTTGTTAATTAAGAGCTTCATTACGCAAAGCAATATCGATAAATTTAAAAACATTTTTATAAATGCTGCCTTTATGGCAAAAAAACCTTTAAAACAAAAAAGAGCTGCAAAAAAGGCCAAATCCAAAAAAAATAGGGCAAAAAAAGCAAAAGTATGCGAATTTTGCTAAGTAAAAAAAGAGGCTTAAAAAGAGTATGTCTTCCCTAAAAATCAGAATAAATGCAAAGTTTTTGGTATTAGCCCTATTCTCCCTCATCATTTCTGTTATTGCTTCCAATGCTGTTTTTTCCCACGGAAATGAGCCTGACTTGCATGATATGGAATCCAAAGAAATGCAAAGCAACAACATCAGTGAATACATACAGTCAACATCTGTAAGCTACATTCTTACGGCATTGTTTATTGCAGGCATTTTAGTTCTTTTTTCATTATTGCACCGTCAAAAAACCGAAAAAATGAAAATATTCTTGTTTTTTGGCATAGCAATTCCAATTGTAGCAGCAACTTTTTATTTGGCAGCTTCTACAATTTACTTAAACCAAATTTCAGAAACAAAAGGACCTGTGCATTGGCATGCTGACTATGAAATTTATGTATGCAACAAAAAAATTGAGCTTTTAAAGCCAAAGGGATTTTCCAATAGCGTGGGAATTCCCCTTTTTCACGAGCATGATGACAACAGGATTCATGTGGAAGGCGTTGTTACAAATATAAAAGACGTGAGCTTGCACAATTTTTTTGAAGCTGTTAATGGCTATCTTGAAGAGGATAAGATGGGCATTCCGACTGATTATGGCTTTGAAGAAGCTAAAAATAGTGAGCTATGCGGTGAAAAAAGCGGGAAACTGCAAGTTTTTCTCTATAAGATAAGGAATCCTAAAGATGCTAAAAGCTGGATTTATGAGCAGATAAAGCTTGGGGATTTTGAAAATTATGTGCTTGCGCCATATTCTCAAGTTCCTCCAGGAGATTGCATTATTATTGAATTCGGTGAAGACAAAGAAAAAACAGAAAATATGTGCAGCACATATAAAGCTGCTATTGAAAGGGGCGAATTAAATGGCGATTGAAGCTTATCTCCCAAGATTATTGACAATAGTCACAACAGCAGCTATTGATTCCATTAACCCATGCGCTATTGGCGTCCTTATTTTAATGATTTCAGTAATGCTTGCAGCAAGGCAATCAACAAAAAAGATGTTGCTCATAGGCAGCATCTACATACTTTCTGTGCTTACAGTCTATCTTTTGGCAGGATTAGGGCTTACATATTATTTTGCGACATTGCCATTGGCTTTGTCAGAATACATTTCCATATCAGTAGGAACTTTAATAGTTTTAGCGGGAATAATTGAAATCAAGGATTATTTTTGGTATGGAAAATGGTTTTCATTGTCTATTCCCGCAAAAGCTGCAAAGAAAATCCATAAATACGCGACAAAAACTACTGTTTTAGGCGTTATTCTATTGGGAACTTTTGTTTCAGCAGTCGAGCTTCCATGCACCGGCGCTCCATATCTCGCAATTATAACATTGCTTTCGCAGCATTTTGATTTTGCTGCATTTCTTTTATTAGTGCTTTATAACGTGATTTTTGTTTTGCCGCTGATAATAATTTTATTGCTGGTTGCTTGTGGCGTAAAGCTTCACAAAATTAAGAGATGGAAGCAAGCCAATAGGCCTTTCATGAGGCTATTAACCGGAATGCTTTTGATAATATTGGGCTGGCTTTTAATGCTGATTGCAAACGGAACTATAAATCTTGGCTAACAAATTTTAGATGAAATATAAAAAATAAAAAATGAAGCGCGACAAAAAAGAAGGAAAAATTTGCAAATATTGCATTGTAAAAAGGAAAGGGCATTCAGAAGAGTTTGATGAAAGAAAAGTTTATGCAAGCTGCTATGCAGCGTGCTTAAACACTCAATTACATGATGCAGAAGCAGAGAAAATATGCGAAAAGGTCTCAAAGGAGATTAAGCTATGGGCTAAAAGAAAGAAAAAAGTAAGCTCATCAGAGATTTTTGCAAAAGTTATTGAAGCAATGAAAAAATATAACAAAGATGCAGCTTTTATGTATGAAACGCATAGAGATATTGCATAAAAATTCCGCTGTTGCGAACAGCGGAATTTCTATGAGCCACCGCTTTGGCTTATTTTAATTTTATTTGCGTGGTATTTCTTAACAGAAACATATTTATATTTGCTATTTATCCATAATTGGATATTATATCCAACAGGTGATAGTATTTTATGGGCAATATAAAAAATACGCTTATAGAATTGGTGATAAGGCACTTTAAAGATAGCAACAATAAAAAAAGAAGTGAAAAGGCTGCAAAGAAAAGAGCAGAAATTATGAGCCATAATAAGCCCGTTATTATTGCAGCTATTTTGCATAAAACTTCCAAGCAATCGGCAAAAAAGGAAAGCAAGGAAAAAAAACAAGGAGATTTAGAGGATTTGGAAGATGTAACTTCAGGAAAGCCAAAATCAGAGAATATAAGGGCAAATAGCGGTTATGGAATAAATAGCGGTTATGCAGACATAAGCAAGCATTATGGCATTTCTCCTGCTGTTGTGTACACTGATTATAATAAGATATGGTCGCATCTTGGCAAGTTTAAAGCTGGCACTTTATATGATAAAACTTCTAAAATTGGCGCAGTAACGGAAAGCAGCAGAGAAATGGTAAGCGAAGAAACTGTGGACAAGGCTACAAAGCATTTCAAATATTTTGTCAGAGGCGAAATAGTTGGCGACTTTGGTTTTGTGCCCCCGGTTGGAATAAATATAGATTCAAAAGACTGGGAAAAATATAGGTTTATGAGTATGTTATCTATATACAGGCCATTGCTAAAGCTGAAGATGACTACTCTATAGCATATTGTCCACGCTAAACTTTCCATATTTTTACTTGTGCCGAAAAGATAACTTACTCCAATCCCGCATATTTCTTTATCTTGTATAATGCAGCGCGGCTTGCAACCAAAACATTTGCAACTTCCTGGCTTACAGGCTTGTATTTGCTTCTATCCAATCTTTCTCCTATGACATCAATAGCTTCTAGTTGCGCAGAACTTAACTGCCCCATCATGCTCGCATACGCTATATCGCTTAATTTTGAATAATCG
>JACPMQ010000046.1 GCA_016185955.1 Candidatus Woesearchaeota archaeon | reverse complement strand
CCCCCGGTTGGAATAAATATAGATTCAAAAGACTGGGAAAAATATAGGTTTATGAGTATGTTATCTATATACAGGCCATTGCTAAAGCTGAAGATGACTGCTCTATAGCAAATTGTCCACGCTAAACTCTCCATATTTTTACTTGTGCCGAAAAGATAACTTACTCCAATCCCGCATATTTCTTTATCTTATATAATGCAGCGCGGCTTGCAACCAAAACATTTGCAACTTCCTGGCTTACAGGCTTGTATTTGCTTCTATCTAATCTTTCTCCTATGACATCAATAGCTTCTAGTTGCGCAGAACTTAACTGCCCCATCATGCTCGCATACGCTATATCGCTTAATTTTGAATAATCGCTGTAAGCTTGCTTTAATGATGCATAATCTCCTGTTGCATTAGCTCTTCCCCGAATATTGCTCTTGACAGTTCTCTCAAGCTGCCCTGCTTCCTCTTCAAACAGCTTTTGAATATCTATCGAAGCTTGCTTTGGGCGAATTTCCTCTGCGACCTTTTCTGCCTTTATTTCTTTTTCAGAATCTTTTATAAGCTCCTCTATCTTGCTTATTTCACTTTTTCTTTTTTCTTCCAATTCTTTAAGCCTTTTTATTTTGGCTTCAGGATTTAACTTGCTTAATTCTTTCTTTAATTCCTCAATTTCCTCGTTTTCTGCCATTTTTCACCAAAAGCGGTGGAAATTTTATATTATAGCCATTTGAAAATATAAATGCTTCCATTCCGCGTAACTGCTAACACCTCTTATTCTAAAGATATACGAAACTTAAAGTGGCTGCTCTAAAATAAGGGGCGGTGGGCTGGCAGAAGAATGTTAATTGTGCTATCAAAATGGCGTGTATCTGTAAGATATTTTTATGATAAAAAAAGAATCAAGATGCGCCATTTTGCCTAAAGCGCGGCTCTGGAGCAGCCACTTATATAGCAAATTAGCAAATTTATAGTATTATCCTTCCTATAGATACTTTTCTTTTTTTCCCGCAACATTTAAAAATAACAAAATTTTCCATTTTTTGCAAAATGATTATAGAGCCTTATATTCCATATTTAAAGCAAAATAATTACCTTTATTCATTAGTAATTCTTATTGTATTTTTTATTTTGTCCAAACTAATGGTTTTTATATCCCAAAAGATAATTTTGCAGCTAACAAAAAAAACCAAAACAGATATTGATGACCTAATTGTTAAAAGGACAAATAAGCCTATCTCGCTGATATTGGTGCTTATAGGCTTCAGGCTTGCATTATTCCCATTGGGGATAAAACAAACTATTTTGGATATATTGGAAAACACAATATCTTCTTTAATCATTATAATAGTTACTTATATCATAATTGCAGTAACTGATATAATAATTGACAATTGGAGTAAAAAACTTGCAGAAAAAACAGAATCAGAAATTGATGACGATTTAATTCCATTATTCCACAGGTTTTCAAGAATTGTGATTTCCATAGTTGGATTGCTGTTTGTGCTGCCTGCATGGGGCATACAAATAGGACCTTTATTGACAAGTTTGGGCATAGCAGGAGTAGCAATTGCCTTTGCGCTCCAAACTACTTTAGGCAATATTTTTGGCGGCGTGTCAATTATTTTGGACAAAAGCATTAAGGTCGGAGACAAAATAAAGCTTGATGCTGACACAATGGGCACTGTTATGGATGTAGGGTTAAGAAGCACTAAAATAAACACATGGGATAATGAGCTTATAACAATTCCAAATGGCAAGCTGGCAGATTCAAAAATTCTGAATTTTATACAGCCTGACCCTTCAATAAGGATTGCTGTTGATTTTGGAGTGGAATATGGCTCTGAAGCCCCAAGAGTAAGGAAAGTTGTTTTAGATGCGCTATCAAAAATACACAATGTTTTAAGAAAGCCCGAACCGCAAATCATGTTTATGGAAATGGCTGATTTTGCGTTAAAGTTCAGGGCATTATTCTGGGTAGGAACATTTGACGAGAAGTTTCAGACTAAATGTGTTGCAACGGAAGAAATTTACAACGCATTAAGGAAAGCAAATATAGGAATACCTTTCCCAACAAGGACGCTTCATATTGTGAATGAGAAAGCAAGGGAATCCGACACCGCCAGTCACAGACTGGCGGATTGCTCGCTCCCTTCGGTCGCTCGGTCGGATTTCTAAGAATGCGAATATTCTGGGTACAAACCGTGCTTTCAAACCACCAGTCAGAGACTGGATGGAATATTCGCATTTAAAGGGTGTGGGAGAACGAATATAACACAATTAAAATTATAACAGCAACTTTTTTATATTCCGCTTTATTTGCAAATCTGTAATATCTGTAATAAAGATGAAAAACAAACTCATCGGCTCACTGCTGATTTTAGTTGCAATAATACTTGTTTTTGTATTGTATACTCTAAAAATCCAGATTAACACAATGGCAGATTCATTGATGCAGTCAAGCAATGGGAAATGCTACCTTGAAAACGGAAAATGCGTGCATCAGCAAAGTTTTTTGCCATTTATAATCGGAGCAATATTATCCGTTTTCACAACAAGCTTAGGAATCTACTTAATATTATTTTCAAGAACAGCAGAATCATTTGAGGCTGCGCAAAAGAATATTATAAGCACCTTAAAAAATGCAAAAAACGAGCAGACTAAAGAAGAAAAATTCAAGATTTTGTTGACAGGATTAGATGAGGACGAAAAAAAAGCGCTGCTTGCAGTTAAGGAGCAAGATGGAATTTCCCAATCCACATTAAAGTTTAGGACAGATTTATCCAAAACAAAACTCTCTATAGTTTTGTCGCAATTGGAGAAAAAAGGATTGATAGCAAAAGTAAAAAAAGGAAAAATAAACAATATCTTCCTGAAAAAAGCCTTATAATGGCTTATTTTTCAATTCTGAACAATTATAAACTATAAAATTATGTAAAGAGGCGTATACTTTCTCATTTCGTTGATGGTTTTGGAGGTTAATTATATATCTTTACGGGATGCTAAAGTTGTTACAAAATTCGGTGCTTGTGCGAAATTTGATAATGACAAGCCGTGGTTAAGGCAAAACGATGCCAAATGCGTGGTTTATCGGTTTCGTCAATGACGAGCAACTGCCAACGCAAAACAATGCCGAATTGCAAGATTACCACCGTAACTTGTAAAAATTCCGCCGTTTGCGAACGGCGGAATTTTTACGGCTCTGCACAAGCACGAATAAGAATTCCAACGAAATGAAAACCAACAAATTATTTTTTATGTTTTTAGTTGTGTCTTTGATTGCAGTTAGCGGATGCGCTTCCTCGCAAAA
>JACPMQ010000045.1 GCA_016185955.1 Candidatus Woesearchaeota archaeon | reverse complement strand
TAATAATTGTCAAAGTCCGCAGTATATAGGCACGGATAATTTATTTATGGAAATTAATGTCCGTGCCTATATAACAAAATTGTTTTGCGCATACACGCCATTTTGATAGCACAATTAACATTCTTCTGCCCGCCCACCGCCCCTTATTTTGGAGCAGCCACTTATATTTGTTAAGGATTTATACTGAACCTGAATTGGCAAATTTCGCACAAGCACTGAATTTCGCAACAACCCCCAAATAACAATTTATATAAATAAGTCTATTTAATTTATTTTTATTCATTGCAAAAAATGCATCACAACAAGAGCGAGGAAGAAATTTTTAAGGAATTAGGCACAAGCAAAAACGGCCTTAGTGAAGAAGAAGCAGCAAAAAGGCTGCATCATTATGGCTATAATGAAATAAGGGAAGCAAAAAAAATATCGCCGCTTAAAATATTTTTTCAGCAATTTAATTCTGCTGTTGTGTATATACTTATTGCAGCTTTAGTAATATCAATATTTTTAGATGAGACAATAGATGCCGTAGTTATTGGGGTAATCCTGATTTTAAACGCCCTTTTTGGGTTTTATCAGGAATACAGGGCAGAAAAGGCAGTTGAAGCCCTTAAGAAGTTAGCAAGCCTTAAGGCAACTGTGATAAGAGATGGCAGGGAAAAGGAAATTGACGCTAAATTGCTAGTTCCAGGGGACATAATAAAGCTTGTTGAAGGAGATAAAATTCCTGCAGATTCAAGATTGTTTGAATTGGCAAACTTGCAGACTCAGGAAGCGGCATTAACAGGGGAAAGCACTCCTGTCAAAAAAATGCTGAAGGTATTGTCTGAAAAAACAATGCTTGCTGACATAGTTAATATGGTTTTTTCCGGAACAATAGTAGCTACTGGCAAAGGCAAGGCTATAGTCACTGAAACCGGAATGAAAACAGAGATAGGAAAAATAGCCAAGCTTATAGAAGAAACAAAAATCGAGGAAACTCCGCTGCAAAAAAAATTAAACCAATTAGGAAGATGGCTAGGTGTTCTTACAATTTTTATATCCTTAATTATCTTTATTGTCGGGATTGCTACAGGCGGCAAAATAATTGAGTTTTTTATTTTGGCAGTGGCGCTTGCTGTTGCCGCTATACCTGAAGGGCTGCCTGCTGTTGTTACAATAGGGCTTGCATTAGGCTCCCAAAGAATGGTTAAGAGGAATGCTTTAATAAGAAAACTGCCGTCGGTAGAAACCTTAGGCTCAACAACAGTCATTTGCACAGATAAAACAGGGACATTAACAAAAAACGAGATGACTGTGAAAAAAATTTATGCAAATAACAAAATTATAGATGTTACAGGAGCAGGCTATGAAATTAAAGGAGAATTCTTGTTTAATAATAGCAGAGTAGATGCTGCTGAAATAGAGCTTCTGCTGAAAATTGGCGCCTTAAATAATGATGCATCACTAAATGACGGAAATGTTATTGGTGATCCTACAGAAGCCTCATTAATAGTTTCCGCTGCAAAAAGGGGATTAAAAAAAGAAGAGCTGGAAGCAATGCACAAGCGCATTGACGAGATACCTTTTAACTCAGAAAGAAAAATAATGACTACAGTGCACGAGTTTAATGGCGAAAATCTTGCTTTTGTGAAGGGAGCTCCGGAAGTTGTAATAAGTTTATGCACTTCAATTTATGAAAATGGAAAAATAAGAAAATTAAGAGAAGAGGAAAAAACAGAAATTCTTGAAATAAACAAGGAGTTTGGCAGCAATGCATTAAGAGTATTGGGATTTGCCTTTAAGACGGTTATTGGAAAAGACAGGATGGAAAAAAACCTCATTTTTGTTGGTTTGCAGGCTATGATTGACCCTCCAAGAGAAGAAGTCAAGCACGCAATAATAAAATGCAAAAATGCAGGAATAAAGGTTGTCATGATTACAGGCGATCATGAGATAACGGCAAGAGCCATAGGCAAAGAAGTAGGATTGGAAGGCAAGAGCTTAACAGGCGAACAACTAGAAAAAATTCATAATCTCGAAGAAATTGTTGAGAGCATAGCAATTTATGCGAGAGTAAATCCTGAGCATAAAATAAGGATTGTAAATGCCTTAAAAAAGAAAGGGCACATAGTGGCAATGACCGGAGACGGCGTTAATGATGCCCCTGCACTAAAAAGGGCTGATATCGGCATAGCAATGGGGATAACAGGCACAGATGTTGCAAAGGAAGCAAGCGTTATGATTCTGACAGACGATAATTTTGCGAGCATTGTCAATGCAGTTGAAGAAGGCCGCGGAATTTATGACAACATCAAAAAATTTGTAGAATACCTTTTATCTTCAAACTTGGGAGAAATCCTAACATTATTTTTTTCCATTCTTATTGGGCTTCCACTTCCAGTAATAGCAATAATGATACTATGGATAAATTTAGTTACCGACGGGCTGCCTGCTTTGGCATTAAGCGTGGATCCTTTGGATCCCTATATAATGGAAAGAAAGCCTAATAATCCTAAAGCAAGGATTATATCGAATGTTGTGCTCATAAGAATGTTTATAGTTGGATTTACAATGATGATTGGGACATTAGCTATCTTCAAAGCCTATAATCCTGAAATGAATGAAACAAATTTAATTTACGCGCAAACAATTGCATTTTCAACTTTAATGGTATTCCAAATGTTTAATGTGCTGAATTGCCGCTCAGAATTCAAGTCGCTGTTTAAAGTCGGAATTTTTAGAAACATGAAGTTGTGGGGCGCGATACTAATTTCCATTTTGATGCACTTGCTTATAGTGTATACCCCATTAAATATATTTTTCAAGACAGTGCCATTGAATTTAATTGACTGGATTTACATTGTTTTGGTTTCAAGCACAGTGCTTATTGTTGTTGAAATCCATAAATTTGCAGTTGCAAAATTAAGGCCTGGGTTTATTGGTTAACATCTCACTGCAGCTTAATAGGGCTTTCCTTAATTGTGTTTAATACCAGCTTTGTATGTGTTCTCTCAACAAAAGGGTATTTTTGTATGCTTTTCAGAAAATGGTCCATTGAAGCTGTTGACTTAAATTTTCCGATTATAACCGCATCAAAATCGCCGGTAGTGTCGTAGACAATATAAACATTATTTGATTTTGCAATCTTGTTTTCCAATTCAAAAAGCTTTCCTTTGGATATTCTGACATCAATAACTACGCTGACGCCATAACCGAGCTTATCATAATTTATTTTAGCAGTGTAATTTTCAATGACTCCAAGAGCTTCCAGCCTCTTTATGCGGTTCATTACTGTCACAAAGCTTATATTAAGCTTTTTTGCCAGTGTCCTTAACGGAGTTTTAGCGTTTTCTATAAGCTCGTTTATTATTTTTTCGTCGGTATTATCAATCTTTACTGCGCTGATTTTGTTAAATTTTTCCTCCATAAACGCAGACAAAATTAACAAATATATAAAATTTTCTTTTTTTTAATGCTTTTGTTAATAATTTTACCGAAAAAGCTTATATATATGCACATAGCTTCAACATACTCAATTTTTATAAGATGAATTAAAAAAAGAACTGCAATACGCAGATTAGGGGGTGTAAAAAATGAGCTCTGAAATTATATTAGAGGCTATTAAACAGATGCCGAAGAAGAATGAGATTCAGGATACATTATTTGATTTTAAAAAAAACCTTGAAAAAATCAATATGGCAGACTTAAAGTTTACAGATATGCCAGGAATGTGGCAGCATTTTTCAGTTCCTATTTCTCAGGTTGATGAAAATTCATTAAAAAACGGCTTTGGTTTTGACGGAAGCTCCATAAGAGGGTTTAAGGATATACATGAAAGCGATATGCTTCTTATAGCGGATATAAAATCAGCATTTATTGATCCTTTTTCAGACGCAACAATAAGTTTGATTGGCAATGTAAAAGATCCAGAAACAGACGAATGGTTTACAAGGGATCCAAGATATGTTGCGCAAAAGGCAGAATCTTATATGAGAACATCAGGAATTGCAGATAAAGCCTATTTTGGGCCTGAAGCGGAATTTTTTATATTTGACAGCATAAGATACGAGCAGAAGGAAAATTTAGGATATTATTATATTGACTCAAAGGAAGGAAGCTGGAATACGGGAAAAGATGAAGCAACTAACACAGGCTATAAGCCAAGATTCAAAGAAGGATATTTTCCCGTGCCTCCATCAGATTCTTTGCAAAATATAAGAAATGAAATTGTATTGGCAATGGAAAAATGCGGCATTAATGTAGAATGCCATCATCATGAAGTCAGCACTGCAGGGCAATGCGAAATTGACATGATGTATGCGCCTTTAGTTAGAATGGCTGATCAGCTTATGATGTATAAGTATATTGTAAGGAATATTGCATTAAAATATGGGAAGACAGCAACTTTCATGCCGAAGCCTTTGTTTAATGACAACGGAAGCGGAATGCATGTGCATCAAAGCCTATGGAAAGACGGAAAAAATCTTTTTTATGACAAGGATGGATATGCATTATTAAGCGAAACAGCATTGCATTACATTGGAGGATTATTGCACCATGCGCCTGCATTATGCGGTATAATAGCTCCAACAACAAATTCCTACAAGAGGCTTGTGCCTGGGTTCGAAGCTCCGGTTAATTTGGTTTATTCAAAAAGAAACAGAAGCGCTGCTGTAAGAATTCCAATATATTCTAAAAGCGACAAGTCAAAAAGGATAGAGTTTAGGACTCCGGATCCTGCATGCAATGTGTATTTGGCATTTTCAGCAATTTTAATGGCTGGCATTGACGGCATAAAAAGAAAAATTGAGCCAGGAGCGCCTCTTGATAAGGATATTTATAATTTAAGCAAAGAGGAGCTTAAAAAAATAAAATCTGTTCCAGCATCGTTGCCTGAAGCAATTGACTCATTGGAAAATGACCATGACTTTTTGCTGCAAGGAGATGTTTTCACTAAAGACTTGATAGAAACATGGATAGAATACAAGAGAAAAAAGGAAATAGACCCTGTGAGGCTAAGGCCGCACCCATGGGAGTATCATCTTTATTATGATGTGTAAAATCCTGTTTATAGAACATCAGATTTTTACAATTTGGCATCGTTTTGCATCGGCAAAGTTGTTACTACAAAATTTCCACCGCTCTTAAGAGCGGTGGAAATTTTGTATTACAGCCCAACTCCATCCACAATTATATTTGGCTCAAATTCTTTTAAGTCCTCATATTCCTGGCCAATGCCCAAATACATTATTGGCTTTTTTGTGACATAGCTTACAGAAATCGCTGTGCCGCCCTTTTCATCAACATCCGCTTTTGTCAAGATTATTGCGTCAATTCCGATCATGTCATTAAATTTTTTTGCCTGCTCAATGCAGTCATTGCCCGCAATGCTTTCCCCGACAAAAAGCTTTAAGTCCGGTTTTGAAACTCTGACCACTTTCTTAAGCTCGTCCATAAGGTTTGTGTTGCTATGAAGCCTTCCAGCAGTATCTATTAATACAACATCAATGCTTTTTGCTTTTGCGTGCTTTATCGCGTCGAAAGCAACTGCTGCCGGATCAGAGCCATAGCTGTGCCTTATCATCTTTACGCCTAATTTATCGGCATGGTATTGCATCTGCTCTATTGACGCTGCGCGGAAAGTGTCAGAAGCTGCAATTACGCAAGAAATTTGTTTTGTTTTCAGGATATGGGCAATTTTTGCTATTGTTGTTGTTTTTCCAGAGCCGTTAATCCCAAAAAATGCTATTGCAAACGGCTTTTCTTTTTTTTGCTTTATTTTTTCCGGCAAGCTTGCCTGCTCAACATAAAATAACTCCTTTATTGAATGTTTTAATGACTGCCTTACTGTTTCCTCAATCTTGGCTCTGCTTATCGGCTCGCTAGTCAGCTTTTGCTTTAGGTCGGATTTTATTTTTTCTATTACTTCAAATGCTGTGTTGTTTTCCAGCAATATTAATTCAAGCTCAGAAAAAACTTCATTAAACTTATCTTCCGATATATTTGTTGTAAGGATTTTTTCCTTTAACTTATTGAAAAAACCCTGTTTTTTAGCTTCTTCTTGTTTCTCCTCTTTTGCGTTTTGCTCTTTTAGCTCTGTTTTTTTTATTTCTGCCTTTGGATTTTCTTCTTTTAGCTTTTCTTCTATTTGCGGTTCTGTCTCAACCCGTTTTGAAATTTTTGAGATAACTCCCTTTAATTTGTCTTTCAAAAATTTAAACATTTTTATTCTTTATCCTTAAGCAAAGAAGCAATTTCCTGAATTTCCTGCTCGAGAACAGATGCCTTGGCAGTGTAATCTTCCAATTCTTTTGCAAGGTTTTCCAGCATTTTCCTCATTTCTTCCATCTGCGACTCAACAAGCTTCTTAACAGCATTTATGTCCTTAACTGTCACAACATTTGCGCCTACGGTTACAATAAAACTTTTGTTGTCTTTAATATCCGCTTTGGCATAAATTCCATTGCTTATAGGCACAAGTATTTCTCTGCCATTGTCCACTTTTTCTATCTCTTCCAGACTTTGGCTTGCAGCAATAAGCTCAATTAGCTGGTTATTAAGGACAGCTCTTTGCTTCTCAAGCTGCCTTATGTATTGCTCCATCATCTGGAACTTCAAATATTTTTTTTGCAGCTTTTCTTCTTGCTCTTGCTTTTCTTCTTGCTCTTTCATTTATTTCACTTTCTTTAATTTGTCATACAGCTTTTCATAAACTGCGCCCATCGGCGTTCCTTCATGAGCCCTTTTTATCGCTTCTGAAAGTATAGGTGCTATTGATATTGTTTTTATTTTTTCTATCTTTTTTTCCTTTGGAAGCTCTATGGTATCTGTAACAATGGCTTCCATTATTTCCGATTGCTGCAATCTTTGTACTGCATTTCCTGAGAGGACAGCATGCGTTGCTAAAACATAAACTTCCTTTGCGCCGTATTTTTTTAATATTGACGCTGCTTCTGTTATTGTGCCGGCAGTATCTATTATATCATCTATTAAAATTGCTGTCTTGCCCTTAACATCGCCTATAACATGCTCTATTTTCACAGCTCCCTGCTCGTCTCTTCTTTTGTCAACTATTGCAATTGGCGCATGTATAACTGCGGCAATGGCTTTTGCCCGCGGAGCAGCGCCGACATCAGGAGCCACAAGCACAATATCCCTTGTTTTTTTGTTTAATATCTCTTCAGCGTAAATTGGTATCAAATCCAAATTATCAGAGGGTATGTCAAAAAAGCCTTGAAGCTGGGCTACGTGAAGGTCAAATGTAATAACGCTATTAACGCCTGCAGCTTCTATAAGCTTTGCCACAAGCTTTGCAGTTATAGGCTCACGCGCTTTTACCTTCCTGTCTTGGCGTGAATAGCCGAAGTATGGTATTACAGCAGTTATCTTATCGGGAGAAGCTCTTTTTAACGCATCTACCATTATCAAAAGCTCCATAAGATGAAGGTTTGCATCAGGGCTTGTTGACTGTATAATGAACACATCAGTGCCTCTCACGCTTTCCAGTATTCTGGCATATATCTCGCCGTCGCTAAACTTGTGTATATCTATAGGAGTAAGCTGGGCATTAAGACACTTTGCAACTTCCAAAGCAAGGCTTTTGTTTGAAGTTCCTGATATTATTTTCAGCTTTTCATGCATTTAAACTCAACTCATGCTTTAGGTTTATATTTTTGTTTAAAAAGTTTTGTTATTTCAGTAACTGCTAACATGGCTTTGTCCGAGAAGCAAGGTTTTTGCGAATTCTTATTCGTGCTTGTGCGGAGCCTTAACTTACCTCTCAACCTCGCAATGCTGCGGCATTGCTCAGGTCGCTTATCACAATTCTGTGAAACTTTTAGAATTGGTAATTGCAGCGGAGAACACAAATAATTTATTAAAATATAAGAGAGGAATTTAATATCCATAATAATTGTTAAATTCCTCTAAATATAGGAACGGAACATCTATTACGATTATTGACTTCCGTTCCTATACTTTGTGTTCTCTAGCAT
>JACPMQ010000029.1 GCA_016185955.1 Candidatus Woesearchaeota archaeon | reverse complement strand
GCGGCTCTGGAGCAGCCACTTATATTGTTAGCAGTCACTAAAAAAGGTATCTGACAATATAGATTTGTCCGAGAAGCAGGGTTTTTGCGAAAGTCTAATTGTGCTTGTGCGGAGCCTTAAATGCCTCTCAACTTCGCAATGCTGCGGCATTGCTCAGGTCGTTTATCACAATCCTATGGAATTTTCTGAATTGGCAATTGCGCACAAGCACCGACTTTCGCAAAAACCTCTTATGGAGTGTTAGCAGTTACTGAAATATGTATCTGCAAACCAAAAACCTTTAATTTGTTTATAGCTTCATGGCTTAATTATGCAGCTTCCCAAATATACTGTTAAGAACCATCCGCTATTTAATTGTGGCAATGTTAATTGCCCTATTTGCGCAAAGGCTTATTCCATGCTCAAAGTAAAAAAAATTATCGCAAAAGAAAATTTTTCAAGCGATAGTGTAGCTCCATTTGTGGGAAGATATAATTATCCAAATATAAATATCGGGATTTTAACAACTCCGGAAGAAAAAGAAGATGCATGGCTTTATGATGCGCCTAAATACTGGGCTTATAATAATTTTCAGATACCTCAGATAATTGATTTTCGCTCATCCCTAATAAATTCACGCACAAGCATTAATGTTAAGGCAAGAAACAGCTTTCTGGAATTAAATCGGGAAGCAAGCATGTCTTCAAAGCCTGTAGACATTGACATATTGCTTAAGGAAAAGCCCCGCTTTAGGATTAATTACGACAATTTTATAGCTCCTACAGGACCATATGCAGAGCTAAAAAAAGCCAAACTTACGGAAAATCCAAAAATACACACAAAGGTGCAGAAGGTTTATTATGACAATGATCTGAAGGCGAATGATGCAATAATCTACCTTTATGAAAGCAATTTTGATGAGAATTTTTTAAGCAGAATTTTAAGCGTTGGAAATATTGGGATTGGAAAAAACCGCAAGTTAGTGCCGACAAGATGGAGCATTACTGCAACCGATGATATAATTGGAAAGCATTTAATCAATGAAATTAAAAAATGCAGTCAGGCAAATTATTCTGCATTTTTTGGAAATTATCTTGGAAATTATTACCTGATTTTGATGTTTCCGGAAGTTTGGAGCTATGAGCTATTTGAAATGCATATTTCTAATGCAAATAATTATATGGCTGATTACGAGCCTTATGATGGAAGAAAGTATTATGCAAAAAATACTGCCGGCGGCTATTACACTGTAAGATTGGCAGTTCTTGAGAAATTAAAAGAAATGAAAAAACAGGGAAGTGTCTTGGCGCTTCGCTTTATAAGCGGGGATTACACTTTGCCTTTAGGAGTATTTGTAACGAGGGAAGCTGCTAGAAAAGCTATGAGCAGCAAGCCTATAGAATTCTCCTCAAAAGAATTGATGATTGAATATGCAAAAAAACTTGCAAAGAAAAAGTTTAATGTGGACTTAACAGCTATTATAAAAAAAAGCATCCTTTTGAAAAAAATGCAGCAGCAATATAAGCTGATTGAGTTCTTGTAAAGAAGCTAAACTACTTGAGTAGGCACCGATATAGGTAACTGCTAACACTCCCTAAAAGGTTTTTGCGAAAGTCGGTGCTTGTGCGTAATTTGCCAATTCAGAAATATCCATAGGATTATGATAAGCGACCTGAGCAACATGAAATGTTGCGAAGTTGAGAGGCATTTAAGGCTCCGCACAAGCACAATTAGACTTTCGCAAAAACCCTGCTTCTCGGACAAAGTCATGTTAGCAGTTACCGATATAGCAAAAGCTTATAAATTATATAAATGTTCATTTATTTTTATGTACAATCCTTTACTGTTAGAAGGCAATTCAGCAGAGCTTAAGGGGTTGCTATTGATTAAAGGTTATAGCTCTCAAAAAGACGATGGATATTATTTGGCCATTCTTTCAAAAAAGATAGAAGATATTTCCGCAATTTTCCGAAGCATTACTCCTAAGACTTTAGAACCCGATAAAGGAGGTATTGAAAAATTATTGGAAGAAAATGCTCATGGACAAATTGCAGTTTATCAAAAAAATGTAATAGTGCATACTGCTATTATTTATTTGCAACGTCTATATTCCATATCCGAATTACAACTTAAAGCATGGGATGCATACTGTGTTAAAGTTAGTGGTGCAGATGAATTTGAGGCAACTGTAAGAACAATTAGAGAAGGTTACTTTTCAGATTATGAGATTCAAGAAAAAATGAGAGAATCTGTTTTTAAATTTGGATGCCGTTCATTAATACAAACAATTGATGATTTTAGTGAATCAGAAGGAGCAAAAATTCTTTTAGAGCTATCAAGAAATCTTATCCTTTCAATGCTAAACCCCAAAGAGGGGGAGTATATTGCACCTATTTATGCTTTGAATGCAGAAGCTGCATTGCACTCTTTTGTCAAACACAAATCAGCTCAAAGGTATGTGGATGAAATTGTAAGGCTAGCCAATCCTAATATCGAAGAGCCTGAAAAATCAAACCGCGACACACTTATTAGATTAAATTGTGAGATGGTTATAGCAATACAACATGAGAGATATGAAATGGCTGATAAGGTTCTAAAAAGTGTAAACGAAATGAAGAAAAAAGAGAAATTTTAGCAGCGCAAAAATTCCACAATTCCGCTATTCACAGAACTGTGGAATTTTTATTTTGAATAAGTTATCGTAATCTCGCATTTTTTTCCCATCTTAAGAACATTTTGACTGATATCATCCATCACTTCTTTTGAAGACCTTGATTTAACTGGATCATAAGCTTTTGGGAATACAACAAATCCCAATAGCTTGGCTTGATTTTCATTGGGTATTTTGGACGCAACTATTGATAGCCCCCTATTTGGATTATTTCTTCCATATTCTAAAACTTCCATTTCAAGACACCTATAATCTACATTGATTGGCTTTTCATAAAAAGCAAAAAATGCATTTTGAGCCATAAAATCAGCTCTGCTGATTGGCTTGCCATTTTTCTCAATAATGCTGCCATCTTTGTCTGTAGCATATGTAACATAATCTATACCATTAACTGGAACCATACTATCAACTGGAACAGTCCCACTTGCACCGACATTTGCTTCAAGTCCTTCAGTTGGTTTTGGTTTACTGCAACCTGTAGATGCTATTGTTGCTGCAAGCACAATTCCAGCAAGCGTTTTTTTAAATGTATTTTGCATAATACTCGGAATATTTAACCAGATTATAAATATTGTGCTAGAAAATTTGGTGCTGTCAACTTAAGACCGTCTGTGCCATGAATGCCATGAATGCCGAAGGCATTCATGGCATGGCCAGACGGAGTTTGCAACGTTCCCATACAAAGTATGGGGTTGTTGCAAACGAAGTAGGGCTTAAGTTGACAGCACCGAAAATTTATTGAAATTTATTGATGGGAATTTTCACTCAATGAAAGCTATGCTCCTCTTTTGGAAAATTTCCTTGCTTCACATCTTTAATGTAGCTCTTAAATGCATTTTTCATTTCCTTTCCCAAATCAGCGTATTTTTTGACAAATTTCGGGCTTAGCTTGTCATAAAGCCCTAAAATATCATTTACAACAAGAACTTGGCCGTCGCAATAGGGGCCTGCGCCTATGCCTATTGTAGGAATAGAAATGCTTTCTGTAATTTTTTTTGCAAGCATTGCCGGAACACACTCCAAAACAATGCTATAGCAGCCTGCATTTTCCAATTCTTTTGCCAAATTAATCAATTTTATTTCAGAGCTTTTTTCTTTTCCCTGAACCTTAAAGTCAGTTATTGTTTGGGGCGTTAAGCCAATATGAGCCATAACCTCAAAATTATTCTCGACAAGAAATTTTGCTATTTCAGGATTATTCTCAATTTTTACATTATCGGCACCGGATTTAATGAATGCTTCAGCGTTTAACGCAGCGCTTTCATTGTCGTTATAGCTGTTGACAGGCATATCAGCAACAATAAGTGCATTTTTTGATGCGCGAGCAACAGCGCCTGTATGCCTCATTATGTCGTCAACCGTTACGCTTAAAGTGTTTTCATAGCCCAAAACAACCATGCCTAAGCTGTCTCCGATAAGTATTATGTCAATGCCTTCCTCATCCATAGCTTTTGCTGTAAAATAGTCATATGCAGTCAGCATTGTTATTTTTTCTTTTCCCTTCATTGATCTTATTTTGCTGATTGTGGCTTTCATGGCGCTAAACTCCTTATTTTACCATCCATTCAACTTCTTCCCTGCTTAATTCCAATTCTTCTGTTAATTCCTCTCTGAATTTTTTGTTTCTTTTAAATGCTTCCTGCAGATAAGGCAGAGTATCTTTTATAATTCCCTTAATGGAGCTATGGGTTTTTTCCGCAATTTTTTCCGCAATAGCCTTCTTTTTCATTGATTTCTGCTTTGCCCACCATAGCTTCAGGAGTTTTCCTGTGGGCTTGTATTGCACATGATGGTAATACCTTTCTTTTTTTGATACTGCAATTCCAGCTGTTATTAGGGCATTAATATAAATCAAAAAGCGGTAATGCTGCCATCTTTTTATTCTTCTGCTGAAAATATCAGCTTTGCTTAATTTATCATATGCATTTGCAAGATCTTCAGGCTTTTTATATTCATAAGGCAGATTTTCATCAATCCATAAAAGCTGCTCGTCAAGATTCTCTTTCACATTATCAAATGCGGTTATTGCCACATTTGCATCTGTAGTTTTAAATATTTTAAACAGGGCATTGATGATGCTTTCTTCCTTATTTCTTTCGCTAAGCTCTTCCAAGCTCTTTTTTGTTAATTCTTTTGTGTCTATTGTCAGGGTTTCTAAATCATTAATAGCAGCTCTTGCATCTCCTCCTGTTCTTCTTGCAAGCCCCTTTAATATGTCATCTTCATGCTTTATGCCTTCATTTTCGCATATTTTCTTTAAAATTTTGAATATGGGCAAATAGTCTAAAGGCGCAAATTCAATCAGCTCTGATTTTCTTCTTAACGCGCTGAAGTTATGGCTCCACGGATTTGCTGCTGTGAGAATTATTGGAAAAGGGTTCTTTTCAATCAATTTTGCTATTGCCTGCAAGCAGCCCCTGTCTTCTGCGCCTGAAATTCCATCTATCTCATCCAGAAGTATGATTTTGCTTCTGAAAAATAAGCTTCGTTGGAAAACTGCCGAGCCAATCAAAGAATTAATTTGCTCTGTATTTCTTACATCGCTTGCGTTTACTTCCAGAATTTCAAGATTAAGCTCATTTGCTATCGCATGAACGCTTGCAGTTTTTCCAACTCCGGAAGGGCCATAAACAAAAGCTGCATTTTTTCTTTGCCTCTTGAAATCTGCAACAAAATTTTTCAATTTTTTTATAGCTATGTCTTGCCCTACTATGTCATTTATTTTTCTTGTCCGGTATTTTATTGTAAATGGTAGCATAAAAACAGATTTGTTATTTAATCAAAATTTCCACCCATCCAGGATTGGTGGAAATTTTGCTTTTACTCCACTCTTGGCGGCAAAATGCCTCTCTTTTTTACAAACCAGTAGACTATAAGAACAGATAATATTGTTGATATTAGTATAACTAAAAGCATAGTGCGCCATCCAAGATGCTCGCCTATTGGAGTGCCAAATACAGTTGCAATTGTATTTGGCACGATAAAGGCAGTACCTAATATCGCTATCCATACTGCCAATAACGAAAGCCTGTTGTTTAAAACTGTTAACTGGTTGTTATAAATGCTTTGCAAGACTTCCAAGCCTGAAGCTAAAACAGATGAAAGCTGCTCGCTTATGGAAATCTGCCTTGTTAAATCTGTGCTTAGCATGCTAACCTTCCGCAAAATTATTGGATCATCAGTTATAAGCTCAGCATCACCATATCTTAAGTAATGAATGACATCAAGGCTTGCCCATAAAGCTTCCAAATAGGAAATTAAAGCGTGCTTCATTTTATAAATGTCCGTTCCTAGATTCTGCCTAAGTCCTGTTGTTTCTATTAGATACTTACTTATCAATTCGCCTTGCTCTTGTATTGAGCGTATGCCATCAAAGTTCCTTTCATTGTTTTCATCAAGAATTCTTATTAAAGCTAATGATATCTTGTCAATATTGTTTGTTTTTTTTGGAATCTTCTTAAAAAAAGTGACTGCATACCTTGCAAATTTTACAAACCTTGTGACATGCTCGCCGTGAATAGTAACAATCATATTGCTTTTTATTAATATGACAAGCTTGTTTACCTCTACATCAAGCTTATGCACTCTGACAGATGGCAGCATCAAGCCCAGCTCTGCAATAAGGTCATTATAGCCGGAAAATCTTTGTGATACCAAATCAGATATTAATGACGGGCTAAAACCCAGCTTTGATGAGACTTCACTTGCTTCCCTATCTAAGTCACTGACTTGGATATTAACCCAAGCAAAATCAGAATCATTAATTACGTGCAAAAAATCTTCTATTTTGCCCTCAATTTTTGTGATATTTCCATTTTTTAACATAGCAACACAGAAAGTTGGAGCTGCATTCATATTTCCGTTCACTAATTGTTTTTTGTATTCTAAATTTATTTCCGTTTTGCTCTCTGGCTTAATTTTACCTTTGGCTTTCATATTTCCTTTTCTATCCCTTTTGCCTTTTTTATTTTCCTTTTTATTTGCTTTCTTTTGCATTTTCCCAGCCTTTAGTGCAGAGCTAGTTTAAAATATTTGTGTTTGTGCGTAACTTCTAACAGAACTTTTTTCGGTAAGTGGGGTTTTTGCGAAAGTAAGTGCTTGTGCGTATTTGCCAATTCAGAAAATTTCTTAAAATTGTGATAAACGACCCGAGCAATGCCGCAGCATTGCGAGGTTGAGAGGAGTATAATCAAAAATTCCACCAATCCAAGATTGGTGGAATTTTTGATTATACTCCTCTCAACTTCGCAATGCTGCGCCATTGCTCAAGTCGCTTATCACAATCCTATGGAATTTTCTGAATTGGCAAATACGCACAAGCACTTACTTTCGCAAAAACCCCACTTACCGAAAAAAGTTCTGTTAGAAGTTACGCACAAACACAAATATTTTAAACTAGCT
>JACPMQ010000033.1 GCA_016185955.1 Candidatus Woesearchaeota archaeon | reverse complement strand
TGTTTCTTGCATGTTATATCAGTTGATATAATATATGTATTTAAAACTTTCGCTTGATTTTAGTTAGTTTCAATTAAATTTAAGTTTCACGACTATAAAAAGGGAATTCTCTTTAAAAAACAGAAGGGGCAAGAAGTGTTATTTAATGTTAAAATTCCCAGTGGGTTTTAATTTTTGTTATTCTTCAGTTAGTGTATAAAGTGATTACTGCTTGAATACTATGCATTTTCCGATTACTCCTTTTTTAATTCTTCCGCAATTTTTGTACTCATTTATAATACCCATTTGATATTTTATTCTGTTGAGTTCATTAAAAAAATGCCTTCACAAACTGTCTCTGCAGGACCTTCCATGTATACGTGATCGTTTTTTGAATCCCAACTTATTGTTAAATCTCCTCCGGGCAAATGTACTAATACTTCTTCAGCAGTTTTGCCTTTTAATATTGATGCAACTGTAGATGCACATGCTCCTGTCCCACATGCTAATGTAATTCCTGCTCCACGTTCCCATACTTTTACATTAATTTTGTTAGGGTTGATTACGTCCACAAATTCAACATTTGTTTTTTTTGGAAAATATTGAGTTGCTTTTCCAATAGCAGGTCCTTCAACTGCCAAATCAAGAGATTCATAATCTCTATTGAATATTACTACATGTGGATTCCCCATAGAGATATAAGTTATTAAATATATAATCCCATCTTGTTCTATAGGAAAATCAACAATCCCCCTTATCAATCCTCTGGGGGATAGGTATTCTTTCGGATTCATAGTAACTTTTTCTGGTTCATAAAATTTCGGTTCCATCATATCAACGCGTACCTGTCTTTTTTTTCCATCTCCTTCATTTATCTCAACGTCTACACTTTTCACAACGTCTTCTATCCTTATCTCTCTTCCACTAATTAATCCATGGTCATGCAAGTATTTAGCAAAACACCTTATCCCATTCCCACAAGTTTCAGCTTGAGATCCGTCTGGATTATATATAACCATCTTATAAGGGGTTCTCTCTCCGTTCCTTACAACTAATAAACCATCAGCACCAATTCCAAGATTTCTATTGCACATCTGCCTTGCAATATTGTTATATCTTCCAATTTTTCCTTCTAGGTCTGTAATTATTACAAAATCATTTTCTAGACCATGCATTTTTGAAAAATTCAGATATTCCATTTTAGATCTCCTAATTTTTTACCTTCTTTTCTATCTAAATGTATTGTTTCTAGGCCAAATTCTCTTGCTGCCTTAATGTCCCATGAAGATGCAGATACAAATAAAGCTTCTTTCACCTTTATTCCTAATTTTTCCAATATTGCTCCATAATTTTTCTTATTGGGTTTATAACAATTTAAACTTTCTGCCGTAATGATTATATCGAAATTAAAATTTACATTTTTTAGAACCAGTTCTAACAGATCATTATCGCTATTTGTTAATACCCCTATTTTGTAGTGTTTTTTTAGTTTATTTAGTATCTTTATAACTTCCGGATATGGTTTAATATTACTAAATATTTCACTAAACGTTGTTTGTTTAGATTTAGTAAGCTTATAGTAAGTTTTTCTTAATACCTCTTTAAAAGGAATATATTTTTGATTAAATATGATTTCTCTTTGGAAGAGAAACCAATTCTTAACTGCTATTTTTGGATCAAGATTAGTATTTTTCTCAATAAACCCCCTATATCCTGTTTCCTCATCAACTAAAGTTCCATAAAAATCAAAAATAATTGCTTTTTTATCCACTTTTTGGAACCCCCCTAAATACATGACACGTTTGTCCTATCGGAACTTGTTCATACAGTCTCATTGCTTCTGTAGCACTCACCCTGTATGGCATTAAGACTGCTTTTAGTTCTGCTCCAGGTATTCTTGTAGGATTAAATATCTCTTCTTGTTTTAATTTTTTTTGGTTTTTGTTTGATGCTATATAAGCCATAGAAATCACCTCGTTTTTACTATTCTTATAGACGAGGATATATTTATATATTTCTATTCATCGTCGAGAAACATAATTTGGATTATGGGACAGCCTGATGGCTTTGTCGGGCAAAACCTTAAGATGGATTTTTGCGAAAGTCTATTTCGTGCTTGTGCGGAGCCTTAACTTACCTCTCAACTTCGCAATGCTGCGGCATTGCTCAGGTCGCTTATCACAATCCTGTGGAGCTTTCAGAATTGGCAATTGCGCACAAGCACCGACTTTCGCAAAAACCCTTTATGTTGTGTTAGCAGATACATAAAAAAGATAATTTTAAATACTAATGAAATCTTCCTATTATTAAAGAGAGAAGGAGAAGCATTACACTATCTTCTCATTTAGTTAGCATGGTTAAAACAAAAATTAAACCATTATTGCCGAGTTTGCGGGAAAAAAAAAGATATCTTGCTTATGAGGTTTTATCAGACTATAAGTTCAATGGCGCATTTCATGTCAATAAAGCCATTTTGGAGTCTGCAAAGGACTTTTTGGGCAATCTTGGAATGGCAAATGCGGGCATTTTGACGCTTGACAATGAATGGAATCCAAATCTTCAAAGGGGTGTGCTTAGAGTCAATAATAAGTACGCTTCTTATCTAAAAGCATCATTGGTTTTTATAAAAAGCATAGAAGGAAAGGACGCAATGGTAAGAAGCATAGGGGCTTCAGGAATCCTTAAAAAAGCGCAGCAAAAATATTTAAACTAAAAAATATCTAAAAAATATCTAAACTAAAAAGGAAGGTAAAAAAAATGGTTAAAGGGGAAAATATGCAGCCAATGCATCAAATGATGGGCTATGATAGAGCTATAACTATGTTTAGCCCTGACGGAAGATTATTGCAAGTAGAATACGCAAAAAAGACTGTAAGGCAAGGCTCCACAGCAATTGCTATGGTATGCTCTGACGGTGTTGTATTTGTTACAGATAAAAGGATAATTGACAGCTTGGTAGTTCCTGAAGCTGTTGAAAAGATATGGCAGATAGACGAGCATATAGGAGCAACTGCTTCTGGAATACTTTCTGATGCAAGAGTTCTTATAGAAAGGTCACAGTTAAAAGCGCAACAGAACAGGATAACTTATGACTCTGCAATTGATACTTTAAGTATAGTAAAGGATATATGCGACTTAAAGCAGATATGCACTCAGAGTGGAGGCTTAAGGCCTTTTGGAGTGTCGATACTTGTTGCAGGAATTGATGACCATACACCAAGGCTTTATGAAACTGATCCTACAGGCATATTTTTTCAATACAAGGCAACAGCTATTGGAGAAGGAGAAGTTGAAGTAGAGGAAATCTTACATGAGGAATACAATGAAAATTTAACAATTGAAGACGGGCTTAAAGTATCGCTAAGGGCATTAAAGAAAGTTTTGGGCGAAAACTTTAAAGTAGGAAGGATAGATGCCGCATATATAAGAACAGATGAAAAGAAATACAAAAAATTTTCCAAGGAAAAAATAGAAAAAACTGCTGGAGACGTTAAGGACTTAAAGGACAAAAAGAAAAAATAAAATGGTAACTGTTGACGAGGCAGTTGTTGCGCGGTTAAAGCTGCAGGGCAATAATTTTGAGATATTGGTTGACTGCAGCAATGCAATTGCTTTAAGGGAAGGCAAAGCAGTTGACATGAAGGATGTTCTTGCTGCAAGAAAGGTTTTTTCGGATGCCAAAAAAGGCATGGAGGCTTCTGAAAATCTGATGAAGCAGTTGTTTAACACAACTGACAAAGATGAGATTGCAAGGCATATTATAAAAAAAGGAGAAATACACCTGACAACAGAGTACAAGAGCAATTTAAGGGAAATAAAAAAAAGAAAAATAATAAGCTTGATACATAGAAACGGAGTTGACCCTAAAACACACTTGCCCCATCCAATTAATCGCATAGAAAACGCGATGGAAGAGGTAAAGTTTTATGCCAATGAGTTTGCGCCTGTTGAAGAGCAGCTGCAAGAGGCATTAAAAAAACTCAAGCAGGTGCTTCCAATAAGGTTTGAAGTTAAAGAAATTGAGGTGAAAATAGCTCCCGCTTATGCGGCAAAGGCTTATTCAGTAATAAAAAACTATGGGACAATTTTGAGGGATGAGTGGCAGAATAATGGCTATTGGGTAGGCATTATCGAAATGCCTGCGGGTTTAGAAACCGAATTTTATGAAAAAATAAATAGTATGTGCCATGGAGAAGTTGAGGCAAAGGTTTTGAAAATAAAATGAACAAACTTTATGTGCAGGACAGGGATATTGCAGTTCCCGGTGAAATTTTAGCTGTTGGAATGGAAACTTTTCCAGGAATGGGAACATGCAGAAATGGGGATAATATAATTGCATCAAGGCTTGGGCTTGTGCAGATAGAAGGCAGAACTGTCAAGCTGATACCTTTGTCAGGAAGATAACTCCCAAAAAAATATGACACCATAATCTGTAAAGTTGTTGATGTTAGTGTCACAAGCTGGCGCTTGGATACAAATAGCCCTTATTCAGCAATGCTCTCTCTTAAAGAGGCAACATCAAGATTTATTGCGCGAGGCGCGGATCTTACGCAATTTTTTGACATAGGCGATTATATTGTGTGCAAAATAATCAATGTTACAAGCCAAAAATTAGTTGATGTTACAATGAAAGGCCCAGGGCTTAGGAAACTTAAAGGCGGCAGGATAATAGAGGCAGACAGCAATAAAATTCCAAGAATAGTTGGAAAGCAGGGCAGCATGATTTCCATGATAAAAGAAGCCACAAAATGCGACATAATAGCAGGGCAAAACGGCATTATATGGATTGATGGCGCTCCGGAAAATGAGCTGTTAGCCATAATGTGCATAAGAAAAATTGAGGAGGAAAGCCATCTAAGCGGCTTGACAGATAAGATTAAGGCATTTTTAGAGGAAAACGCAAATCAAAAAAATTAATCAAAAAATTAATTTCATGGTGAGTAAATGGCATATACCGAAAGATTAAACGGAAGAAAATTTGATGAGACAAGAAAAATAGAAGCTAAGGTAGGAGTAATACCAAATGCAGACGGCTCTGCTTATTTTAAAATAGGAAATACTGCCGCATATGCAGCTGTTTATGGCCCCAGAAACTTGCATCCGAGATTCCTGCAGGACCCTTCAAGGGGAATATTAAGATGCAACTATAATATGATGCCATTTTCAAGCTCAAGTGAGAGGGTAAGGCCCGGCAGTTCAAGGCGCTCAAAGGAAATTTCTTTAGTTACAGAAAAGGCATTGCTGCCTGTTTTGGATTTAAATGAATATCCAAATTCAGTTGTGGATGTATTTATTGAGCTGCCAGAGACAGAAGCAGGCTCAAGATGCGCAGGAATTTGCGCAGCATCCATGGCATTAGCCGACGCTGGCTTAGTAATGAAGGATCTAGTTGCAGCAGTTTCAGTCGGCAAAGTAGATGACAAGCTTGTTGTTGATTTGGACTATTCTGAAGAATCTTATGAAGAAGGGCATGTTGCAGATATACCTATAGCTATGATGCCAAATTATGAAAAAATAACTTTGCTGCAGATGGATGGCTTAATATCAAAAAATGATCTTAAAAAAGTGCTGGAAATGGGCAAAAAAGCCTGCAAAGATATTTATGAAATCCAAAAAAATGCATTGAAAGAAAAATATGCAGATAGGGGAAAGGAGTAGTGTTGATAAATGTACAAAGACTTAAGGGAACACATACTAAAGCTTTTTAATTCAGATGTAAGGCTTGATGGAAGAAAATTTACTGATTACAGAGAGCCTTTTACAGTGGAAACCAATGCGGTAAAAACAGCTGAAGGCTCTGCCCGCGTAAGAATAGGAAAAACAGAGGTAATAGCGGGAGTAAAAGTGGAGGTAATGAAGCCTTATCCAGACACTCCAAATGAAGGCTCAATTATTGTTGGAGTTGAGCTTCTGCCATTATCCAATCAAAATTTTGAGTTAGGGCCTCCAAGCATAGAGGCAATAGAGCTTGCAAGAGTTGTTGATCGCGGCATAAGGGAAAGCAAATGCCTTGATTTCAAAAAATTGTGCATTCAAGAAGGAGAAAAAGTCTGGACTTTGATTATAGATATATGCCCAATCAATGATGCTGGCAATTTATTTGATGCATCAGCTTTGGCAGCAATAGCTGCTTTAAAAACCATGAAATTTCCTAAATATGGGAATGATAAAATTGACTACAAGACAAAAACAGATGGAATGCTTGAGCTTAAAGATATTCCAATTTCCGTCACTGTGACAAAAATCGGTGACAAGTTAATTGTTGATGCTGATTCTGATGAGGAAAAGGCAATAGATGCAAGGCTTACCGTAGCAAGCTTAAGCGATGGCACTTTATGCGCTTTGCAAAAAGGCGGCGATTACCCTTTAACATATGACGATATTGCAAAAATGGTTGATATTGGAGTAGAAAAGGCTAAAGATATAAGGAAGCTAATAACCTAATCCTAAATTCCCATTACCCTAAAGAGCGGTGGAATGGTGGAAATATCAAAATTAGTAAGGGACATTGGTATCTGCTAACATAGATTTGTCCGAGAAGCAGGGTTTTTGCGAAAGTTTAATTTAGTGCTTGTGCGGAGCCGTAAAAATTCCGCTGTTGCGAACAGCGGAATTTTTACAAGTTACGTTGGTAATCTTGCAATTCGGCATTGTTTTGCTTTGTCCGTTGCTCGTCATTGACAAAAATTCCACCAATCTCGGATTGGTGGAATTTTTGATTATATTCCTCTCAACTTCGCAATGCTGCGGCATTGCTCAGGTCGCTTATCACAATCCTATGGAGATTTCAGAATTGGCAATGACGCACAAGCACCAACTTTCGCAAAAACCTTTATGCTGTGTTAGCAGTTACAATCAACATAAAGGCTTTTGAAGAATTGCTTCTTGTCTTTGATAAGCAGGCAAAAATTAATTTACTCCACAGTTACAGATTTAGAAAGATTTCTTGGCTTGTCTGGATCTAAGCCACGGTTAACTGCAACATAATATGCCAAAAGCTGTAAAGGCACTGCTGCTAAAATAGAGCTTAAGATATACAATGTCTTTGGTATTGGAACAACATAATCGGCTAATTTCTTTGCTTCTTCATCGCCTTCTGTCACAATAGCTATGACAATCCCATTTCGGGCTTTTACTTCTTGTATATTCCCAAGAATTTTTTTATAGGTGTAAATGTCTTTAGTGGCTAAGAAAACTACTGGCATATTTTTGTCTATTAATGCAATAGGGCCATGCTTCATTTCTGCTGCAGGATAGCCTTCTGCATGTATGTAGCTGACTTCCTTTAGTTTTAATGCTCCTTCCAATGCAATTGGAAAATTAATGCCCCTGCCTAAAAACAATGCGTTCTGCTTGCTTAGGTAAATATTTGCAATTTCCCTTATTTTTGCATCATTATGGAGCAAAGCTTCCATTTGCAGCGGCAATTTTCTTAATTTTTCTATCAGCTCTTTGATTTTTTCATTGCTGAGGCTTTTTCTTAAATTGCTTGCATACAGTGTAAATAAATATAAAACCACTAATTGAGAGGTAAAGGCTTTTGTAGACGCAACCCCGATTTCAGGCCCTGCATAAGTGTATAAAACAGAATCTGATTCACGGGCTATAGAGCTGCCCTTTGCATTGACTATTGAAAGCACTTTTGCATTTCTTCTTTTTGCTTCCCTTATTGCTGCCAATGTATCTGCAGTTTCTCCTGACTGCGAGATTGCAATTACCAAAGTTCCTTCATCAATTATTGGGTTCCTATACCTGAATTCAGACGCATATTCAACTTCCACAGGAATCTTGGCAAGCTCTTCCAGCATAAACTCGCCTACAAGCGCAGCATGCCATGATGTGCCGCATGCAACTATAATTATCCTGCTAACTTTTAACAGCTCTTCATCGCTAAAAACAATATCTTCCTTTAAGTTAATGCTGCCGTTTTCTGTTCTTCCATTCAATGTTTCTGCTATTGCCCTTGGCTGCTCATGTATTTCTTTAAGCATAAAATGCTCATATCCTGATTTTTCTGCAAGCTCTGAATTCCAATCAATTTTAACTGGCTCTTTTTCCATTTTATTTCCATTGATATCTGTTATCGACACATTATTTTTTTCCAAAACTGCCATTTGGTTGTTTTCCAAATAAATAATCTTGTCAGTATATTTTAGGATTGCTGGCACATCAGATGCAATAAAATTTTCACCTTTGCCAATTCCGATAATTAGCGGGCTTTCATTTCTTGCTGCTATCAGCTTATCAGGCTCTTCTACTGATATAACCCCCAAAGCATAGCTGCCTTCTAAATGCTGTAAAGCCTTTCTTGTTGCTTCTTCTATATTATTCTTGTAATATTCCTCTATTAAATGCGCAACAACTTCTGTATCAGTAGAAGAGCGAAACTTATGGCCTTTTTTAATCAGCATTTCCTTTAGCTGTGAAAAGTTTTCAATTATTCCATTGTGAACAATAGAAATTTTTTCATTGCAGTCTGTATGAGGATGCGCATTTTCTTTAGTTACATTGCCATGAGTTGCCCATCTGCAATGGGATATACCAACATTGCCATTTAAAGCGTTTAAATTAATTTTATTTTCTACCTCATTTATTTTTCCAACATCCTTCTCAATCAATGTTCTATTATTGTTGATAGTGCAAAAGCCTGCAGAATCATAGCCGCGATACTCAAGCCTTTTGAGCGCCTCAACCATAAGAGGGGCTGCTTTTCTATTTCCTATGTAACCTATTATGCCGCACATTGTAGCATTAAACGCATTAAACTTAAACTATAAACCTAAAACCTTATTAAAAAATAAAAAGGTGCAAATTGCACCTTTAGAGGAGTTTAGTCCAAACTTAGAGGAGTTTGTTCTAATTTTATTAATGTGTGGCAAAGCTTATATATAAGTGTTACTAAAATAATTGTATAACCACTAAAAAACAATTTTTAATGCAAAATGTTTGTCATAGAAAAAGATAAAAATGAGATTTATTCTCTGCCTGCAAAAGAGCTGAAATTTGGAAGCTTAAAGAATCTTAGCTCTGAATTATCGCAAAAAATACTTAAGTGCATTTCTAATGAGGCAAAATATCCTGCAGATATTGCAAAGGAATTAAGGGTGCATGAGCAAAAGGTATACTACCATATAAGAAATTTAGAAAAGGCTGGTATGGTAAAAGTAGCAAAGAGGGAAACAAAACAAGGAGCAGTCGCAAATTATTATGCCTTAACAGAGCCTGCATTTGTGGTTAAATTCAAGGAGTTGCAATCAACGCAGAAAATTTCGCAATTTCGAAATGAATCAACTTATCTTGAGCCTTTTATACAAAACGGAAAATTAAATGCGCTGATTGTTGTAGGAAGCCCTGATCCTCATGGGGCAGATAAAGCAAGGTCAAGAGACGGCTATTATGGCATCGATTTGGCATTATTTCTTGGAACATTCCTGAATTATGTGCCTGAATTTAATGTAAAATTAGACACAGATATGAGGGAAAATGACCTTAACAATAATCTTATTATTATTGGAGGACCTATAACCAACAAAACAATGGAAAGGTTTAATGAAACCCTGCCAATAAGATTTGAGAATGGAAACATAAAGTCAACTGTCAGCGACGAGCTTTATCCCCATGATGAATGCGGCATAATTATGAAAACAAAAAATAATCTAAGCAAGGATAAAAGCATTTTAATTGTAGCAGGCAAAAGATTTTCAGGCACAAGGGCTGCTATAATTGCGTTTTTAAAGAATTTCAAAAAAATCACAGAGGGAAATGTGCATAACAAAAACATAAAGGCAAATGTTGTTGAGGGAATAGACTTAGACTCCGACGGCATTATAGATGATGTTGAGTTTAGGGAATGAAGGAAGATAAAAAATGAAAATACCAAAAAGCCATCCAAGATTTGCTTCTTTAATGACAAGGGAATTAATAGCTGATGCAGTTAAAAAGGGCATTGCATCCGAGCATGGATTAATTGCTCATGGGCGCGGAGAAGCATTTGATTATCTTTTGGGGGAAAAAACCACAGAAAATGCAAAAAAATCAATTAAAGTTGCTGCTGCATTGATGCTTTTGGCAAAATATCCTGTTATTTCCATCAATGGGAATGCCGCTGCATTAGCTCCAAAAGAGCTTGTTGCTTTGTCAAAAATAGTTCCTGCAAAGCTTGAAGTCAATATTTTTCACAAATCAAGGCATCGCGAATTAAAGATAAAAGAGCATCTAATTAAAAACGGCGCAAAAGAAGTCTTAATGCCGCAAAAAAACTTTCAGATAAAATTCCTTGAAAGCAACAGGAAATATGCCAATAAAGACGGAATTTACAAAGCTGATGTGGTTTTTGTTCCTTTAGAAGATGGTGACAGGACAGAAGCATTAATAAAAAACGGAAAAAAGGTAATAACAATAGACTTAAACCCATTGTCAAGGACTGCAAAGAATGCAACAATAACTATTGTGGATAATATTATGAGGGCAATGCCATTATTAATAAGCTCAATAAAAAGATTTAAGAGCTTAAAAACCAGCGAAAAAGAATTGAATTTTATTTGCAGCAATTATGACAATAAAAAAATTTTGAAGGACTCGCTAAATGAGATGGATACAAATTTAAAATCAACTTTGTAAAAGTTTTTGATAATTCTTTATATTGAATAAAAACATCACAATATATGCCTCAAAACTTCCCTTAAATCTTTTTTCTCAATAACAACATCAGCAGCCTTTTTTAGCTCATCATGGGTGCAATTAAATGCAATCCCTAATCCAGCCTCCTGCATTACGTTTATATCATTTAAGTAATCGCCGATAAAAACGCATTTATCTAATGGTATTTTTTCTTTATTGGCAATTAATCTTAACGCTTCAGCCTTTTTTTCCATGTCATACTCTGTAGCTTCAACTTTGATAATATTGCCATGCTCATCAAAATAAATTTTGCTTAAGAAAACGTCGTCAAAAAACTCATTGTAGTTTGGCATGAATTTTTCCAAAACAATATTTATTGAGCCCGATATTATAGCAAGCTTCAAACCATTTTTTTTAAGCTCGGTTAAAGTTTCCATTGCGCCATTCATAAGCCTTAAATTGCCAAGCGCATTAAAAAAATCATTCTTTTTCGCGTTTTTTTCCCTCCACATATTTATATCGTGCTGCGCCCACTGCAAATAGCTTATCTCCTTATTAAAAAATGAATTTCTTGCAGCTTCGCGCTTGTTTTTATCCGTTTGGAAGTAGTCATGGAATATCTGCCATGAGAATTTAACATTATCTATTAAAGTGCCGTCAACATCAAAGCAGACCAATTTGTATTTGGGCATTTTTTAAGTTTTTTGGTTTATTTTTCTTGATATTCCTTAATTTTTTTTATTGTGCCTTCTTCCTCAACCTTTAACCCGCGCTTTTTGAAAAAATCGCATATATTTTTTACATCTCTCCTGAGAAATTCTTCCGCTCTCGGATTTCTTAATGTAGATGCCTGCGACATATCTATAAAAACAGGAGTTTCATTGAAATTAAGTATGTTAAATGCTGACAAGTCAGCATGAACCATTCCTGCTTTGTAAAGCTTTCTTATGTTTTCTATAATCTTGCTGAAAAAAAGGCTTTTGTTTTTTGGCAACTCATCCTTTAGCTTTGGCGCAATTTTATCATTGTTTCCTATAAATTCAAGCACCAATACATTATTTAAAAAAATTATTGGTATCGGGACATTAACTTGGGCTTCCCGCGCATTCATAAGATTCCTAAATTCCCTTTGCACCCATGCAAATATAACCTTTCTTCTTTTCTTCTTTAAATTTAAATATCTTGGGTCATCCTTAATATAGTCATACATTAAATTAAAATCGCAAGTTTCCAATCTGTATATTTTTACTATGACCCTTTTTTCATCCTCTGTCAAGGCAGAAAATACATTGCTTTCCTTTCCGACATTTATAGGGCTTTCCAACCCTCTGAAATGCCCTTCTGTTATAAGCTTGAATAGAGTCCTATTTGTAAATTCATCAAAGACGCCGTGCATTGTTTTGAATTTTTCTTTTTGGGTATTGGACATATTTTAGTAAGGAAGAATTAATATTTATAAATGTAGTTATCCCAACTATTCTACCACTAAATAGTGCTAATAAAACCGAAAGGTTTTTATATTAGTTCTACTAAAGAGTAGTTAACTATCACCTCTTTTCCCTGGCAATGCTCGCAAGGGTTTTGCTGGGGCTTTTTATAATCACTATATTTTTATACTATTATAATTAATTCTTTGTGCTATGAAAGATGCAAAAGCATTTGCTCCGGGAAATATAAGCTGTATATTTGTGATAAAAAAAACAAAAAAGCCGGAAAAATCAGGCTCTTTGGGGTTAGGCTTTACTGTCAATAAAGGGGTTTTTGTTTCTGTTAAAAAAATGGATAAAAGCAGCGATAAAAATGAAGTTTATTTAAACAATAAAAAAATAAATTTTCCTACAGTTAATTCTGCAATAGAAATGCTTACAGATGAAAAAATAAAAGTTAATATTAAATCAGAGCTTCCATTAGGCTGCGGCTTTGGAATTAGTGGAGCTAGCGCGCTTGCAGCAGCATATTCGGTTAATAAACTGTTAAAGCTGAAAAAATCCAGAAAAGAGCTTGCGTTGATAGCCCACATAGCAGAAGTAAAAAACATGACTGGACTAGGAGATGTCATCAACCAGTATTACGGCGGCTTATTAGCCAAATACAAGCCGAGCTATATGTTTAAAGCGGAAAGGCTTTCTATAAAAAATAAAAATCTAAAAAACAAAAAAATATATTGCAAATATTTTAGCGGCATTGACACAAAAAAAATAATATCTGATAAAAGCAAAGAAAAGCAAATTAACAATGCAGGGCTTTACGCATTAAAAAAAATCAGAGAATTGGGCATAAGCGAAATAAACCTAAAAAACCTGATAAAAATTTCTAAGGATTTTTCGCTTAAAAGCGGGCTGCTAAAAAATAAGAGGGTTATTAATTTAATAAATGGCATAGAAAGCAAGAATGGAAACGCATCCATGATTATGCTCGGCAATTCTGTTTTTAGCGACATGCCGTTTAAAGGGGGCATGGAGTTAATAATACAAAATAAGGGTGCACATTTGAAATCATGAAAAAAGAAATAAGAGTATTGGGAATTGATGATGCGCCTTTCAACAAGTTTAAGAAAGGGAATGCTTTGATTATTGCAACTGTTTTTCGCGGGGGCTCTTGGCTGGAAGGCATTTTGTCCACTAAAGCAAGCATTGACGGCAGCAATGCTACAAAGAAGTTAGCAGATATGATAAACAAAAGCAAGTTTAAGCCCCAGCTGCAATGCGTTTTTCTTGATGGGATTGCTGTTGCAGGCTTTAATGTTATTGATGTTGGGGAATTAAGCAAAAAAACAAGGTTGCCTGTTATTGTTGTAATGAGAAAAATGCCGAATATAAAAAAAATCAAAGAGGCATTAATAAAGCTAAATAAAAAAAATAAGATAGGATTAATAGAAAAAGCCGGCAAAATTATCAAAATGGAAAACATATATGTGCAGCTTATTGGCATAGAAATTGATAAGGCAAAGGAATTGCTGAAGATTGTATGCACAAGAAGCTTTATACCAGAGCCTCTTAGAATCGCGCATTTGATTGCTTCCGGGATTATTTATGGCGAAAGCAGGGGAAAGGCGTAATACACAAACGTAACTGCTAACACCTCTTATTCTAAAGATATATGAAACTTAAAGTGGCTGCTCCAAAATAAGGGGCGGTGGGCGGGCAGAAGAATGTTAATTGTGCTATCAAAATGGCGTGTATCTGTAAGATATTTTTATGATAAAAAAGAATCAAGATGCGCTATTTTGCCTGTAGCGCGGCTCTGGAGCAGCCACTTATATTGTTTGTAGTTACTAAAATGTATCTGCTAACATAGATTTGTCCGAGAAGTGAGGTTTTTGCGAATTCTTATTCGTGCTTGTGCGGAGCCTTAACTTACCTCTCAACTTCGCAACATTTCATGTTGCTCAGGT
>JACPMQ010000032.1 GCA_016185955.1 Candidatus Woesearchaeota archaeon | reverse complement strand
CCCGGTCCATCAATGATATCAACTACTCTGCCTTTGATGAATCCAGTTTTTTCTACTTCGTCATACTTTCTATATCCTATTGTATACTTCCATCTAAATGAATGCGCTCTGTATGTCGGCGATCCTTTTCCTCTTGCCTGTTGTATTAAATTTTTTCCCATTTTAAAAATTCCAGCGTTCTCTGAACGCTGGAATTTTTACCTCCGACTTTGGTTTTTTGACACTTGCTATTTTATTTAAATAAGACCCAATTGGGTTGCTATATTTATAGCGGGATTTTCACTTGAAAGTTTTACATATGCCTTTTTTTCTCCGTTTTGCATATGGGTATTTACATTTTCTACTTTTACCTTAAATAAATCTTCAATTGCATCCTTAATCATTTTCTTGTCTGAATCAATATCCACTACAAAAACCAGTTTGTTTTGGCTTTCCATCAGCCTTATTGCCTTTTCCGTAGATAATGGGTACTTGATAATTTTGTTAGGGTCCATTTTATAAAAACAATTTTTCTTTCTCTAATGCTTCGATTGCGCTTTCTGTCCATAAGGTTAATCTTCCAGGAAATTCCCCTGGAGCGAGCAGCTCAGCGTTAAGATTTCTTACATTGACAATATCTATTCCGGGAATGTTGCTTGCTGATTTCATCAAAGGGCCGTCTTTTGAAACAACAATTAAGGGCCCCTTTTTCATTTTGTACTTTCTTCCTCTTCTTTTGCCTTTCCCGGCTCTGACTTTTTTATGGGCTGCCCTGTTTAGCTCTTCTTCAAGCCCAAAAGCCTTTAATGCAGTTATTACTTCTTTTGTTTTAATAATATCCTCAAATTTTCTGTCAATGATAAATGGGTAGCCTTCAGGCAGAACATGCCCTCTTTCCTTCACCAATTTGCTTATGATTGTAGCTGAAATGCCTGCTCTTATTGCCATCTTTCTTTCCTTCTTGTTGATTTTTTTGCTGAAAATCCTGTTAGCTTTTGGCGGATGTGCTCTTCTGCCGCCTACAGTATTTGGCGAAAATGCACCTACCCAATACATCCTTGTCCCTCTTCTCGACAAAATTTTTCTAGGAGTTCTCGAAATGCCAAATCCGTAAGAGCCTCTGTAACGCCTTCTTCTTTTTGACAGTGTTGTGGAGTGCCTTAAGCCAGCTCTGGGCATAGCGCCATAAGGCTGTCTCTTGTTGCTTTGTACTGCAAGCACAGCTCTGCTTATCAAATCTGTTCTTATGCCTTCATGAAACTGCTTTGGTAAGTTTATCTCTCCTACTTTTTTCCTTGAAATATCTAAAACATTTAGTTTCATTTTACGCGGATTTTTGATTTAACTGATTTGAATGCACATATTCTATCATCGGTGAAATATTAATCAATGACTTATTTGGCATAAATGACTCTGTAAGGCGTATCAGTCTTTTTTTTGCACCAATTACCGAGCCTTTAATAAGTATGCATGTATTGTTAACAACACCATAATGCTGAAAACCCCCTTTCTTGTTTATTTCATTTGGGTTGCCTATTTTCAAAAGCCATTTATTGTGCTCAACTCTTGCATGGTATCCCATTTTTCCTGCCTGAGATGTTCTCCACATTATATGCCCTTGAGAATTCCATGCGCCTAAACTTCCTGGCCTTCTCCTTCCTTTTTCAGATTTATGGTGCTTTAGTGAAATTCCAAATCTTTTTACAGGACCTTGCACGCCTTTTCCTTTGGACACTGCATGCACATCAAGCTGTTGCCCTTCTTTAAACACTTCACTTACAATTATCTCTTTTCCAATCTTATTTTTTGCGTAATTAAGCTGCTCCTCCTTATTGCCGCTAATTGCTATTTCAAATATCTCTGGTTTTTTCTTTCCTATGCCTGTGAGTTTCGGCATTGTATGAACCAATAATCTTACTTCATCAAAATCAGAAGGTATTTTATTTTCAGCCATGCTTTGCTTCTTCGGCAATTTTATCGCCCTTGCAAGCTCTTTTTCAGGGTTATCAGCGCAAAATTCAGAAACAGTTTTTAAGCCATTTACGGTTTTTTTATAAAATTTTATAGAAGCAGCCTTTAAAGGAGGACACTCAATAATTGTCGCTGGACAAAAGATATCCATGCCCTTTGTAGTTGAGCTTTTTCTGTTGTCATTTATTATGAGATGAGTCATGCCGACTTTGTAGCCTGCAAATCCCAGAGGCTTTACATCTTTTGTTTCTTTTGTTTTGTGCCAAATCCTTATTCTAGGAAAAGCTCTTTTTGACCTTTTTCTTGGCCAATATTGCAGACTTCCTCTTCTTGGCTGTTTTGTTGTTGGCATTTTTTATTTTATTTCTAAATTTACATGAGGTATTAGCATAGATAAATCTGAATAAGACAGCTGTCTATGCAAAAAAGCCTTTTATTGAAGTCCTTTTTTAGAATCAAGTTCCTTTTGCAAAGTCCTTCTTTTCAGGCTAATTTTAAAAAACGAGGAATGGTTTTGTATTTATAAAGGTTGCTATGAATTTTTTATTTTGTCTGTTTGTCATATTTCTGCGAAAATGGCGATTTTCTTAGGGCATATGTTACGGGATTCTTAATTTTGCTGCATAAATTATCGGGCTTGCACACCCCTATTCCTATATAGTGCATGTTGCTATTGCAATTTGGCGGCAATATTTTTTTCTTTTGCGACTTATGATACCTCAATTGCCCCAGCAGGTAATTTTCCCTTAATGGCTCTTTATTCCTTTTGTTCCATTCTTTTAAGTAGTTTTCTATGTCTTCATATTTCCAGCCAAGGCTTGCCAGAAAATTAATTAATATAAACAAAGCTCTTTTTCTTCCGTCTGATAATCCATTGCTTATCAGCTTTATGCATGGGGGAAAAAATTCTTCTGGAATTGCTGATTTGAGCGTATATTCCCTTTTTATCTTGAATTCTGTTTGTTTTTCCATTTTTGAAGTAAAATCAAAAGCCTGCATAATCAGCTTTTTGGCTTCTCCCCTAACGATATTCCCCCTGTCCAAAAACATGTACTTGGAAATTTTGAGGTTTTTTGGGTTTGCATCCTCCTTTCTAAAATCCAGAATTTGAGCAGCATTTATTGGAATTGATGCCAAGCCAGATTTCTCATGCAGCGAATACGGCATTCTGTATAAATGCCTTGAGGATATTAATAGAGTGTCAATATGCAAGAAAGGCTCGACATTTAGTCTTGCAACCTTATCATTAAGATCATTCTGCTCATAATAAGTAATTTTGTTAGCGTCTTGTTTTGTTTTTTCCATTACTCTGGAAAAATTGTTTTTCTCAAGCTGCATTATTTTATCTCCAAGAGGCTTTTTTATCAGTTCTTTTATGTAGCAAGCTATTTTTCTTGCAGCATTAGGAAACATATCCCTTGTTTTTTCATTGCCAATCATTTCTGGAAAAGACTCAAATGGAACGCCTATATGAAAGCCTCTATTGCCGGAAAATTTGCATGAGATTCCATTTATTTCACAAAACTTAAGCGCTTTAACCACAAGATCAGCCGCAATCTTTGAATATTCAAAAAAACTACAATCAATGTCAAGCACCAAATCCCATCCTATCCTTAATGAGTCTAATTCATTTTTTTTCATATTGGGATTTAATTGCAAAGGGTTGCTCCAAAGCTCTTCAGAGCAATGAAAAGAAGTAGCTTTCTGCTTTGCCAGCTCTAAAATATCATTTGGATTTTTAAGCACATCAGGCCTATTGCCAAATTTATCATCATATCTAACAGCAACTTCCTTGTTGGCAGCAGCCATAATAATTTCTTCTTGAATATCTTTTCTTTTATAGTAGCTTAAGGTTACATTTAGCGGCAACATGCTATGTAGCATGTCGTTATAATATATTAAAGTTGCTTTAAAAACAAAAATCCCGACTGTAAAATTTTATTGCTTTAGCATGGAGCAAAGTTTTTTATATTACTCTCCCCTAAGCCATATTCGAAATGGGGCCTTTAGAGAAGGAATTTTTGGATATTATAGAAAAAATAAAACAATCCAAGGCAGTCGTAATAGTAGAAGGCAAGAAAGACAAAAAAGCACTAAATAATTTAGGAATCAGCAATATTATTGAATTAAGCAAAAAGCCGCTATTCCAGATTGTTGAAGAAATAGCAAAATCCAATAAGGAATGCATTATCCTTACTGATTCGGACAAAAAAGGAAAAGAAATATACGGAAAATTAAACTCAAGCCTGCAAAATCTTGGAGTAAAAATTAACAACAATTTAAGGGAATTTTTATTCAAAAATACAAAATTAAGGCAGGTAGAAGCCCTTCATTCAATTAAATTTAAATAGTATTGATAGTTAAACCAGTTGAGAGCCAAAAATGGAAGCTGACATGGTTTTTATTTCAACTGCATCTGATATACACTGCTATAACATAAGGAGAGTGTCTGCTTACCTAAAAAAGTTTGGGTATAAAGTCAAAATAATTTTTTTGCCGCAGCCATTTGCCAATAGGTATGGCGCTAAAGTATTGGAGCAAATGGTTGATTTATGCAAGGGCAGCAAGCTTGTAGGCATATCCTTCATGAGCAATTACTGGTATAATTCCAAGCAGATTATCAAAGCATTAAGAGAATCGTCTCCTGAAACTTTGGTTATAGGTGGAGGACCTCACCCAACTACAAATCCTGAACAATGCCTGGAAGAGATGGATTTTATTTGCATTGGCGAGGGAGATGATACTTTATTAGAGCTTCTGACAAGAGTTGTTAAAGGAATTAAGGATTATTCCGGAATTATAAATCTTGTTTATAAGCAAAATGGAAAAATTTTCAGAAACCAAAGCGGAAAATTTGAAAAAATCGAGCTTATAGGAACTCCGGATTATGACTTGGAAGACCATTACATCTTATTTAAGGGCAAGATAATCCCAATGACTTACCGGCTTTTTAGATGCTTTTATGGCGAGGTTTATGCAACACAAATGGCTTTTGGATGCCCCTTTACCTGCTCTTTTTGCATCCATAACATAATCAACAAGCAATTTAAGTATCAGCATAGGATGAGGCCAATTAAAAATGTGCTTAGCGAACTTCAGGAAATTTACAAAAAATTTCCTTTTTTCCGCGAGCTTAGAATTGATGATGACACTTTTTTCTTTTACAGCAAGGAAGAGCTTGAGGAATTTAGAGATGGCTATGTTAAGGTTATGGGCTTGCCAATTTATGTTACCGGCGGCCAGCCAATGGTTATCAGAGAAGAGAAATTAAAGCCTATGGTCGAAGCAGGAATGTATAGGCTAAGAATGGGAATACAATCAGGATCATCTAAAATTCAAAAGTTGTACCAGCGAAATTATCCCAACTGGAGAATACTTGAGGCATGCAAAATAATTAATAAGTTTAAAGACAGAGTGAGAGCCAGTTATGATATTATAACAGACAATCCTTGGGAAACAGATGAGGACAAATTGGCTACATTAATTTTGGCAATGGACATACCACATCCATATTCTTTGTCCGTATTTTCGCTGGCATTTTTTCCAAACACAGACATTCATAAGCAAGCGTTAGAAGACGGCAAAATATCAAAAGATTATGATGTGCTGTCAAAGCATTACAGCGGCATGGAAAATAACTACCTGAATCTTATGTATTCTGTTGTGGAAAAACCATATATCCCAAGAAAATTCAAGGAATTTCTCTTAAAAAAATCTGTTCGGGAATCTGTGTTTGCGCCTTTAATAAAGCATGGATTAAAATTTTTCAGGCTGCTATTGAACAGAATGGGGCTTACAGTCCAGTTATTTTCATATATCAAAAGATTGGATTTAGTGAGAGTTAAATTTTCCATTGAAAAATTTGTATACGACTACAAATATTATTATTCTTCCAGAGGGCAGATTTTAGGCGGGAAGCCTTATAGCCAATAGTTTAGTGGGTATACAGCTAGTATGCAATAAGCTTATAGAATTTCCTTAATCCAACAATTTTTCTTTTGTCCAAATTTGCAAAAATAATTCCTTCCCTTCCTTTTATTTTTGAATGAATTTTAGATGGGCTGCATATAACAGAATACTGCGCGCATTCCTCATTTGCTGAATCGCATGAAACAAAATAGCAGGAATTCTCAAAAGCCCTTACATAAGGAATTTGCAGATAGCTTTCAAGCTCTCTTCCATAATTTTTGATGTATGAAGGGCAAAAAATAATCCACGCGCCCTTTTTGCTTATTTTTTTTACAAATTCCGGATGGGCAATATCCCAGCATATAATCAATCCGATTTTTCCAAATTTTGTCTCTATGGCTTTATTTGAAATTCCTGAATTAATTGTTTTCTTCTCTTTTCTGAACAGGTTTATTTTGTCATACTTATATAACACTTTGCCTTCATCATCGATAAAAAATGCAGAATTGGTAATTTTATTCTTTTTATTCTTATTCAGAAAGTTAGTTCCAAAAATGCAGTGTATTTTATTTTCTCTGCACGATATTTTTATTTTTTCCAGATATTTTTTAAAAGGTATTTTATTTATTGTGTTTTTGTTTTTGCTGTGCATTAATGAAGCTTCTGGAAAGCAGATAATATCCGCTTTTTTAAATGATGCCTTTTTTATATATTGAATTATTTTATTAAGATTTTCTTCTGCATTTTTATTTATCTTAATTTGCGCAGCGGCTACTTTTATCATTTTATTATCTTGCTCTATTATCAGTATCTATGTAAGCACCTTTTTTTTGATACAAAAACCAAAGCGGTGGCTCGTAAAAATTCCGCTGTTGCGAACAGCGGAATTTTCGGAGGCATACGCCACCGCTTTGGCTTAATTTGATTTACCTGCATAGGTACTGATTATTTCACTCTAATGTCTGGTACTGCCTCTCAACAACATCTTTTATTTTTTTTGCTGTTTTTTTGCCTATGCCCTCGACATTTTCAAGCTCTTTGCGCTCGGCATTTATTACATTCTTGACGCTTTTAAATTGCTTCAGCAGCGGCTTAGACAGTGCAGCTCCAATGCCAGGCAGCGAGCTTATTATATATTCCTGCTGCTCGTTAAGGCTTAACGCTTTTTTTTGCGGATGCAGTAAAAAATCTTTGCTTGTTTCCTCTTGCTCCCTTTTTGCTATAATCTTTATAAGGGTTGCTGTGTCCCTAAAATTTTTTGTGTATAAAATCGGAACGCCATAGCCGACAGTTATCGCAGCCAACATGCCCCTAATTGCATTTGCATGCACATTTCTCACAGAATATATGTCTTCTATGCCCTCTATTATAAGCAGGGGCTTCTCAAAATTATTTTTAAGGTTCCTTATCTGCTCCAATAATCTGCCGTCAATGATGCTTTGCACAAAATCTTCAACTGTTTTCAGCTCAACTCCGACTCTTGAGCTCAAGATATAATCCGCATTTGGCAGCGTATCAAGCTTTAGCTCAACTTCCATCTCGATAAGCTCTTTTATGGCTGCAGAGCCTTTTTCCCTGTAATCGGCAAAAACCTTTACTTTGCTTTCATTATTATAATTTGCAATCTTTTCTTGCTTTGCGCTTACAACAAAGGCAAGCTTCCTTTTTAAATTTTCAAGGTTCCTGTACATTCTTTTTTCTTTGTGGTGCGCTGCCCATCTGAAGCCCTCGTCCATTGTTCCTTTGGTAAGCAGGACAATGGCTTTTCCTTCTCCATGCCTGCCGGTTCTTCCTCTTCTTTGTATCTGCCTTATTGCAGAGGGTATTGGCTCATAAAAAATGACAGTGTCAACTTCCGGAATATCCAAGCCTTGCTCTGCTATTGATGTCGCAACCAGCACATTAAATATTCCTCCCTTAAAGTCGTCAAGAACTTTTTTTTGCTCTTTCTGGCTTAAGCCCGTGTCATTTTTCTTAAGCTGCCCGACAAACAATTGCGCTTTAACTCCATGGAGCTTATTCAGCTTTTCCTTTATATCAGAGGCGTTATCCCTGTATTGGTTAAAAACTATTATTTTCTTATTTGCTTCCTTCATTTCTTTTTCAACAATTTTTTGCAGCTCTATAAGCTTTGGATGCTCTATTTTCTCTTCATACAGCTTGGATACCTTAACTAATGCAGAGCGGAAATTTAGGTCATTAACAACATTCTTGACTGCCTTTACCTTTGTAGAATGCGCTTCTCTGTTTAGTTTCTCCATATAATTAAATAAGGATATAACTCCCTGTGTTTCAAGCAGCTCAAGGGCATGGCTGACTTTCATTATTTCAGCTAATACAGAAATTGCATTCCATACTACAAAATCCTTTTCTCCTGTGGAGACTCTTCCCCTCAATTGCGCTTGCAGGTTAAGCAAGTCAGTTTTATTTACAAACCTCAAGTCTGCCCTTTTTAAAATGCCCCATTTCTTTAATTTTTCAAGCTTCTCATTTAAGAAGTCCTGCAAATATTTTCTTGCGTCTAAAAATATCTGGGGCAGATGAACTTCAACCCATTCAACCTTAATGTCATATATGTAAGGCTTTACATCCGGATCCTTGTCTGTTCTTATCTCAATTTCCTCTATATACAGGTTTTTGCATACTTCCTGTATTCTCTCAATATCAGAGCCTGGAGATGCTGTAAGCCCTATGATTCTTGGAAATCTTGATTTCTTATGATATTGCTTTGCAACCCATGTGTACGAGTAATCTTTTACCGCATTATGAGCTTCATCTGCTACAAGCAAAGAAACATTTTCCAAATCAGCCCTTCCATTAATGAAATCATTTTCTATGCATTGAGGAGTGCTTACTGTCACAACAGAATTTTTCCATAATTCCTGCCTTTTTTCCGGCGCAACAGCACCAGTAAAAAGCGTTATTTTATTTTCTTCTAAATCAAGGCAGTCCTTGATCTCACTGTATATTTGCTCTGCAAGCGGCTTTGTTACTGTCAAAAAAAGTATTTTTGAGTTGGGATAAGAATTTAATCTTTGGGCAGATGCGAGTATTGCTGTTTTTGTTTTTCCCAAACCAGTTGGAAGTATAACTAAACAATTGCTCTTTACACATGTAGCCATTATAGTTTCCTGATAAAGCCTTGGCGTAAAGTTTTTGATATTGACCATACGACTAAAGAATGTGTTTTTGTTTATATATTTTCGTGTAAAATGGGGTCGGTGCGAAATTCAGTGCTTGTGCGTATAGTGGCGCAACTAAATAATGGAACAATAATTATTGCGCCACTATGCTAGAGAACACAAACTACTTCAATAAATTATTTGTGTTCTCCGCTGAAATTTGCCAATTCAGAAATCTCCAAAGGAGTGTGATAAATGACCCGAGCAATGCCGCAGCATTGCGAGGTTGAGAGGAATGTAATCAAAAATTCCACCAACCTTGGATTGGCGGAATTTTTGTATTAAAACGCTATATCCCTTATATATCCTTTATTGTGAAGATGATAGTTTAACAAGATTCCCAAAACAAAAAGTAATATTACAACTTTCTTGTTGCCGTAATATGTTCCAAACAAATACCCAATTAAAAATCCGGCAAGGATTATGTAATAAGGAAACATAAGATTTTTTTTTCTGTAGTAAAGCAGTCTGCCTCCTATCATGCCGCTTAAAAAAACAACAATATAGCTGATAAATGGGCTATGGCTTGTAGCCCATAAAGCAAAAACAAATCCTAAAATCATAACTACAAAAAAAAAGAATTCTGCCCAGCTCTTATAAAAAAAATCTGCCATTTTTATTTTTGTCTTTTAAAAATTCCGCCGTTCTATGAACAGTGGAAAAATCGTTTTTATGGGGCCCAAGCCTTGTGCTCAAAAAATATGTAGTACATAACCCACGATATTATTGCAATTAAAAGTGAAGAGAGCAGGGAAAACCCCACGCTAATATTTAATTTAGGGTTTAACAATACTATTGCAGCCAAAATAGCTGATGTTGAGAATGCATAAAGCATTCTGCTGCCATAAAAGGTTCTGCTGCCGTCTAAAGGCGAGATGGGAATTAAGCTATAAAAAGCATAAACTAAATTAAAAATTATGACTTTCTGGATTATAGAACTGGTAAAAAAGCCGCTTAATGCTTTGAATATTGCTGCAAGAGTTACGGTAGCAAAAGTTCCTGTTACTGCAATAACCCCCAAAGCCCAATAATTTATGTCGTATCTAAACCAGCCAAGCCTATGGCCTGCCATATGGTGCACTATAAAGCCTCCGGGCAATATGAGCCAAAAAACACCATTTGTCAGAAATGCCATTATTATCCCAAATAATAATCCTAAGCCCCACATTTTCCATTCCAACCTATAGCCAGTAGCTAATGACCATATTCTTTGCATCGATATGTGGAATAAGAAAGATAACGCAACAATTAAAATCGCATTAAAAAAATTAAAAAGCCCTATCCTAAAGCTAAATTCTCTGCCGTATCCCCATTCCCTAAAAGAGATTATAAAAGCTATTGCCGAAACTGCAATTATAAGGTTCTTTACTTCTAAAGGAGTAAATTTAAAGTAGCGCTGCACTTTATCTTTGAAATCAACTATCTCCCTCATAATGCTTATTTTATAGGCATCTTATGGCGCATCTTTCTTCTTACTATACGAGCGGACTTTGATTTCCGTAATAATTGTCAAAGTCCGCAGTATATAGGCACGGATAATTTATTTACGGAAATTAATGTCCGTGCCTATATAACAAAATTATTTTTGCACATACGCGCCATTTTGATAGCACAATTAACATTCTTCTGCTTGCCTACCGCCCCTTATTTTGGAGCAGCCACTTATATTTGTTAAGGATTTCTACTGAGCCGCTAACCTCATTATTTCATCTTCATGCCCTGCTCCTATAATTGCTAAAATCTTTTTGTCTTTATTTTCTTCCATGATTTTTTTTATGTTTTCTGCCATTATAATGTTTCTTTCCTCTATAAGCACTTCATAGACATTAGGATAACGCTCTTTTACATTCTCTATTAATTTTCCTATTATTTCCTTGCTCGGCACAGTTGAAAGGTCAAATTCAATAGCCTTTTTTTTGGAAAAAATAGCCTTAAGCATATCCACTAAAAAATTCCATTTTTCTTTCCAAGTAATGCTTTTTGAGAATTTTTTTAAGGTAATTTCTATGTCTTGGTCGATTAATGCTATCTGTATGTTGTGTTTTTTTGCCAGCTTTATGGCTTTTTTCATTTCAGAGCCTGGAGCAACTCCAACAATTTTTCCGAGTTTTTTCTCAGCCCAAGCTCCTATAACAGAAAAAACAAATCCCTTTATTCCAACCTTTTTAATTGCATAAATGCTTATCTTTCCTTGTTTTTTAAAAAGGCTGTAAAATCTCCTTTTATCTAATTCCAAAGCAATTATGTCTGGCTTTATCTCCCCAATTGCCTTTTTTACATCATTAAGGCTTTGCCTTGCTATATGAGATGTTCCTATTATTGTAAGGTTTTCATAGCCCATTTTAGATACCAGTAAAAAACATTCTAAAAATCGAAGATTTTAAATACTTGTGCCTTTTAAATCATTTAGAAGTAATAAAGGTGATGTTTAATGCTCAAGATGAAAAGCGTGTCTGAGACTTACGATATAAGGGTATTTACTGATACAGGCGAATATTTTGGCGATGTTGAGGAAGCGATAATAACTCAAAACAAGATTTTTGGATGGCGTGTAAGAGCCACAAAAAATTCTTTCCTTAACAAGGTTCTTGGTTCTGCTAAAGGAGTTATTGTGCCCCATCAGCTTGTTAAGTCTATAGGAGACATAATGATTATAAGCAAGGCTGCTATACCCTCTTATTCTGAAGAAGAGGAAAAGCAGTGATATCTTTAATATTGGTTTAATATTGGCATAAAATTAATCTAAAGAAAAATATTTTAGCCTAATCACAGCATAAATAAGGTATGTTCCTACCATTACTGCTGAATTTTTCTTTGTTAACTCTTCATTTTTCCATAGCATCCACATCACCAAAACTGCGGTTGCTATTTTAACAGGAACATCATAAATTATTACTGGCTTTGGCACATGGTAAGATGAAATCATAGCTCCTAAGCCCAGAGCAAACATCGGATTTGTTATATTGCTTCCTATTAAGGTTCCGATAGAAATTGAGGAAGAATTCTTCAGAATAGCTGTAACTGATGTGGTAAATTCTGGAAGCGCGGCAGCAACGCCGATGATAACTACTCCAATCAATGAGGCGCCTATATTATAGTTTGCCACAAAAAATTCAGCAATTTTTAAAATATATTCTGCGCTGAAGAAAATTATTATTATCCCCAAAATTATATAAGCAAAATCCGCGAATAAGCCCTTTTTATCTTTTTTGTTAATAGGTGCCTTATTATTTTTTCTCTTGTTTTCTTTCTTCCATAAAGCCCATAAGTAAGCCATATAGCCAAAAAACATCAATGCGCCTTCTGTTCTGCTTATTTTGCCATCTATTGCTAATAAAAGCAATAACGCTGATGCAACTATCATTATCAAAAAATCTTTTTTCAGGAAAGACTTTTTCATCTTTAATGGAGTGGAATGCATAACAGCTAAAAGCCCTATGATCCCTAAAATAAATGTCTGCTGCACAATATCTGAACCGATATTAATCCCGATAACAGTTGAAGAAGCTATAAAATAATCCAAGTTTCCTTTTAGTATGCCAATGCTGGCTACAATATGGGTTGTTATTTCAGGCAGGCTTGTTCCTATCGAGATTATTGTTAAACCTATAAACATTTGGGAAATGCCAAGCCTTTTGCTTATTTTTATGGATTTTTCAATAACCTTGTTAGAGAAGAAAATAAGGGATAGAATAGCAAATATTCCCAATATTATGTTGCCAAAAGAGCTTTGGCTTATAGTAACCATAAGCTCAAATTAAGCAATAGTTATATATAATTTGTGGTAGTAAAACTACAAATTTTCTGCAATCATCAATTGGCAGAAAATTTGTAGGTTGTATTAAACTTGAACCTCAATATAGCTGCAATTCCTCCTAAGCCATCTAATTTTTTCCCTGCCTCATGCTCTGAACTTATTATTGCTATATCTCCATTAGAGTTATCAACAGCTTTCATTATTTCCTCTATTGGGCTATATTGATTCTCAATTCTTTTTTTCTGTATAAAATTATCAGTTATCAGCAATAAGCTTACAGCTCCTGACATGGCTGCATTTTTTGTTTCTTCCAATCCATAACAAGCAAGATTATTCTTGGATATTTCTACAAAAAGCCTTTCAACATGCCTGTATTCTTTTGCAATCCTGTCCTGCTTTAATGCTTTTTCTGTCTCTGGCCTTTTGAGCACTTCATTAATGGCATTTTCAGTCACTGAAGAGCACGTTGCAATTATTATTTTATTTTTTATTTCTTCATCTATTTCTTTAAGCAGCTCTTCTTTCCAAAATGCCGGGCTTGCAATTATGATTTTGTTTAGCTTATATCTTGAATTGTACTCTTTTAATTGTTTTGCTGCATCTCTGTAAAAAGTGGCTTCAAATTTTTTAATATCTGCCTTTTTTGCCACATTGCCTTTGATATGCGAAAGAAGCTCGTAGCCATATTTTTTAATCAGCGCAAAATATGCCTCTTCCCTGTCATGCACGCAGATTAAAATTTTTGAATCTGCTTTACTGCTGGCGTCCTTTAATTTGTCTAATTGGAATTTAAGCCATTTTTGCTTGATTATCGTGATAACTGAGTTTTCTTCGACATTAAAAGTGTGGTAAGAGCCTAAAGGCACATCTTCTGTTCCTTGTTTCACTATTCCAGATATCCTAAGCTCGTTTGAAAATTTGCTGAATTCAACCCTTTCTGCCTGAATAAGAAGAAAAAGCGCCTTTTTTACTGATTTTTGGTTTCTTTGGGTTTCATCCCCAAACTTTATTTTTCTTAGGGTTTTGCCTTTGATAAAATCATTTTTTTCCACTATGCTGCTTAAATACCACAAATCATCGAGATTGTCAACTTTTACCTTAACTTCGCCTTTTTTAAAATCTTGGTGTATAATTTTCATTTTAAAGCATACAAAAATTCAAAACATTTAAATATAAAGCTATTCATTTTTCACATTAGGGTAAATAAAATTATTTTAAAAAGGTGATGATTTTTGAGGAAAGCTCAGGGCATTAATGCTGCTGTTTTAGTTGCGGTTATTGCTGGATTGATTGCATTATATATACTTTTTCTACCTGAGACAGAAAGAGAAATGCTGCTTGAAAACAAGAGCATAAAAAAAACTATTGATGAGAAAGAAGACAAAAATGTATTGCTTAAGGTATTTCCTGGCAGGATTGATGTTGCTAAAAGCATAGAAGACAAGTCAATTCCAAACATATTCCTTTTTGAAATGACTAATGCCCAAGAAATTGAAAAAATCAATCCATTAGTGGCAAGAAACGCATGGTTTGACAAAAAAGAGAAATCCGTTAGCTTTAACGTGAATGACTTGGAAAATACGGATAATGTTATTTTATCCTTTAAAGCCAAAAAGCATGATGGAATCTTAGCAATTAAGCTAAATAATGAGCTTATATATGAAAATGAGATTAACTCTGAGACTGTTGCGCCGGTAAGATTAAAAAAGAGCCTGCTTATGAAGGAAAACACGCTTGTTTTTAGCGTTTCTTCCGTTGGCTACAAGTTCTGGAAAACAAATGAATATAGCTTAGAAGACATAAAAATTATAGGCGACATAACAGACAGGAGCAAGCAGGAAAGCAGGAATATATTCACATTAACTGGAGCAGAATTGGCAAATATAGAAAGCGCTGCATTAAGGTTTGTGCCATATTGCCGTAATGTTGATGAAGTTGGCAGATTACAGGTTTTAGTAAACAATAGAGAGGTATTTTTAGGAGTGCCTGTTTGTGATGACCCATACGAGCAGCAGGTGCCTGTTTCTGTTTTAAATGCCGGGGAAAACAAGGTAATTTTTAAAACGAGCAAAGGAAGCTATAGTGTTGAGCAAATTGAATTTAAATTCAGGGAAAAGGAAGTAAAAACAAATGTCCATTTCTTTGAAGTTAATAGGACTCAAAAAGCAAAGGACATAATATTGATAATAGAATTTGTGGATGATAGGCAGAATAAAAGGGCTGACTTGAGCATAAACAACAGGCTTTCAGAAATAGACCAAGAAAAAAACATATTTTCAAAAAATATTAATGATTTTGTGAAGGAAGGCAACAATTTCATTGAGATAAAGCCAAGAACAAAGCTTGATATTGTTGAGATAAGGGTAGAATCAAGGGAAAAATAATAATGGTTGGAAAGAATTCTGCGTAGTAAAAATTCATAAACAATGAGAGCATTAAAATGGGAATGGGCGACAGCGGCACTATAACTGCGGAGCCTGGCTTTGAAGGGAGAGCATATGATAATAGTGCTAGCTCAAGAAGCAGAGTTGGTGTAACTGGTTCTGACACTGGCACAATTTTTTTATTGGTTGCTTTACTGATTTTTGTAATAGACTTAATGAATGCTTTCGGTGGAAGATACACCGGATTTGTATGGGATTCAAATCTTATTAACTTGAATTGGAGTTCTCTGAACGTGATAAGTAAAGTTGTTACTTTTCCTCTTTTTGGCTTTCTGATAGTTGTATATCTCACTAATAAATTGAGAAGAGGTGATTGGGAATTTTTAGGAGAAGAATCCATCAGCTTTATGTTTTTTGCCATTACGCTGTCATTTTTATTCCTCAGCAATCAATGGATGGGCAATATAAAAGCGATTATTCATATTGGATACATATTGCTTTTTGGATTCACATTTATAGCAAGTTACGACGGTTTTTCTGCAGCTTATAAATCTATGATTCTTTTAATTCTTATAGACTTTTTTGGATTTGCTTTGCTAAAGAAATTTGTTTTTTTCAGTTATATCCCATTCTTCTTTGTGTTTACCATATTCTATATTTACACCAAAACACAAAATACACTTTCTATTGCCTTTTTTATAGGGCTTTTGATAGTATTATTTGTGTTTTCATATAAAGATATTCAAGCCCAGGGAGTAGGATTTAAATGGGTAAGAGACAAAAGCGGACTAACATTGGAAGATATGTGGGGGGATTTTAGTAAAGGATTAAACAATATTAAAAATTCGGTTAGGGTTGGATTGCAAAGCCGGATAGATTACGCAATATCGGGCAAAGTTGAAGAAAACAGGTTTGAGCCTTTAGGTGTTTATCTTGAAAATGTGAAGCCTGCTGATTCTGTATATTACGGCAGTGAGCCTGCGATAATATGGGGAACTGTAAAAGCCAAAGCGCTAAGCGATCCAATTAATATACAGGTTGGCTGCTATAAAGACGGCAGCAGGAAAAATGAGAAAGAATATGCCTATAAAGTTGTTCCTGAAAAGCCGTTCCCTGTATTTTCATTGGAAGAGCAGGATTTTACATGCACCTTTCTAGGCGACAAATTAAAAGACGGCTCTAACACAATAACTGCTTTTGCAGAATTTAATTTTGAGACAGGAGCCGAGCAAAAGGTTTATCTTATTAATAGGGAAACTTTAAGGTCAATGACAAATGTTAATATAGACCCTTTTGAGGATTCTAAAATTGATGATAAAAATCCTATTGCAACATTTAGCAATGGTCCATTAAGGATAGAAATGGGGGTTTCCAGCTCGCATGAAGGCACATTTTTGATAGGAGTAAGTGATGATTACCTGATAGAGCCGTCAATGACAATAGAGCTGAAAAATAATGAGGGTTGGCAGGGAAAGCTAAAAAAAATAAGCGAGCTTGTGATTTTAATGCCGGAATCTGTAAGCTTAATCTCCACTGACGACTGCAATTGGGATAAGTATGAAATGCCGCAGTGTGAAGGCTCAATAGAAAAATTTGCAAGAGAGCCTTGCAGGAAAGCATGCAATAGTTACAAAAATACCGGCTTGGATAATTGCATAAAATCATGCGATGATAAAGCTGACGAAGGAAAAAAAGAATGCGCAAGGCTTTTTAGTGAAGGTGACTCTAAATACAATGGATATTCTATCAAATTAAAAGAGCGAAGGGAAAGGTCTTCTGAAGAAAGCTTGTTTGAAGAGGTAAAATGCAGATTTCAGCCAAGCACTAAAGTTTTAAAAGGTCCAAAAATAACAACAAAATACTTCAAGGTTAAAACAAGATATGAGTACAGGGTTGAGAAGCCTGTAAGTGTGATGGTTGAGAAAGATAATGAGGAGTTTACGTCAAGTGGCAGTAATACAGTGCAGATAGTGCAGTCAAGCGAGAATGTTAAAAGAGAGATTGAAAGTAAAGTCAGAAAAATTGCAGAGCAAAAATGCATTGCAGAGCAAAAATGCATTCCAATATCTTTGGCTATTGCTAAACATGAATCCGGATTAAATCATTGTAGGGATGGGAGCATAAATTGCGGGACCAATAATAAAGCCAATGTTCTTTGCAATTCTGGCGGGGATTGTGGGGTGATGCAAATAAACGGCAATAGTAATGCCCATCCAGAGGTATTTGTGCGTGGCGGTGCTGTTAAATATGGCTGCAAGGAAGATGAAACTGCCTATGATCTAGATTGTAATATAAAAAGCGGAATTGGCATTTTATTAGATTACTACAGTAAGTACGTCATTAGTCCTAATGCAGACGTGGATTACGCAGCGAGTGTCTCAAATTCAAATTGCCAGCAATATAAGGACTATACTGGCTGGGATAGGGCTTTGAGGGCTTATAACGGCTTTGGATGCGCTCCTGGAAATTTGGGCTATGTAGATAAAGTAGACGGGATTATGGAGCAATATGCCTAAAATGCACAACAAAATAATTGTTTGGATTGTGCTGATTTTTGTCTTAGCTTTGGCTGGCTGCAAATCAAGCCAAAATACAAATCCCATAACGGATATTGAAATCAGAAAAGGCACAGAAGGCTTAACTATGGAATTTTTAGAATTTATGCCTGAAAAGGTTTTTGAAGAAGATATTTTTGAAGTTGGATTAAACCTAAAAAACAAAGGGGCTTATGATATAACAGATGGCAGATTGTTTTTTGGATTTGAAACCCAGTATGTGGATGCTGATAGCGCAAAAAAGGAAAAGATATTCAGCATTAAAGGCAAGTCTATTTTAAATCCTGAAGGTAATAGTGAATATTTAACAATTAATGCGCGCGCAAAAAACATAGGCTCAAGTGAAACGCATACTTCAACAATTTTAGCGACTGCATGCTATCCTTACAGCACTAAGGCTGATGTTTCTGTTTGCATTGATGCCAGTCCAAATGCTGCAAGAAGGCAGAAGCCCTGTGAAATGAAAGTGCTTGAATTTAGCGAGGGGCAAGGAGCGCCTGTTGCAGTGACAAAAATTGAAACTAAGATACTGCCTCAAGAAAATGAAAAAATGATAAGGCCGCAGTTTGTTATTTATATGGAGAATAAAGGTGAAGGCAGGATTATAAAGGCTAATAAAATAAGCAATGCGTGCAGCAGTGAAGCGCTCGCTCCAAGAGACTTTGGTGCTGTTCTTGTAAAGGCATCTTTATCAGGAAACGAATTAGAATGCAGCAAGACTGATAAGCTGGAGCAAAATGAATATGCAGAAATACTGCTTAAAGAAAATGCAGAAGAGGGTGAAAACAGAATGGTATGCAAATCAAAAGAGGGAATAAGCAAAAATGAGGATGCTTTCACCGCACCATTAACCATATATACCAATTACGGGTATACTTTTACAACATCAAAAGAGATAATAATAGAAAAGGCTGATTAAATGGCAGATTTTATAAAACCAAGGATTTTTTTTGTCATGTTGCTGCTTTTTGCCGTTAATATAATTTCTGGCTGCATAAAAGAAGAGAGTTTTTCCGACAAAGAGCTAAAGGGGACAGAAGGGATTACTATAGATTTTATTAAGGATTATCCTCAGGAAAAATACACAATAGAAAAAGACGTGCCTGTGGATATTATATTGGAAATTAGAAACAAAGGCGCTTACCCTGAAACTGAAGAGCAAAAAATTGATGGCAAGGTTTACATCAGCGGCTTTGACAAATCTATTATTGATATTGAGAAGGAAAAGGATTTAGCAGATGTTTTATTGCCGAGCGCATTTGTTGCTTATCCTGAAGGCAGCTTAGATAATATCCAATTTGATGGAAAAATTTTATCGGAAAAATTAAGGGCTGAAAAATACGAAGCCAATATTATGGCTACTTTATGCTATTCTTATGCCACAAAGGCTGCTGCAAGCGTATGTGTTGATACAGCCCCATTAGAAAAAAATAAGGTTTGCAGTGCAGAAAGCAAAACTCTAACCTCACAAGGAGCGCCTGTTGCAGTTACAAGAATTGACGAGGAGGTTTCATCTGATAAGATTCATTTTAAGATAAGCATAAGCAATGCTGGAAATGGTGATGTAATAAACCGCGAGGTTTTGGAAAAATGCAATCCTTATGGAGACAAAAGGCTTGAAAGAGATGACTTTGATAAAGTGGAGCTTGTAAAAGTCACTTTAGGACAGCAAGAACTGAAATGCAATGCTGAGAATAATAAGATAAGGCTTTTTAACGGGCAGGGCTTTGCAATATGCACACTTGACAAAGAAGATTTTAAAAATATACCTACTTTTACAAGCCCTCTGAATATCGAACTAAAGTATGGCTATAAATCAACGATTTTAAAACAAATAAATGTTTTAAAGGTTGTCATATAGGGTTTTTGCTAAAATGCGCAAAAAAATCTTAACTAAAGAAGCACTAAAAAAAACAGTTGAAAACCTAAAGAAGCAGAATAAAAAAATAGTTACAACAAATGGCGTTTTTGACATCTTGCATATAGGCCATATAAGGTATTTGCAGGAAGCCAAAAAGCTCGGAGATGTCTTAATTGTTGCAGTAAATTCGGACAGCTCTGTTAAAAAAATCAAAGGACCTAAAAGGCCATTAAACAATGAAAATGACAGGGCAGAAGCCTTAGCTTCGCTTGAATGTATTGATTATGCCACAATTTTCAGCGAAGATAATCCTATAAAAATTCTGGAGATAATCAAGCCCAATATACACGCAAAAGGCAGCGATTATAATATAAGCCAGATAATAGAAAAAGATGCTGTAGAAAAAAATAAAGGCAAAATTGCGCTTATACCTCTTGTTAAGGGGCATTCTACAACCCAGCTGATAAATAAAATTAGGAGATTATATGTTTAAAGGCATGGAAGGTGTTGAATTTGTCAAATAAACTGATAAGTGGCGAGTAGCCATTTTTGATTATAGTGCAGTATCGGTCATGCTCCGTCGTAGCCAACCCTCTGAACTTTGTTATTATGTAGCTTGATGATGCCGGCAAAAGGCGGCATTCGCCACCGCTTTGGCTTATATGCACCAAACTAAACAAATTTAATCGGCAAACTTTATAACAAGTTTTATAAATTAACTTAAGTTTTTTTGACGAATGAAAACAGTCACAATTGTAGGCTTAGGATATGTTGGACTGCCTTTGGCATGCCTGTGCGCTGAAAAAGGATATAAAGTATATGGCTTTGAAACAAATAAAAACAAAGTTGAGCTGATAAACCAGAAAAAAAGCCCTATTGATGACGAGTATATAATTAAAAAGTTAAAATCTCTTAAGAATAATATCTATGCGACAGCAGATGCTAATGAATGCATTCCGAACTCAGAGTTTATTATAGTTTGCGTGCCTACTCCTGTAAATAAAGACAATTCTCCTGATTTAACTGCATTAAAAGATGCAGCGTCATCAATAGCCAAGTCAATAAAGAAAAAATCAGTTCTTGTAATAGAATCAACAATTTATCCTGGAACAGTGGAAGAGATAATCCTGCCTATTTTAAAAAACAATAAAATTGACGCTTGCAAGAATGATGTTTTTGTGGCGCATTGCCCTGAAAGAATCGATCCAGGAAACAAAAAATGGACTATAGACATTTTGCCAAGAGTTATTGGCGGAATCACAAAAGAAGCTGCAAAAAAGGCTGCTGAATTCTACAGGAGCATAATAAATGCGCAGATTGTCGAGCTAAAAAGCGTAAAAGACGCTGAAGCCACCAAAATAATGGAAAACACTTTCAGAGATGTGAATATTGCATTTGTAAATGAAATGGCAAAAAGCTTTGATAAAGCAAACGTGGATATTATTGAGGTAATCAAAGGCGCTTCCACAAAGCCTTTTGCATTTATGCCTCATTATCCTGGAGCCGGTGTTGGCGGGCATTGCATAAGCATTGATCCATATTACTTAATATCAAAAGCAAGGCAGCTTGGCTTTGAGCACAAATTTCTTTCCTTGGCAAGAGAAATAAATGAGAGCATGCCTTCTTATACAGTGTCTCTTTTAGAAGAAGAGCTGGACAAAAAAGGCAAAAAAATTGAAAATGCAAAGATAGGTATTCTTGGATTGGCTTACAAGGCAGATGTTGATGACATAAGGGAAAGCCCTGCATTAAGAATAATTGAAATATTAAAAGGCAAGGACGCAGAAATTTTTATATTTGATCCTTACATAAAATCCAAATCAAATGTTTCAAGTCTGAATGAATTGTTAAAAAAGTCTGATTATATCATCTTAGTAACTGAGCATAAAATGTTCAAAAACATTGATGCAAAAACCCTTAAGGAAAATAATATAAAAATAGTGATTGACGGTAGAAATTGCATGGACAAAGAGAAGATAAAGTCATTAGGCATAACTTACAGGGGCATTGGAAGGCATTAATTATTTCTTTTCCACTCAAGAATTTTTTTTATTCCCTCAACAATCCTTATTCTTGGCTCCCAACCAAGAGCATTCATTTTTGATATGTCTGGAATGCGGTAATCTATTTCTCTTTCCTTTGTTCTTGTATTCTTGCCGAAATCAACTTTAATTATCTCTGATTTGCTGTTGGCAAGCTCTTTTATTGTCTCAGCAAGCTGCAAAATAGTAGTCGGGTGATTATTGCCTATATTATAAGCTTCTCCTGTTTTTCCTTTTTCAACTACTTTAAAGATGCCATCAATTGCATCATCCACATAAGTAAAGCATCTTGTCTGCGAGCCATTGCCAAAAACCTTAATTGGCTTATTTTGCAGGGCATTATCAATAAATATAGGCACAACAAAATTATTTGATTGCCTTGGGCCGTATACATTGAAAAACCTTGCTATCTTTATGCTGCTTCCACATTCATGATTATAGGCTTTAGCATAAATTTCTGCGGCAAGCTTTGAAACTCCGTAAGTTGAAATGGGACCTTTAACGCTATCTTCTTTTATAGGAAGCTCCCTTGGATTTCCATAAACTTCTGAGGAAGATGAAAAAATAATGTCCTTAACATTGGCTTCCATAGCTGATTTAAACACATTAACAGAGCCTTCTAAATTTATTCTCATTGTTTCCAAAGGCATTTTATCAGAATTTTCTACTCCCAAGAGCGCTGCAAAATGAAATAATATGTCGCTACCTTTAATGTCGTCTTTTATTTCGTTTACTACTGATTTTTTGACAAACTCAAGGTTTTTGTGTTTTATCTCCGGCTCTTTTAAGTCCAGTATTTTGACTTTATGCCCTTGGCTAAGCAATTTATTTGCAAGGGAAAGCCCCATAAATCCAGAACCGCCTGTGACAAAAGCTTTCATCATAAATTGAATTAATACATGATTTATAAAGTTTTACATAGTAACTGCTAACATGGCTTTGTCCGAGAAGCAGGGTTTTTGCGAAATCTAATTGTGCTTGTGCGGAGCCATACATTCCTCTCAACCTCGCAATGCTGCGGCATTGCTCAGGTCGTTTATCACAATCCTGCGGAGCTTTCAGAATTGGCAATTGCGCACAAGCACCGACTTTCGCAAAAACCTTTTATGGCGTGTTAGCAGATACCATACGAAAATTTAAAAATAGCACCATTTTATTGAAATAGGATGAGCAGGGCATTAAATGTTGGAGTCATTGGAGCAGGCGTAATGGGCTATAACCATATAAGAGTTCTGCTTGGCATGGAAAATGTGAAGCTGGTTGCAATATCAGATTCCAATAAAGAGACTTTAGACAAGGTTTCCAACACATTCAGTGTGCCTAACAAATATATTTCTTATAAGGATATGATAAGCAAGCATAATCTTGATGTTGTTTTGATAGCTGTGCCGACAGCCAAGCATAAGCAAATAACATTAGATTGCATAAAAAAAGGCATAGATGTTTTTGTCGAAAAGCCAATATCAGCCACTGTTGCAGAAGCTAAGGAGATGATAGATGCTGCAGACAAGCATAAAAAATTGCTTGTAGTAGGGCATATTGAAAGGTTTAATCCTGTCGTGACGCAAATAAAAAAATTCATTGATGAAGGCATGCTTGGAGATATTTATCTTGTTAATACCGTTAGAGCAGGGCCATACCCAAAAAGAATAAAAGATGTTGGTGTCTTGATAGATTTGGCTATACATGATATAGATATTATTAGTTACCTTATCGGGGAAATAAAACAAGTATACTCTCAATTGATACTTTCTGAGAAAGTGTCAATTTATTGCAAGTCTCTGTTTAAAATTGGAGCCGATATTAACGGCTCTTCTGAATTCAGTTGGGTGTCTCCAAAGAGAGTCAGGACAATTAATATTTACGGCACAAAGGGCGTGCTTGAAGGCAACTACCAAGAGCAGACTTTAAAATTTTATGAAAATTCAGAAAGCGGCCAGATGACAAATGGCTTGGATTATTACAAGAGTGTTTTTCTTTCTGGAAACATAAGCTCAGGCAAAATTATAGAGTATCCTATCAAAAAAGAAGAGCCTTTGAAACTTGAGCTTGAGCATTTAATGGAATGCGTAAGAAAAAACAAAAAGCCTTTGATGGATAATCCATGGGAAGCCTTAAGAGCATTGGAAATAGCCCTCTTGATGTTGGAATCGGGCATACAAAGGAAGCCTGTTTCTGTTGAATAATCTAAACTCTTAACTTTATCCAGTATTTCATAACAGACTTTAAAAGTGACAGTGTTGTGCTGACAACATGGACTTTTGACTGCCTTTCATTTTGCTCATTAACTTTTATGGGAATCTCAACAATCTTTTTTTTGTGCTTTAATGCAAGATAAAGCTCTTCCAGCTGAAAATCCCAGCCATCGCGCGTGCAATATTCCACAAATTCTTTTGCCCATTTGCTTTTATACATCTTAACAGTTCCACACTCAGTGATTTTATTTGAAATAAATGCCCTTGTTATTTTGGCATAAGCCCTGCTCAGAAAGTCCCTGAATAAGTCTTCTAACAAATAATCCTTATCGAGGTATCTTGAGCCAGAAACAACGTCATAATCCTTAATCTGCTTTAGCGCCATCCCAATAAAGCTTTTATCAACCTCATTGTCAGCAGGCATATACACAATTACATTTTTTTTTGCAGATTTAATCCCTTTTCTGACGGCAATTCCGAAGCCTTTTTCTTTTATTAGCAAGTACTTTACTCTTTTGTCTTTCTTGCTGAATGAGCTTACAATCTGCTCTGTTTTATCAGTGCTGCTGTTAATGCAGACAATAATCTCAAAATCTACTTTTAGGGACTTTAAGTAATTAAGAATATGCGGCAAAGTATTTCCAATAAGCCTTTCTTCGTTATGTGCTGGAATTAATACAGTTAGAGACTCCATTTTTCTTTTAATCAAAACACCAAAAATCCGTTTTCGGATTTTTTAGTGTTTTGGCAATGACGATCTATGCCAAAGCAAAACGATGCCAAATGTCAAAAACTACCATCATAGCAATTGGCGGAATTTTTACATCCAGAAATATGAGGCATTAATTTGTTTATAAATTTTCGTAAATTATAAAAAGAGTGTATAAAAAGAGTTGATATAATGCAACAAAACAGTTTTTTTCATAAAAGCGCTTTTATAGAAAGCCATGATATTGGCATTAACACCAAAATATGGCATAATGCTCATATCAGAAAAGGCGCAAAAATAGGCAATGACTGCGTTATAGGCAAGAATGTTTATATAGATGAAAATGTTATTATTGGCAATAAGGTGAAAATACAGAATAATGTGTCAATCTATCATGGAGTTGCAATTGAAGATGGCGTTTTTATAGGTCCTCATGTATGTTTTACTAATGACTTGATGCCGAGAGCCATAAAAGCTGATGGAACATTAAAAGGCTATTCTGATTGGAAAATAGCAAAAACGAGAATAAAATACGGAGCTTCTTTGGGAGCAAATTCAACAATATTATGCGGCATAACAATTGGAAAGTTTGCCATGATAGGCGCTGGAAGTGTAGTAACAAAAGATGTTCCGGATTATGCGCTTGTTTATGGCAATCCCGCAAAGCTTAAAGGGTATGTCTGCAAATGCGGCTTTAAAGCCAGAAAAATTAAAAATGCAATTAAATGCGATAGATGCAGTTTAATAACAGCCTTATGAAAATAATAGTGACAATACCGTCATACAACGAAGAAAAGACAATAGGTGCAGTTATAAATAAAATACATAAGATAATGAAAAGCAATAAGTATAATTACGAAATTCTTGTTGTTGATGACGGAAGCAAAGATAGCACGACAAAAATAGCAAAAAATGCTGGAGCAGTTGTTTATTCCCATCCGAAAAATTATGGGCTGGCAGAAACTTTTAGGACAGAAATAGAGAAGTCTTTGGAGCTTGGCGCAGATATAATTGTCCATATTGATGCTGATTTGCAATATCAGCCAGAGGAAATACCAAAATTAATCAGGGAAATACAAAATGGCTATGAGCTTGTGCTTGGCAGCAGGTTTATGGGAAAAATAGAGCATATGCCCTTTATAAACCGTATTGGAAACATTGCTTTCTCTAAGGCGGTATCCCAGATTGCAGAAACCGATATTTCTGATGCTCAAACAGGATTTAGGGCGTTTACAGGCAATTTTGCCAGAAAAGTGGCTATAAAGTCCGACCATACTTACACTCAAGAGCAAATTTTAAGGGCAGTTAAAAACAAGTTTAAAGTTAAGGAAGTGCCCATCTATTTTGCAAAACGAAAAGACAAAAGCAGGCTAATAAGGAATCCTTTTTCTTATGCATTGAGGGCATGGATTAATATTATAAGAATTTACAGGGACTACAAGCCATTAAGGCTTTTTGGAATTATTGGCTTTTTGATATTCTCAATTGGAGTTTTGCTCGGATTTTATATGGTTTATCTGCACTTTACTACAGGCATTTCAGGACATATTGCATTGTTGATGCTCAATGTGCTGATATTAAGCATAGGCTTTCAGCTTTTGACATTTGCGCTGCTTGCAGACATGTTCAGGAGTTGATTTTATGTTAAAGGGTTACTTTTCTTATTTATACAAAAATACTGAAGAAGAATATAAAAATTCTCTTCACTCGCTTCTTGAAAAAAACAGAAATGCAAAGCTTCTGGACTGCGGCTGCTGGGATGGCAACAACACAAAAAAGTTTGGCAGTTTTATAGGAACAAACCTGCTTTACGGGATAGAAATAAACAAGCAAAAAGCCATGCAGGCATTAAAAAACAGCGTAAAGGTCAAAGTTTCCGATTTAAACAAAAGTTTCCCGTATCAAGATAATTTTTTTGATGTTGTAATTGCCAATCATGTAATAGAGCATCTTGTCGATGTGAGAAATTTTATATCAGAAATCCACAGAGTGCTAAAAAAAAACGGTTATGCGGTTATAGGAACTCCAAATTTAGCAAGCTGGCACAATGTCTTTGCTTTGCTGCTCGGATTACAGCCTTTTTCAGGCCCTACAATAAAGCCGGATTACGAGTCTGATATTTCATTAGTCAAAAAAATAAACAAAAAAAGGCTCGATAAGGTTTTTTATGGAAATAAAACAAAGGACTTAGAGCATATTAAGGTTATGACAACCAGAGCCTTAACAGGATTGTTAAATGACTTTAATTTAAAAATAGAGCTTATAAAAGGCTTTGGCTATTACCCATTGCTTCCATTAATGGCAAAACCCTTATCAGGTATAGACCCCTATCATAGCCATTATATTATTGTAAAGGCAAGAAAATGATTTTCGAATTTTTTATAATATCAAAAAAAATAAAAGGGCATATCACTAATATTTTTATCAATAAGCACGACAAAATTCTTGATTTGGGCTGCGGCAACAATCCAAACTACCATAAGAATATTAAAGGCAAAATAATATGCTTTGACAAAGTTAAGACAAAAATAACGCATGCTGTTGGCGATGCAGATAAGCTTCCTTTCAAAAATAACTCATTTGACAAAATTATAAGCATTAATTCATTTTATTACTTTAAGAATCCCTTTGCATCAATAAATGAGATAAAGAGGGTTTTAAAGCATAATGGGAAATTTGTGCTTGTTCTTCCATTTATTTATCCGATACATGATGCTCCTTATGACAAATACCGCTTTACCGAGTATGGCTTGAGAGAAATATTAAGCGGCTTTATAATAAAAGACATTAAAGCAATTGGAGGAATTTTTAATCTTCCTACAGTCTTAATCCATTCATTAATCAAGGGATTGCCTTTGATAGCTCCAAAATATTTGAAGGGAATTGCGAAATTTTTTTCAGTTGTTTTGTTTTATCCTTTTTATGTCGCTGCGCAGATTTTCAGCTTGCTTGATTTTTTAGACATTACAAAAAGATGGCCGACATATTATTTTGTGGTTGCGGTTAATGCATTTCCGCCAATTAAAGATTGGCGGAAATTTTGATTATAAGCCTCCCTTAAGCTAACAAATCTTACATCCTCAAATTTTTTTGCAAAAATAATGAAATCTTCCAAATCTTTTAATGTTTGCGCAATATTGCCGTCTTTATAAGTTGCTTCTGAGCTATGAGTTATTACAACAAACGGAAAGGCTTTTTTTGCTCTGTCTGCCTTGAGGTAATATTCCATAAATGCTTTTTTGAGCAAAACAGAATACAATGGGTCAGCCCTTAAATTCAAGCCAAAGAAACTAAAGGTTGCAATTGGCATTTCAATTATGCCAGAATTATTATGATTTATTGCTCTGTAATCGGTTATGCTTAGCTTCCATGGGTAATGATATTTTACCTTACTCCAGTCATATTTCATTCCATCATTTAAATGCCCTTTAATTCCCGGAGTTGCAGAGCTGTCAATCTTAAAATCAAGCTTTTGCAGCGCTTTTGCCCCTTCCGTATCCAAAGCCCAATTGCCCCACCTGAAGCTTATAAGTTTTTTTTCTGCATTCTTTCCAAGATGCTCTTTTATTATTTCTCTGGCTGATTTTATTATTTCGTGTTTTTCCTTATAGCTATAAAAAAATGCGCTTGTTGCATTAAATTTTTTAAATAATTTTTTTTGTATTGCAAAATCAGAGTCAGGATGCAAGTGCAATCCTATTTCATGCCCATTATTTGCGGCATTAATTATCGCATTCCTTATTTTTTCGTATTCCAAGCTTTTGGCTGAAAAACATTGCGTTGAAAGAAAAAATGTTGCCTTTGCATTATGCTTGCTAAGAATTTTTAATAAGTTTGCAATGCCATAATAATACCCAACAAACGCGTTGGGATTTTCTTTCTGCCATACTCTTCTTTCATCGCTATTCACATAGCCAGATTCAGTGTCAACTGTTATAACCACAAAAAATTTCCTTTTTTTTGCATTCTTGGGATTAAAATTAGAGCCTAAATTTTTAACTTTAACGCCAAAGGAAATAGCCTTCAGCAGCTTTTTTCCAAAATTACCGGAAAAAAATTTATACAGCAGCAGCTTTAGCCTTAAGGAAATTTTCATTTTAGTATTTTATCATAAAGTCTAATAAATTCTTTTGCAGCATTTTCCCAAGAGTAGTTTTTTCTTGCAAATTCAGCAGCATTTTTTCCAAATTTTTCTGCCATTTTTTTATTGCCTAATAATTTTATGATTGCATTTGAGATTGCATTGCTGTCTTTTTGCCTGACAATTATTCCATTGTAGCCGTTTTTTATTATATATTTTATGCCGCCAACATCAGTTCCTATAACTGCGCAGCCGCATGACATAGCCTCTAAAAGGGACAAGCCGAGGGCTTCTGTGCCTGTTTTTGCGGAAAGCGAGGGCAAAATAAAAACATCGGCAAAATTATAGTGTTTTGGCAGCTCTGAAGACGGCATTGCGCCTAAAAATTCCACATATTTTCCAAGCTTTTTTTTGTTTACTATCTCTTGAAGCGTTTTTTTGTAAGCGCCTTCTCCAATTACCAAAAGCTTCGCTTTCGGATAACGCTTAACTATGCTACTTAATGATTCAATGAGATATTGCAGCCCTTTTTGCTCGCTTAACCTTCCGACAAAAAGCAGTATTTTGTTTTTTGAATATTTTTTCGGCTTTTTTATCTTTATTTTTCTGAAAATTTTTATGTCAATGCCCATTGGAATTGTTTTTATTTTAGCGCTGTGCTCAGGAAACCTCTGCAAAAGCTCATTTTCTGTAGCTTTGCTGTTAACTGTGGCAAAATCCGCATTTTTTATTACGAAGTTCTGAAGCATTCTATAAAAAATTTTTTTTAACGGGAATAAGTCAGTGCCGTGCACTGTAACCAATAAAGGAACTTTGAAAAATTTTTTCAGAAAAACAGCAACTAACCCCTGGGGCAATATCCAGTGGGCATGCACCATGCTCACATTTTCCCTTTTCATTATTTTTCTGCACGCAATGAATTCACAAAATATAAGGGAAGGAAGCTGTATTTTTGCCAGAAAGCTTTCTTTCATGTTGGGCATTATGCCTCCGTTATAGCACAGCTTCTGCATGCTTTCAGGCTTAAAATATGCAAATCTCTTGACGTCCAATTTCCCAATTTTTTCTTTTTTTAGGGAGCCTTGCGCGTGAGGAGCAACAACAATTACCCCATATTTAGCGGCAAGCCTTTCGCAAAGCTCATAAACAAATCTGGGCGTGGTGTCATTTGCCCATCTTGGAAACGTTGTTGTTGTTACAAGTATTTTATGTCGCATATAATTTACAACGAAAGAGGCATATAAATATGTTTTGATAAACAAATATTTAAAAATCAGGCATGCTTCTTTTGATTTATGGCAAAACTTATTTTTTCAAACATAATAGGCTGCTTTGTATTTGACGGGAAGCATAAGATTGCTGACAGCATAATTTTTGAAAATGCCCAGCAATATAGAAACAAAAGCTTTTACGAAAAAAAACTAATGCAGAAGCACAATCCTGAATTTCCAAATGATGCTGATATTTTTGATATATTATTGCATTTTAAGAGCAGCAAGTACTTTAAGCACTTCCACGAAAAAAATTTGGATATTACTAAAAATTCAATAAGGGAATCAGTTGCTTCAGATGAATTGATAACACAAACAATAAGCTGCATTGAGGAAATAAACAAAACTACTAATCTCCTTGTTAAGAGGCTAAGAGAATGGTATTCCCTATATAATCCAGAAATCTCTTATATTGTTGAAGAGCACGAAAAATTTGTTTCTTTGGTGATAAACAAGCCAAAAATGCAGATTCTCAAGGAATGGAACATAAGCAAAAATGATTCCATGGGAGCTGAGATTAAAGAAAAAGACGTTTCTACAATATTGCTTTTAGCCTCGCAGATTAAAAATTTATATCAACTGAAGTTAAATTATGAAAATTACCTTAGTGAGATTCTTAAGGAAACATGCCCGAATTTTATGGAAGTTGGAGGCGCATCAATTGCAGCAAAGCTGTTAAGCCATGCAGGCAGCCTTAAGAAAATAGCTGAAATGCCCGCTTCCACAATACAGGTGCTTGGAGCAGAAAAGGCATTATTCAGGCACATGAGGAACAAAAAAAGGAATTTAGCCCCTAAGTATGGATTTTTGCATGAGCATCCATTAATACAGAAATCAAAGAAAGAATTGCATGGAAAAATTGCCAGAACATTGGCCGATAAGCTCTGCATAGCAGTAAAAGTTGATTACTTTAAAGGAAAATTCATTGGAGACAAGCTAAAAAAATATCTGATTGAAAAGTTTAATATGCCTTATTAGCTATTAGCCCAATAAAAAACACATTAAAAAATAAAAATGATAACCAAATCAAAAATATTCGAAGTCTATGAGGACAAAGCAAGCAGGAAGCTATATACCCTTAATTTAAATCCAGGCAAAAAAGTTTATGATGAAATTTTTGCGGTGCAGAATAATTCGGAATACAGGGAATGGAACCCTTACAAAAGCAAGCTGGCTGCTGCAATTCTAAACAATTGCACTAATATTTTTTTGAGAAAAGGACATATTGTTTTATACTTAGGAAGCGCTTCAGGCACAACAGCAAGCCATGTTTCTGACATTGCTAATAAAGATGGCTTTGTTTTTGCAGTTGAGATTTCTCCCAGAGTAATGAAAGACCTGATTTTCAATTGTAATGGAAGGCAAAATATTGGAGCTATACTTGCTGACGCAAATAATACAAAGGCGCTTGCTGAAAGAATGAGCATTGTTGATGTTATCTACCAGGATATTGCGCAGAAAAATCAAGTTGAAATATTCCTAAAAAATATAAACGCGTTTTTAAAAAAAGACGGCTATGCAATAATTGCAGTAAAGGCAAGAAGCATAGATGTCACAAAAAAGCCATCCGTAATCTTTAAAGAAGTAAGGGAAAAAATTGAGAAGGAGCTTACGATAGTAGATTATAAAAACTTGGAGCCATACCAAAAAGACCATGCAATGTTTATATGCAAGAAGAAATAATCTATTTAAAATGCCAAAAATAAAAATTGTGCCGTCAATTTTATCTGCCAATCAGCATAAATTGCAAGAGGAGATAAAAGATATTGAGGATTATTCTGACTTATTGCAGGTTGATATAATGGATAATAAGTTTGTCCCGAATATAACGCAGCAGGCAGAGCTTCTTAAAAAATTCAGCACAAAAGTCCCTTTAGATATGCATTTAATGGTCAAGGAGCCAACTCAAGAATACATTAAAACATTTATCAATGCAAACAAAAAATTAAAAATCAAGAATATTACCATCCATTATGAGGCATGCAAAAATCCGGAAAAAATATTGGATTTTATTAAAAAAAATGGTATAATTCCTTGTGTTGCAATAAGCCCAAAAACTCCCTTGGATAAAATAAAAAAATTCCTTGATAAAGTTGATATGGTGTTAATTATGACTGTTGAGCCGGGCTTTTCCGGACAGAAATTTATAGAGAGCTGCATGGAGAAAGTAAGGGAATTAAGGAGATTAAAACCTGATTTGGACATAGAAGTGGATGGCGGCATTAACGATAAGACAGCTCCAATAGCAGTAAAAGCAGGCGCAAATATTTTGGTGGTAAGCTCTTTTATTTTCAAAAGCAAAAATAAAGCAGGAGCAATAAAAAGAATAATGGATTCAATAACTAACTTTTCCGAGCAAAAATATATAAACTAAAATAAAAATTGGAGGTTTATGAAAAAAATAATTGACCCTTGGGGCTCTGGGCTTTTGGAGGATTATGGAAAAATCGTGAAAGACTTTGGATTAGAGGTTTTTGACAGCAAATTGTTTCCAGAGCCGAACAGAATAATGAGAAGAAATGTTGTTTTTGCCGGCAGAGACTTAAAAATTATTTCTGATTGCATCAAAAAGAAGAAGAAATTTTACGTTCTTAGCGGCATAATGCCCTCCAATGAGAAAATACATTTTGGCACTAAGATGGTCGTTGAGAACATAAAGTATTTTCAGGGGCATGGCGCAGATACCTACATTCTTGTTGCTGATTTGGAGGCAGCTTCCACACGCGGAATTACAGTGGAGAATGCAAGAAAAATTGCCATAGATTTTCATATTCCCGCTTATGTTGCTCTTGGCTTGGATATAGAAAAAACAGTTTTTTATTTTCAGTCAGATAACAAGGAAGTAATGAATGCCGCTTATGAGTTTGCAAAAAAAATTACACTGAATGAGTTTGAAGCTATATACGGCAATGCTGATCCTGGAAGGATAATGGGAGCAATGGCACAAGTAGCAGACATTTTGTATCCGCAATTTAAGGAAATCAAGCCCGGAATTATTCCTGTAGGGATTGATCAGGATCCTCATATCAGATTAACAAGGGACATAGTAAGGAGGACAAAAGAAAAAAAGTTCTTTTTGCCTTCGGGGCTTTATCATAAGTACACTCCATCTTTGGATGGCTCAATCAAGATGAGCAAGTCCAAGCCGGAAAGCTGCATAGAGCTGCCAGAAGACATCAAATCAGTAAAAAGGAAAATAAAAAATGCCTTGAGCGGCGGCAGAGATACTTTAGAAGAGCACCGAAGGTTAGGAGCTGCGATAGAGAAGGATATGGTTTTTGAGCTGATGAAGCAGCATTTGGTTGAAGATGACAGCGAGCTTAATGAAATCTATAGCAGCTATAAGTCTGGAAAAATGACAAGCGGCGAATTGAAAGAGATTGCATGCAGTAAAATGGAAAAATTTATGAATGATTTTAATAAAGGCATAGAAGACGCAAGAAAAAATCTCAATAAGCTGAAATTCGTTAAGTTTAAATAATTCAGAAATAAGGGCATAAAAAGCAAATAAAAAGGGTGATAGAATGAGAATGCTTAATGTTGCTCCATTATCAGGAAGCTATATGATTACTAGCATAGTTGGATTTATTATCTCTGCCATATATGTTTTTCCGAGAAATGAAAGATGGGGCTTTGCCTTTACTATCTTTTTCATATTGATGTTTATAGCTTCTATGATTTCAATGACATATGGCCCAGATGCTGCAATGTATCATGCAGGGCATAAAAGGCCAAAGTAATAGGATTACTGCTTGCTGAACATCTCATCAAACTTCTCTTTGGCTTTGCTTTCCTTCCAATAAACAACATGGGAAGCCCTTTTTTCAAAAAGAGCTGTTGCAATATTTACTAAATCAGTTTGATAATCCTTAAGCCCTTTTTCTTTCATAATGCTTCTTGCATCTTCAATGCATTCTTTAAACAGCCTTATATTCTCGCTTCTTGCCTTTCCCTCTTCTTGCCTTTCCTCTTCATTAGTGAGGGTTATTTCCTCCCATTGCGGATAAGCGCTTGTTTTGCTTTGTTTTGGAAATGATTTTGAAAATGCCATAAAGCTAAATGATGCAAAGATATTTATAAATGTTCTTGTGTTGTTAGCTTAAAAAATTTTGCAAGCTGTAAAAAACAAGAAAGTTTAAATAAGAATTCACCCTTTCTATAGCTGTTGGGGTGCAGGCAATATCAAAAAAAAAAAGAGATTTAAATTATAATAGCATTCTTAAATCAAATTCTAGTATTTTAGTCCATAATAATAAAAAAGAGGTGTTTTCTGTGAAAATAATTAAAATTTTAGTTATAGCCCTATCAATCACTTTGCTTGCATTGACTGCAGCAAGCCAGATTTCTCAAGTGAGCGATGCAATAACTGTTGAAGAGCCTAAAGCATGCAATATTATTTTTTATGACGAAATGAAGCAAATATTTGGAAATTGTATTGATTACTACAACTATACAAGCTGCTTAAATACCTCTGGCGCATCCACAGATTGTTCTTTAAACCAAATTCAGCGTAATTTTACATGCGTAACCGAAGAAGTTTTTATTAAAAAGAACATGACAGAATGCAGCCCATTAAATAAATTTGTTGTTTCAATTAATCAAGGCTCTGCAATAGAGAAAAAAGAAATTGACTTCTCAAGCTGGGGTGTTTGTGTTAATTCCACTGAAAACAATTGTTTGGCAATTACATGCGGCACTTTAAAAGGCGGAAGCGCGCGCAATGGCATATTTAATGGCTGTGATAGCGGCAAGTCATGCCAGAAATTCTTGTTCTGCCAAGATAAGACAGAGATTCTTTACAAAGCATCAAGAAAAGACTTTGTTCAAAATGACCCAACATTTCATTTGCCAAGCCTGGCTTTAAAGGAGGTGGGAGAATGAAAAACACACTTATCTGGATGTTTGCATTGTTTTTATTAGTCATGCCTTCTGCTTATTCTTTTACATTTCCCTTGACAAAAATAAATGGAGTTACGATTCTTGACGGAAATTTGACTTTTGAAGGCTCTGTAGGAGGAGCATTAGGCTCGAATTGGAGCCAAGTTGGAACAGGTGTTACCCTAAATAATTTCTTAATGATTTATGGTACACTTAGGTTTAGAGAAAATGTTATAGGAAATAGTGACGGAATAGTCTCGGTGGAAGACTCTGAAGGTCTAGATAATTCTGTTAATGTTTCAAAAATTCATAGACAAATTCAAAGGATTAGGGATGTTTATCATACAAGCACAAATGAACAAGAAAGCTTACCAGATAACTTAGAAACTAGAGACAGCATTAGACATTTTATTAGTGAGGTGAACTAAATGAAAGAATATCTAAAAAAATTTATGAAATTTAGTTTTATTGGGGTTATCCCATACTTATTAATTATAATCCTAGAATCTATCTTAATTAAACGTATTAGATTTATGGACATGCTTTTAACACAACTTTTAGTTGTAGGGATTATTAGTGGGGCATTTGGATTATTAACGCACCATTTCAAGAAAAATAAAATAATTTACAATACCCTATTACTTATTTTTATCGCAGTCTATTTAGCTATTGTTGTTTATTTAATTTGGTTATTATTATTAGACTTAAATCCATTTCAATATAAGGATATATAAAATGGCGATTAAAAAATTACCCAAAAATTTTAACAGAATCATGTTAACAATAGTCACAGACACCAAAAACAATCCCTTAACAGATGTTAAACTCTATAGCAACAGTATTTTAAACGGCTCGGTTGATGCTGACGGCTCAAGAACAATAAACTATACTGATGTGGTATGCGGAAGCAGCCAATCAATAACTGTCAAGT
>JACPMQ010000026.1 GCA_016185955.1 Candidatus Woesearchaeota archaeon | reverse complement strand
AGCCGCACTACAGGCAAAATGGCGCATCTTGATTCTTTTGTATAATAAAAAATTTACAGATACACGCCATTTTGATAGCACAATTAACATTCTTCTGCTTGCCTACCGCCCCTTATTTTGGAGCAGCCACTTCAATGTTCCATACATATTTAGAATACGAGGTGTTAACGGTTACTTTAACTGAACACCTCTAAATCCTCATAAATAGGACCTATAGGAGTTAATGTGCTTTTTACAAGCTTAAAAGAAGTAACTTCAAATTCTTTGTTTTCCACTTCTATACTTTTTATTTTTTCCAGAAATTCTTCCTTATTGCCTATAGCCTTTACTCTTGCAATAGTTATATGGGGCTTAAAGTTTTTTTCTTTCTCAAATAAGTTTTTGAGTTTTTCGTCAATACCTTTTTGGAGCTTTAAAATGCTGTCTTCAGGATTTAAACCTAACCATATGACTCTTATGTAGCTTTCATTTGGAAAAAAGCCAATCCTGCCTAAAGATGTGCTGAAAGCAGTAAAATTTACATTTTTAAGAATTTTTTTTATCTCATCTAATTTATTAGCCTGCACCTTTCCAAGAAATTTCAATGTCAGATGCATTTGATTTTTATCCAAAAATTTGGCTTTAAGCGAAGGGCTATCTATTATTTTTAGAATATGCATAAGATATTCTTTGATATTCCCAGGTATTTCAAGTGCTATAAATAGCCTCATAAGAATATAATTACAGACAAGCTTTTTAAAATTTAATTATTGCCTTGGTCTTCCCCAAAGTCTTCTGTGTCTTCACTAGCTGAATAATCTGTTGCCTCTTTCGGCTCTTCATTTGAGTATTCTTCTGTTTCTTCTGGCTCGTCGCTTTTTTCTTCGCTCTTACCAACGCTTTTCTGGCTTTCCCCAACAACTTCTGCAAACCCTACCTTTCGCAGCACTTTTGTTACTCTTATTCTTACTTCTTGGCCCTCTTTTGCGTTTGGAACAAACAAAACAAAGCCTTCCTTTTTCGCAATTCCATCTCCTTTCTCGCCTACAGCCTCTATCTTCACGTCCAGCTCGTCTCCAACATTTACTGGAGCAAATCTTTGTCCGAATCTTCTGTCTTCTTTATACATGCTAATTTCAACCTCACATATTTTTCTGGTTTTCCTAAGAATCCCTTAGGAAAACTATGTATTGGATAGAAAGGTTATATATAAATATATGGGGTTTCAACGCAAAATTTCCACCAATCCTGGATTGGTGGAAATTTTGTATTAAATCGATAACCCCCCATCCACATTAATTACCGAGCCGGTTATATATCTTGACTTTTCAGACGCTAAAAAAACTACAACATCTGAAATATATTCCGGCATTGCCGCTTCCTTTAAGGGTATCATATAACTTATTATTTTCTTTCTAAAGAAAGGCACGTTTTTTGTTATATCGGTTTTTACAAATCCGGGAGCTATAGCATTTACCGTTATCCTTTTTTTGCCTAGCTCTTTTGCTAACGACTTTGTAAAGCCTATAATGCCTGCTTTTGATGCAGCATAATTGCACTGCCCAAAGTTGCCATATTGCCCAACTATAGACGACATATTAATTATTCTGCTGCCTTCCGGCATAAGAGGCAGCACTAATTTAGTGACATTAAAAATGCCATTAAGATTAGTATTAATTACCTTGCTCCACTCATCAAGGCTCATATTCTTTAAAGTTCTGTCCATGTTGATTCCTGCGTTATTCACAAGTATGTCAACTCTCTTTAAGCTCTTTTTAATAGTGTCAACCATTGCTTTAACTTCATTAAAATTAGAAATATCTGCTTTTAAGGCAATCGCCTTTGAGCCAATTCTTTCAATGTCCTTAACCACTTCTTCAGCCTTTTTAGCATTGTTCGAGTAATTTACAACAACATTCGCGCCTTCTTTAGCCAATGACAAAGCAGTAGCTCTTCCGATGCCTCTGGAAGCGCCTGTAACTAAAGCAATCTTTTCTTTTAGCATTTGCATTTTCAAGTACTTTTGTAGGCAAAGAGTATAAATGCCATATTTTTAAATTTTCCCTTTTCGGTACTGCTGACAATATAAGTGGCTGCTCCAGAGCCGCGCTTTAGGCAAAATGGCGCATCTTGATTCTTGTTTATAATAAAAATATCTTACAGATACACGCCATTTTGATAGCACAATTAACATTCTTCTGCTTGCCTACCGCCCCTTATTTTGGAGCAGCCACTTCAATGTTCCCTATCTCCTTAGAATAATGGGTGTTAGCAGTTACCCTTTTCAAAATTTTTACAAGCGTTACATTTATAATATCAGTAAAAATCTAAAGGGATGTTAGGAGATGTTTATTTCCGAAGATGAATAAAAAGAATAATATAGGGACAAATAGCAATATAAAAACAGATGTAGCTGTGCTAGGTGGAGGCCCTGCTGGTTACGTAGCTGCTATAAGGCTTGCGCAGCTGGGAAAAAGCGTAGTTTTAATTGATAAAGACAAGCTAGGAGGCATCTGCTTAAATTATGGGTGCATTCCCTCAAAGGCTATGATTTATGCTTCTGAATTCTTCCATAAACTAAAAAAATGCTCGAAGATGGGAATTAATGTTAAGGAAGCTACTATGGATTTTAATAAAATGCAGGAATGGAAAAATGACGTAATAACCAAGCTTAATAACGGAATCCAGATGTTATGCAAGCAAAATGGAGTAACTGTTGTTAAAGGAACAGCGTCTTTTGAAGCATCTTCAAAATTAAAAGTGATAGACAATGACAATAACAGTAAAAACATTTCTTACATCAGCTTTGAAAATGCGGTAATAGCGACAGGCTCAAAGCCAATAGAGCTTAAAAACTTCAAATTTGACGGCAAAAAGATAATAAGCTCGACAGAAGCGCTATGTCTTGAAAAAATACCAAAAAATTTAGTTGTAATTGGTGGAGGATATATAGGACTGGAATTAGGAACAGTTTACGCAAAGCTTGGAAGCAATGTTGCAATAATTGAGGCAGAAAGCCAGATTTTGCCGGGCTTTGATAAGAATATTGCCAATATTCTGCAAAAAAATCTTGAAAATCTAGATATAAAACTTTATGTTAATGCAAAAGCGGACAGAATTGAAAACAATAAGGTTGTGGTTACTTCAAAGAAAAATGGAGCAGTGATGTTAGATGCTGACAAAATTCTCGTCGCTGTTGGAAGGGTTCCAAACACAAAAGAATTTGGGCTTGAAAATGCAAAAGTGACTTTAGATGATAAAGGTTTTATTAAAGTTGACAGCTTTTTAAGAACAAATGATAAAAATATTTATGCTATTGGAGATGTTTCCATAGGACCTATGTTAGCGCATAAGGCATCAATGCAAGGAAAATTTGTTGCAGAAATTATTGCGGGAAAAAATATTAATTATGGAAATATAGTTGTGCCTGCAGTTATTTTTACTGATCCTGAAATAGCGGTAGTTGGAATGAGTGAAGAAGAGGCAAAGTCATCTTTTAGCATAAAAACAGGGAAGTTTCCATTTAGTGTGTCAAGCAGAGCAATGACTAAAGACGAGACAGAAGGGTTTGTTAAAATTATTGCAAATGCCTCCAACAATGTCATAGTTGGAGTAGAAATTATTGGAAATGATGCTTCTGACTTAATAAGCGAAGCAGCTTTAGCAATAAAAATGCAAACTACATTAGACAGCTTGGCATTGACAATGCATCCCCATCCAACATTAAGCGAAAGCCTGATGGAGGCTGCGGAAGCAGCCATGGGCAAATCAATTCACATCTTTCATCCAAAGTAAAAAATGAGCAGCAAAATACTTTTTCAAGGCAAAGGCAACATAGCTACAATTACTCTTAATAATCCTGCAAAACTGAATGCGTTGGATAAAGACATGATAAAGGAACTTGATGATACTCTGGAAAAAATAAGAAAAAGCAATATCAGAGTGGTAATAATAAAAGGCGCAGGAACATCCTTTTGCTCTGGCGGCGATATTTTATGGGAAAGAAAACTTTGCGATATTAATGCAGAAATAGCCAAAAAAGAGATGAAATTCTTGCAGGATGTTTTTGCAAAGATTGAAGAGCTTCCGCAAATATTCATAGCTTTTATGCATGGCCATGTTGCAGGCGGGGGTAATGAGCTGGCTATGGCTTGCGACATAAGAGTTGCAGTTGATACAGTAAAGATTTCACAGCCGGAAAATACCTTAGGCACTGTTCCTGCTGTAGGCGGAACAAAAAGATTGGCAAGATTGATAGGCATTGGCAAAGCTAAATATATGCTGTTTACTGGAAACATCATAGACGGCAAAACTGCATTGCAATGGGGACTTACCGATTTCCTTGTTTTTGAAAAGCAAGTCAAAACATTTTTGGATTCGCTTGCATCCAGCATAGCAGAAAAGCCAAAAAAGGCGCTTGAGCTAACAAAAAAATCCATAAGCGAAAATTGCCATAGCGAGTTAAAAGATGAATTTGAGCTTAATAGCTATATTGAATGCTCGAGGAGCAAAGAAAATAAAGCAATGTTTGACAAATTTCTTAATAGGAAGAAAAATTAGTTTGCTATACTTTCTTAAGTATATGCACAGTAACAGTGCCCCCTGCCCCTCCAATATTTTGGGCTAATGCAATTTTAGCATTGCTTACCTGCCTTTCTTTGCACTCATTCCTTAGCTGCTCTGTTAATTCTACAATCTGCGCAATTCCAGTAGGGCT
>JACPMQ010000002.1 GCA_016185955.1 Candidatus Woesearchaeota archaeon | reverse complement strand
TTAGTTTGCGCTAGCAAACCTAGAAAATCCTTTTTTGGATTTTCCGCTGTTACGAACGGACAACTATTGTATAAAAATTTTTGTCCGTGAGTATAGATTTAGTTTACGCCCTCATAGCTCAGTAGCTGGAGCGGTAGAATTTTTAAGCCGAACCTCGTAAGCTACAGGTCGGGGGTGCAAATCCCCTTGAGGGCTTTTTCTCCGTAACTGCTAACATAGCATAAAGGGTTTTTGCGAAAGTCGGTGCTTGTGCGCAATTGCCAATTCAGAAAAGTTCCACAGGATTGTTATAAGCGACCTGAGCAATGCCGCAGCATTGCGAGGTTGAGAGGTAAGTTAAGGCTCCGCACAAGCACGGATTAGACTTTCGCAAAAACCCCTCTTATCAAACAAAGTCCTGTTAGCAGTTACTTTTCTCCAAAAAATTTAAATATAAAAGACGCAAACCACATTTAGTATGGCATATGAAATATGGTTTTTGGCTGGAAGAATTATTGTAGGGATTTATTATATAATGAGCGGCATAAACCATTTTACAAAAAAAGATATGATGGCGGGCTATGCAAAATCAAAAAATGTTCCAATGCCCGCGCTCGCAGTCCTATTAACTGGAATTATGCTGCTTTTAGGCGGATTAAGCTTGTTGCTGGGAGTTTATCCTTACTATGGAATTGGGCTGATAGCAGTATTCCTTTTGTTTACAACATTTATAATGCATAATTTTTGGGCAGTGCCTCAGGAACAAAAGATGATGGATATGATTAACTTTATGAAGAATATGGCATTGCTTGGCTACACATTGATGCTTTTGGCATTTCCTGTTCCATGGCCCTTTAGCTGGACAATTTAAACTTTAATATTCTTTTAGTTTTGCTATTTTTTCAATCTTTTCTTAGCATTAATCTTTTCCAGAAAATTCGCAATTTCCTTTGGCACCATAGTTTTCCATTCTTTATCCTTTAAAATATTATTTCTTATCTTTGTGCTGCTTATGCCTTTAAGAATATTGACTTTTCTCACTTTATAGCCTTTATTTTTGAAGCATCTTTCCGTCCACTTGTTGCCTGTATAAACAACATTGAATTTCGGAACTAAAGTTTCTATATGCTCCACCCATTTTTCGTCGTTATGAAAATCAGGTATTGGAAAGACTGTGTAGCTGCTTATATTATTATTTGGAAGCACCAAATTTATCATCTCTATTCTTTCCTCTGCAGTAAAAGGATTTTTTTTAGTATGCTTTTCATTGCTGCTTCCAACCCCTATAACAAGCTCGTCAACTTCTTTAAGCATATTTTTTATGTCTTCCAAATGCCCTAAATGAAATGGCTGGAATCTTCCGATGAAAAGAGCGCGCTTCATAATATTATTTTTTTGTTGAGGTTTTTAAATTTATTGAATATTTAATATTTATTCCAAAGAGAATTTTTTTGTCAAAAATATTTATATTCTGTTTTAAAATTTAGTTTAAAAATGAACACAACAGAAAAGAATGTATTAGACAACAGAGTCCGTGATATTTTGATGTTGGAAGAAAGGCTAACTAAAGGATCATTATCATCATTAGATGTATCTTCTCAGATAACAGATATTGTTAAAGGAACTTTGGATAAAGGAACTTTTTTGTATGGTTTAAGGGTATTGTCAGAGTTAGGACAAAATGCAGAGTCATTAAGAGAGTTAGCAAAAGACTATAATGCAAGAGGCATTGAATTAGGAAAAAAAGTAGGGTATCCTTATGATATAGACCCTCATTGTGTAGATTATATTGTCCTTGAGCAGCCAAAAAAGAGAACGTTTGATTATGTTTCGTTGAACTAGAAATTGAAGATTTTATGATTTATAATGTAAAGTGATTTATAAAAAAAGTTAATGCTTATTGGCAAGCATATCAATGCCCAGATTATCAAACATTATAGCGACATTTCTGCAAATTCAGGGGTATAAGGAAAATTGCGCTATCATTTAAAAAACTTTATCTCAAAGCTTTAGAGTATTGGATTGGAATGCTACACCCTTTGATAATAAGAAATTTTTTGGCCGGGGTAGCCTATTAAACCTCCCTTTGAAAATTGCCAAAAATCACATTCAGTCTTTGCAAGATTAACATTTAAAGGTGTTGTTTCACCACGTTTGGCTACTAAACGCAATTCCGATCCATTTGGGTATATTATTTCAAATCCTCCTGATAATGATTCGGCCACTGTCAATGGTCTTTCTTCACTTCCGTCCAAAAATACTAGCTGGTGATTGTTAAAAGGTTCTATTAGTAATATGCCCAATCCATCACCCCTATTTAACATCTTTATTAAAGCTTCTAATGTTTCTAATTTACGGCTAATATATGGAAATACAAAAAGGCTGACTCCTAAATCAATTGGGGGCAATTGAGCACTATTCTCTTTTAAAATATCCAAAATATCGCCTCTGTAAAATTTTTTTTTGTCGGATGCTACCCAATAATTTCCGCACTCTAAGTCCATGCCAATGTAAGTCACTTTGTTTGCCAAATCCCCATCTAGACCGAGTCTTTCTGCTCTTTCTTTCAAATTTTCATGCAAACTTTTAGCTACACAACCTTCTCCACAACCTATGTCATAAAAAGCAACTGTATCTTTTACTTGAGCAAGCTTTAAGAGGATAGTTACTAAGTCATCGCCTTGATGCCTAAAATGTTTACAATATTCCTCCAAAGTTCTGTCTCGAATTAATTGGAGTGGTGTCCCATCTTGAGTTTGAACATAAACAATTCCCATTATTTTTTTCCAAACCTATTTTTTTAAATAAACTCCTGAAAAATTTATTCCAATAAGAATAAGCAATAAGCTAACTTCAATCACTCTAAAGAAACTTTGACCGTTGGAGGCATTTTCCTCTTATGCTCGTTATTCTTTATTCTTTCAAAAATGCTTCCAACAATTTTGCTGTCAAATCCTTTTTTGGAAATTTCTTGGGCAGAAAGCCCTTTCTCGTGCAATTTTAATATTTTATCAAGCTCGTCATAAGGAACTCCCAATTCTTGCTCATCTGTCTGCCCATGATAAAGCTCTGCTGTAGGAACCTTATTGATTATCTTTTTGGGAATTCCTAAAAACCCCGCAAGCTCCCTTTCATCTGTCTTGAATAAATCCCCAATAACTTCTATGTCAACTGCTCCGTCTCCATATTTTGTGAAGTAGCCAAGCATTATTTCCGTTTTATTTGAAGTGCCAATTACAAGAGCATCATGGGTGTTTGCGTAATTATAAAGAATTACTGCTCTTACTCTTGATGCAGCATTCATCTTTGCTATCTTGCTCTGCTTCCACTCTAAGCTCTCAAAGCCCCTCAGGAATTCATTGATATAAACTATAAAATATTTGATGCCAATCCATTTGCATAATTCAACAGCATCATTAATATTTTCCTGCGAGCTTAAGCCTTTTAGGGGCATTACCAACCCATATACATTTTCCTTCCCAAGAGCATCTGCAACAAGCTTTGCGCTTAATGAAGAGTCAATTCCACCGCTTAATCCAATGACAGCCTTTTTATAGCCGCACTTGCCAAAATATTCTTTTATCCCTGAGATAAGGCTGTCATAAGCAACTTTCAGTTTTTCATTATCCATACACTGTCAGAAACAAATTTTTCTTTAAAAAACTTTTTAAATGATACCATATCTATACAAGTAAGGACTATTTCCAAAAAAAGCCAAAGCGGTGGCGAATGCCTCCGAAAATTCCACCGCTAAAAGCGGCGGAATTTTCACGAGCCACCGCTTTGGTATCAAAATAAAAGCTATTTGCGTAGATAGTGATGACAACAGTCAAATAAATCTTATGGCAAAAACAATACTATGCGACCTTGGAAATGTGATAGTTTTTGTAGACCACAAAAAAATTACAGAGGGGTTGGAAAAATTCAGCAATAAAAATAAAGATGAGATACACAATTTTTTTATTAATTCTAGGGCAAGAAAAAAATTTGACAAAGGCAGAATAAGCCCTAAACAGCTTTTTGAGGATTTTAAGAGTAATTTGAATTTAAACATGAATTTTAATCAGTTTAAAAGAATATGGCGCTCTTGCTTTTATGGATTGAACAAAGATATGGAAAAACTTCTATACAGGCTTAAGAAAAATTATAAGCTTGTATTATTATCAAATACAGATGAAATGCACTTCAATTATATAAAAAGCAAATATAAGGTTCTTAACATCTTCAATGAATTTGTATTATCTTACAAGGTTGGATGCGCAAAGCCAAATCCTTTGATTTACTTAGAAGCATTGAAAAAATGCAGAGCATTTCCATGGGACATAATCTATATTGATGACATATCTAAATTTGTTGCAACAGCAAAATTATTTGGGATAAAAAGCTTGCAATACAAAAACTTTGGAAAATTGAAGCAGGATTTGAAAAATTATAAAGTAAAGTTATAACCTATTCCTTATTTAGGCTTTTTGCAAAGGCTTACTTTACAAAAACATAAAATATTTATCATAAGCTAAGCTTTCAAAAAGCTATGCCTCTTAAAAAATACTATTTTCAGCTTAAAAATAAGCTCTATATGGAAGGTGGCTTCTCTTATGCTAATTTTACCCTTCTAAACGGAGCTTTTCTTATTGGATTTGCATTGGCTTTGGGAGCAAATAATCTTGAATTAGGCATTATTCTTGCTATACCCCTGTTTACTAACTTATTGCAGCTTTTTTCTGCATTTATGCTCGAAGTTACGGGAACAAAGAAAAAAACTGCAATTTTAAGCTTGTTTTTTGGCAGAGCATTATGGATTCTTATTGTTTTGATGGCATTTGAGCTTTTTGGCAATGGAAAAAATATTTTCTTGCTTATGGCAATATTGCTGCTTTCAAGCCTTTTCAGCTCAATAGGAAATCTTGCCCTTTTAAGCTGGATGAAGGATATAGTGCCTTTGGAAAGGCTTGCGAGATTTTTTGGAAAAAGGAACATGTATGCGACTGCCAGCGGCATTTTTGCGTATCTTTTAGGCTCTTATATGCTTGACAAATATCGAAGCCTTAAAACCTATGGCTACTTGTTTTTCTTTGCGTTAATATTCGGCTTAATAGCTTTATTGTACTTAATCAATATTCCTGACAGCAGGAAAAAAATCAAAGCCATAAGCCCTAAAAAATTTTTTGAAAGGCTGTCCAAGCCACTCAATGACAAAAATTTTAAGCAGTTTCTAAGGTTTGGCTTGTTGTGGGGCTTTGCAATTAATGTCGCTTCTCCTTTTTTTCTTGTTTATATGCTTAAGGATTTGTCATTGGGCTTTTTTGTTGTGTCATTATTTTTGATAATAGATGCTCTAGCCAGGATTTACGGCTTGGGTGTATGGAGAAAAATTGCAGATTCATTTGGAGCAAAGCCTTTGCTTGTAATTTCAACGACTGTCACAAGCGCTGTGCCATTGGCATTTCTCTTTATTGATAAGGGAAATTATTTTTTGATTATGCCTATTTTCATAGTGGCTGCAATTTCATATGCCTCAGTTGATATTTCCTTAGGGCAGCTTTTGTTTAAATCCGCGCCAAAGAAATATGATGCATATTACCTTGCGGCATTTTCATCTTTAACAGGGCTTGCATCTTCATTCGGGCCTATTTTTGGCGGCATAATAGCATCTTTAATAGGAAACGGCTTTTCTGTAAATTTTTTCCCTCCATTAAAATATGTTTTTCTTGCTTCATTTATTTTAAGGGTGATGTGCATACCTTTAGTGTCAAAGCTATACGAGCCTGAAGCAAAAAATGTGAATGATACACTTGACAGAATGAAAACATTAAAGACTGTATCATTTTTTGTTAGTATATACAGCTTTACAAGCTATGCGTCAAAAATTGTGTTAATACCGCAAAAGCAGTTTTTTATCCTGCAGAGAAAATTAAAAAAGAGAAAAACAAAGAAGATGCGAGTTTAAACTTGGCATAAGTATCTGTGCAAATAAAATTAAATTGAGCCACCGCTTTGGCTTTTATGCTAAACCAAATCACTTGTATGGGCATTGATATCAACATAACTGCTAACACCTCTTATTCTAAACATTATTCTAAACATAATTCTAAACATATATGGAACATTGAAGTGGCTGCTCCATTATTAGGGGCGGTGGGCGGGAAGAAGAATGTTAATTGTGCTATCAAAATGGCGTGTATGTACAAAATAATTTTGCTGTAATAACAATCAAGATGCGCCATTTTGCCTGTAGCGCGGCTCTGGAGCAGCCACTTATATTGTTAGCAGTTACATATCAACCAAAAATTTATAAAAACAACGCTTTATGTTTTTAAGATGATTGATGCTAACTCTTTTTTGGCAGATTGGAGCATAAGGTATTTTGAAAATAAGGATTCAATAAAAAAAGAAATAACAAGCATAGCGAAAAAGGACAATGATTCTTTTGTAATCTCCTACAAAGACAAGACAAAGTATTTTTTTGTCATACTCAGTCTTGAAACTGGCATATTTGATAAAATAAATAAAGACAGCTATATTGGAATTATAACGCTAAATAACCTAAAAAACATAAACTTTGTTATAGTAAACTGGGAGAGGCTGATTAGCTTTAGATTTTTGAGTATTTATTTTATAAATCCCTTTTCTCAATTAGACAAGGTTTGGGCTATATGCCCCAACATACATGAAAAAATAAGCAATAGATGCTCTCTTGAAGCAGGCATTAAGGCTATGGCTGAAATGGTAAATTTGATTAGCATGGAAGAATTAAACCAGATGTTAAATCAGAGGAATTAGTATCTGGCCTATAAAGCCGCTTATTACAGGAACAACTAGGTTATCATCCACTTCATCCAGCATTGTCTCTACAATTGTTGCTGCGAAAGCCATAGCTATTGGTATGTAGATATTAATATCAAATGAAAGGCTCATTATCACTGCAACTATTAAGTTTGTGGCTAATTCTGCAATAAATCCAACAACAGTTTTATTCCTAAAAAGCATTGTTGTGCCGTATTTTTTTCCTGCTATGGCAGCAGAAACGTCACCAAAAGTGGTCATTAATAATGCTGTGAGTGCTATGCTTGTCTCAAAAACTGAAAGAGTTATTATTGTTGAGCAAAGGAAAAAAATAACCCCGTAAACCCTATACTGCTCTTTAGGCCTTATGAACTGATGGAAAAATGGAAGCTTGATATTAAGGTCTAATCTTAAATACTCCAATATTAAGAATAGGATCAATAATGCCACGAGAAAAAGAAGCGCTGTTTGCTTCCCAAACTGGTCTTTTATTGCAAAAAACAACAGCAATACTATTAAGATTGTCAAGTGTATTACTTTTCTTCCTATTTCATGAAAAAAATTCCAAGACATACAACTCAATAATAAAACCTAGTATATATAGTTTTCGTGGAAAAGGCTCAGTAGAAATCCTTAACAAATATGAGTGGCTGCTCCAAAATAAGGGGCGGTAGGCAAGCAGAAGAATGTTAATTGTGCTATCAAAATGGCGTGTATGTGCAAGATATTTTTATGATAAAAAAGAATCAAGATGCGCCATTTTGCCTGTAGCGCGGCTCTGGAGCAGCCACTTTAGTTTTTGACTTTTAGGATTTCTACTGAGCCGGAAAGATCTTTAAAGAATGCTCCTTAAGGATTATTCTACAACTCCACAACCACCTTACAATCGGAACTAACCTCTTTTATAACCTTATGCCCCTTCAGCTTCTCCTTTATTTCTTCCCAAGAATATTTTTTGCTTGCTTTATTAAGCTCATTAATAACCTCATTTATCAGCTGATAATTTTCATAAATAAGCTCTCCTTTTTTTCTCAGCTCTTTTTCTTCATTTTCCAGAATTTTTATTGCTGCCCTTTGCTCTTCTATAATCCTGTTAAGCTCATTAATTTTTTTTGCGTAAGGGTTGTCCTTTATTATTTTAAGCTCTTTTGCATAGTAATGCTCCAATGCCGAGCTGAAATTTTGGAAGCTGTTTTTTTCATAATCGCTATAAAATTTTAAGCCAATAGGGGTTACATCAATAGCCTCTTTATTCTGATAAACTAGAGTAGGGCTTGTCCCATGCCTTATGATTTTTTTAATTGAGGCTGCCAACTTTTTTATTAGAGAATCTGTGATTTTCTTTGGCTCTGAGCTTTTGTCTATCCCGCTTAAAATACAGACCTCTTCTGAATAAATTCCTCCCAGTCCAAGCTCTACAGCCAAAGAAGTTACAATTTTGTCTTTCTTGGAATTTTTGAATAGATCCCCAAAATTCTTGCCTAAATTAAAAATGTTGCAGGGCATTACAGGATGAATATATTTTTCTTTAGGGAAAATTGACCTTTCTTTAAACTTATTATGGGTTAGGGCATCAATTATAATATTATTTTCGTTGCATAATATAACATTGCCCTTGCCAAAAAACTCCAGATATAACCTTTTAGTATCATCTTTGGAACAAAAATAAATTTCAATTATTCTTTCAGGCTTTAGCTGTGTTATAGAATCTAAAAATTTGCCTTCAAGGTGCTTTCTAAGCAGCATGCAGAAGCCTGAAGGCTCTTCGCTTGTTGATTTTTCCTTGACCAAAAAAAATGCTTTTCCGACAATAATCCTTAAAAGTTTTTTGCCAATATTGCTCTTATAGAGCTGGATATAAATTTCATCCTTGGCTTGATTGTATATCTTGTCAACTCTTGAGCCTTTTAAGTCTTCAAGCTCTTCTGTTAAAAAGTGAATGTCTATTGATGAAAGCTGCTTCATAGCAAAGAATAAAAAGGCAGACTATTTAAAATTATCAGCCCAGAAACCCCCTTATGAATGCAGCCCTTGTTATATTTTCTGTAAGAAGCTTGTGCTCTTTCTTTCTGAAGTCTTCGAGTATTATGGAAGTTATCTTTATTAAGGTACTGCAAAGAGTCCCTTAAATCATTTTCAAAATTTTCCTCATTTCCTTTTAACCCACTTTTCAATTCTGTCCATACCATTTTCAATTTCCTGCATAGAGGCTGCATAGCTTAGCCTTATATGATTATCAGAGCCGAATGCTTTGCCAGGAACAACAGCAACTAAAGCCTCATCCAATAATTTTGAAGAAAACTCCATTGATTTCATTCCTGTTTTGGCTATATCAGCAAATGCGTAAAATGCGCCTTCAGGCTCTATGCAACTTATATTATTAATTTCATTAAGCCTTTTATGCATGAATCTTCTTCTTTCATCAAATGCACTTACCATTTTTTTAACGCTGTCTTGCGGCCCGCTTAAAGCTTCTAATGCAGCCATCTGCGCTATGTTAGAAGCATTTCCAGTAGAATGCCCCTGGAAATTTTCCATTGCTTTAATAAGCTCTTTATTTGCTCCGCAGTATCCTATACGCCATCCAGTCATGGCATAAGTCTTTGATACAGAATTGACTGTGATAGTGAGGTTTTTTATTTCATCATTTAATGAAGCTATGCTCACTCTCTTTTTATTGTTATAAACAAAGTACTCATAAACTTCATCAGACACAACATAAAAGTTGTTCTCTACTGCAAGCTTTGCAATTTTTTTTATTTCTTGTTGCTCGACAATTGCTCCGCTTGGATTATTCGGGCTGTTTAAAATAAGCATTTTTGTTTTTTTAGTTGTCTTTTCCTCAACATCTTTTGCAGTCAGCTTAAAATTTTTATCAGTGCTGCAGAAAATGACATTTGCCTCTGCAAGCTTTATCATTTCCTCAAAGCTAACCCAATATGGAACTGGAAGTATTGCCTCATCCCCTTTATTTAGAAGAGCCATTGCTATATTGTATAAAGTATGCTTTGCACCACAGCTCACTATAACTTCAGAAGGCTCGTAATTTATATTATTGACAAGCTTAAATTTGTTAGCTATAGCTTCTCTAAGCGCAGGAATGCCAGCTACAGGAGTATATCTTGTTATGTTATCCTCAATAGCTTTTTTTGCAGCCTGCTTTATATTTCCCGGAGTATTAAAATCAGGTTCTCCTGCTCCAAATATCACAACATCTTTTCCTTCTTTTTTAAGCTGCTTTGCTTTTGTGTCTATTGCTAAAGTCGCGCTCGGATTAATGTCGCTAGCTCTTTTTGATACCAATTAAATCACCTATTTGTCTAAATATCGTCCTTTTATTAATATTTTTTGTTGTGTCTAATACAACAACATTATGCCCATTCTCAAGAGCTTCTACTAAACAGATATCAAATATTTCAGCATCTAAATTTTCCCTGATTTTGCCTTTGTTGTATTTCCTTTTCTTCATCCTTTTTTCCAATTCCTTTAAGCTGCATTTGGTTACTATGCACAAATCCACATATTTTTTTGGAAGGTAATGTGAAAGATGGGAATCTATTACTAATCCTTTATGCTTTGTATTTTTCTTCTCAAACAAGCGTATTTCATTAATCAATTTTTTGTTTAGCTTGGTTACATCAACAACCTTTGTTTTTCTTTTCCTGTCATAGCCTTCTGAAAGGCTATATTTTTTTATTATGGAGTTGCCATCCAAATAGAAGAAATTAAAGTTTTTGCAGATAATTTTTGTAACGGCAGTTTTGCCTGATGCCGGAGTGCCAGTTATTATTATTTTTATCATAATCCCCTTTTGGATAATCATATTTTTAAACATTGTGTAAAAATGAGTATATAGATAAAAAAATTAAAAAACAAACATAATATCCTTATTTAAGGATTAATAAGGATTAATAAGGATTAATAAGAATTAATAAGAATTAATGCGACTGTGATCTAACGGCTATGATTCGAGCTTCCCATCCAATGGAAAAAGCTTGAAATCCGGGTTCAAAACAATCTTTTTTGCTTCGCAAAAAAGCTTGACCAAAACTTATAGAGAGGTGCTCACTACGTTTGCACTTCAGAACGAGGCAAAGGTTGATGAAAGTCCCGGCAGTCGCATTTCCACGGCTCAGTAGAAATCCTAAAAGTCAAAAACTAAAGTGGCTGCTCCAGAGCCGCACTACAGGCAAAATGGCGCATCTTTCTTCTTACTATAATAAAATTTTACAGATACACGCCATTTTGATAGCACAATTAACATTCTTCTGCCAGCCTACCGCCCCTTATTTTGGAGCAGCCACTTATATTTGTTAAGGATTTCTACTGAGCCATCTTTCCGCAATCTTTAAAAATAAGCATCTATTCCGTGTTATTGGA
>JACPMQ010000023.1 GCA_016185955.1 Candidatus Woesearchaeota archaeon | reverse complement strand
TTGTTATATAGGCACGGACATTAATTTCCGTAAATAAATTATCCGTGCCTATATACTGCGGACTTTGACAATTATTACGGAAATCAAAGTCCGCTCGTATAGTAAGAAGAAAGATGCGCCATTTTGCCTAAAGCGCGGCTCTGGAGCAGCCACTTATATTGTTAGCAGTTACTCAAAAAACAAAATTAATTAACCTAAAATGGAAACACTAACTCTTTTAATTGTTATTGCTGTATTTTTTGTTGCGTCTTTTTTTGGCTCATTAATAGGGGGCGCTGGACTGTTTACAATACCCACCCTTATGTTTATTGGCTTAAATCCTCATATGGCATTAGGCACGCAGAAAATAGGAGCTTTTGGACATACTTCTGGCGCTTCTCTCGGATATGGAAGAGCTGGGAAAATTGATTACGAAGCAGGATTTATTTTTATGATATTTGCGGTTATTGGCGCTGTTATAGGCGCTTTTACAGTTTTGTCCATATCAGGAAACTTAATCAAAAGAAGTGTAGGAATTCTTATGATTTTAGTCTCCATAGTTTTATTGGTAAAGCCTGATGCTGGCGCAAAAGTAAAAAGCGAGAAGAAAAATCCCCGTCTTCTTGCGATTTACGCTTTATTTAGCGGTTTTTACAGCGGCTTTTATGGAGCTGGAATAGGAATCATAAATAGATTGGTGCTTTCAGCCGTGTTTTTTTATGCGGTGATTAACAGCGCTGCTATTTCCACATTTGCAAATATAGCAACCAATTTTTTTTCTCTTTTGGTTTTTTCAATATTCAGGCAAGTGGATTATTCGCTTTTCATTCCAATAATTTTGTCTTCATTTGCAGGAGCTTATTTAGGCTCAAAATACGGTATAAAGCTTGGAAATGTTAATATAAAGAGGATGTTGCTTATAGCTGCGGTAATTATGGCAATAAAATTATTGTTTTTTTAGAAAAATGGAAGAAGAAATGAAATGAATAAACCAAAAAAAGTCTTAGTTTTAGGAAGCGGAAGTTTGAAAATCGGACAAGCTGGAGAATTTGATTACTCGGGAAGCCAATGCCTCAAAGCCTTAAGGGAAGAAGGCATTAAAACAGTTTTGATAAATCCAAATATAGCCACAATACAAACATCAAAAGGCATGGCTGACAAAATATATTTTCTTCCTATAACGCCTTATTTTGTAGAAGAAGTCATAAAAAAAGAAAAGATAGATGCTATAATGCTTAGTTTTGGAGGCCAAACAGCATTAAACTGCGGCGTTGAGTTATATGACAAAAATGTGCTTGATAAATATAATGTCAGGGTTTTAGGCACTCCAATAGACGCAATAAAAAATACTGAAGACAGGCATTTATTTGTAAAGAAGCTAAGTGAAATTAATATTAAGGTGCCTGAAAGCAAAGCTGTTGTGAATGTAAATGACGCTCTTAAGGCAGCAAAAAAAATAAAATATCCTGTTATGGCAAGGGTTGCATACGCCCTTGGAGGGCAAGGCTCAGGAATAGCTTATAATGACAGTGAATTAAAAGAAATAATGGCAAGAGCATTTTCTTATTCAAATCAGATTCTAATTGAAAGATATCTTGGCGGCTGGAAGGAAGTTGAATATGAAGTTGTCCGGGATGCTTATGACAACTGCATTACTGTCTGCAATATGGAAAATCTTGATCCAATGGGCATACATACAGGAGAAAGCATTGTTGTAGCTCCCTCACAGACATTAACCAATTCAGAATACCATAAATTAAGAGAGGTTTCTATAAAAGTTATAAGGCATCTTGGCATTGTTGGAGAATGCAACATACAGTATGCGCTTGATCCGGAATCAGAAGACTACTGCGTGATAGAAGTTAATGCAAGATTAAGCAGAAGCTCTGCTTTGGCTTCAAAGGCAACAGGATATCCCTTGGCATTTATAGCTGCGAAGCTTGCATTAGGCTATTCTTTAACGGAAATTGACAATTCTATAACAAAAACAACAAAAGCCTGCTTTGAGCCTGCGCTTGATTACATAGTGATAAAAATCCCGAGGTGGGATTTGGAGAAATTCAAAAATGTAAACTTTCAGATAGGAAGCGAAATGAAATCTGTTGGGGAGGTAATGGCAATCGGCAGAAAATTCGAGGAAGTTTTGCAGAAGGCAATGAGAATGCTTGGAGTAGGGCTTCATGGCGCTGTTTACAATACTATCAAGCTTAAAACAGACATTGATTCTGAATTGAAAAACCCGACGGACAAAAGACTGATAGCTGTAGCTGAAGCAATAAAGAAAGACTATTCCATTGATAAAATCCATTCCCTTACAAAAATAGACAAATGGTTCCTTTACAAGATAAAAAATATTGTGGATACGGAAAATGAAATCAAGAAGCATAGTTTTGATGCAATGCCGTCAGAGCTTTTGAAGCTTGCAAAGCAATATGGGTTTTCAGATTTTCAGATTGCAAGGCTGCTGTTTAAAGACAAAAATTATGAGAAAAATATGCTTGAGGTAAGGAAGCTGAGAAAAAAATACAATATTGTGCCGCATGTAAAGCAGATAGACACATTGGCAGCAGAATATCCTGCAAGGACAAATTACCTTTATCTTACATATAACGGCAATGAGGATGATATCAAGTTTGAAGAAAAAAATTGCGTAGTGGTTTTGGGTTCTGGAGCTTACAGAATAGGCTCATCAGTGGAATTTGACTGGTGTTGCGTTAATTCAGTTATGGCTTTAAAGAATTTGAATTATACCACAATAATGCTGAATTATAATCCTGAAACAGTATCGACAGATTATGATATCTGTGATAAGCTTTACTTTGAAGAGATGTCTCTTGAAAGAGTCCTTGATATTTACGAGAAGGAAAAGCCTTTGGGAATAATAATTTCAGTTGGCGGACAAATCCCAAATAACCTTGCAATGAGGCTGCGCAGGCAAAAAATAAAAATTTTTGGGACAAGCGCATTAAGCATAGACAATGCGGAAAATAGGTATAAATTTTCGGATTTATGCGATAAGCTCAAAATTGATCAGCCGGAATGGATTGAAGCTGCTACAATAAAAGATGCGGAAGAGTTTGCCAACAAAGTGCAATACCCTGTTCTTATAAGGCCAAGCTATGTTTTATCCGGTGCTGCAATGTCAGTTGCTTTCAACAGCACCGAGTTAATGCTTTATCTGCAAAGGGCAACTGAAGTGAGCAAGGAGCATCCTGTTGTGATAAGCAAATTCATAAATGATGCAAAGGAAATAGAAATTGATGCTGTTGCTTGTGATGGAAAAATCCTTATCTATGCGATTTCAGAGCATGTTGAGAATGCCGGAGTTCATTCGGGAGATGCCACTTTAGTTTTACCGCCTCAATTTACTTATATAGAAACTATAAGGAAAATAAAGGAAGCTGCAAAAAAAATCGCTGCTTCTCTTTGCATTACAGGGCCGTTTAACATGCAATTTATAGCAAAAAGCAATGAAATTAAAGTCATTGAGTGCAATTTAAGAAGCTCAAGAAGTTTTCCCTTTGTGTCCAAGGTTACAAACCATAACTTCATAGAAATTGCGACAAAAGCCATGCTTGGAATAAAAGAAGACACAAAACATACAAAATATAACACTCTGGATTTGGATTATGTTGGAGTCAAAGCAGCCCAGTTTTCATTTTCAAGGCTTCATGGCGCTGACACTGTTTCCGGGGTGGAGATGGCTTCTACAGGAGAAGTCGCATGCCTGGGAAAAAATATTAATGAGGCTTTCCTTAAAGCGCTGTTGGCAGTTAACTTTGTTATTCCAAAGAAAAATATATTATTATCCACAGGGCCTATAAAAAGCAAGGCTTATCTTCTTGAAAGCATAAGAAGGTTAGAGAATATGGGCTATGCTCTTTACGCAACAAAAGGCACTCATGACTTCTTAAAAGAAAATGGCATCAGCTCAATAATATTAAATTGGCCACTATCAAAAGAAGAGCCTAACATATTAACTTATTTAAGGGAAAGAAAAATTGATTTAGTAATAAACATACCAAAAAGCTTTGAGGAAAAGGAGCTTAAAAATGACTATATAATAAGAAGGAAGGCAGTTGATTTTAACATTCCTTTGCTTACTAATCCCCAAAATACAAAGCTTTTTATTGAGTCAATCTCAAAATTAAAAATGAAGGATTTGGAAATAAGGGAATGGGGGGAATATAATTAGCATTCTATGTAACTGCTAACAGAGGGTTTTTGCGAATTAAGTGCTTGTGCGTATAGTGGCGCAACTAAATAATTGAGAAATAGTTATTGCGCCACTATGCTAAAGAACACAAAGTATAGGAACGGAAGTCAATAATCGTAATAGATGTTCCGTTCCTATATTTAGAGGAATTTAACAATTATTATGGATATTAAATTCCTCTCTTATA
>JACPMQ010000001.1 GCA_016185955.1 Candidatus Woesearchaeota archaeon | reverse complement strand
CGGAACATCTATTACGATTATTGACTTCCGTTCCTATACTTTGTGTTCTCTAGCATAGTGGCGCAATAATTATTGTTCCATTATTTAGTTGCGCCACTATACGCACAAGCACCGAATTTCGCAAAAACCCTTTATAGAGTGTTAGCAGTTACGATTATATTCTTCTGCCTTGTTTTGCGAACCGAATATAACATCAATCTATACCTAAAATACACAGACATTCTAACTAAAATCAGTAAGATTTATATACTAATACCTAGCTTGATATATTAAAATGGCTACTGGTAGTGTAAATTATAAACGAACTTTTAAGGAAATCAGGAAAACCCTTCTTCTAAGCCTTTCTGAAGGGCAGCGCACTATTAATGAAATTTCCACTTCTTCGCATATAAATTGGAAAACTGTTGATAACCACTTAATTCATCTTGCAGGAAGAGGGCTTGTAAAGGAAGTGCTTAACTCATCTTATGTAAGAATATATGAGCTTACGCCGGAAGGCAAGGACTTCATTATGTGCAATGTTTCCAATAAAATAAAGATTAAGGACAATAAGAAAAATGCAATAATCAAAACAACTAATATAATAGTATTATAACATGAAAGTGCTAATGTTTGGCTGGGAATTTCCTCCTGTAAGCAGCGGAGGATTAGGAACTGCATGCTATGGCCTAACAAAAGGGTTAAGCAAAAAAAATGTGCAAGTCACTTTAGTGCTTCCTGAGTATCCGGAAAATATGAAAGCAGAATTTGCCAGAATAATTTCAACAAGCATGATTTCAATAAAAAAAATAAGCACCGTGCTAAGCCCTTACATGAATTCAAGGTCTTACTTGGAAAAAAGCAAAAGGGCAGCTTCAAAAATTTACGGCGATACCCTGTTTGATGAAGTGCGTAGATACGCGGAAGCTGCAAAAAAAATCGCAGCAGACGAGGATTTTGATGTTATACATTGCCACGACTGGATGACCTTTAAAGCCGGAATTAATGCAAAAAAAATAAAGAAAAAGCCTTTGATAGTGCATGTGCATGCAACTGAATTTGACAGAACCGGAGGCAATGGGATAAATCCTTATGTCTATAGCATCGAAAAAGATGGAATGAATTCAGCAGATTCCATTATTGCAGTCAGCAATTACACAAAGCAAATGATTGTGGAAAAATATAACATAAGCCCGGAAAAAATAAGCATAGTCCACAATGCAATTGATTTTGAGCAAGAAAAAGATAGTGAAAGCTATGGTATCAAAAAAAATGACAAAATTGTCTTATTCCTCGGAAGGCTGACTTTGCAAAAAGGCCCTGATTATTTTATATACGCAGCAAAAAAAGTCCTTGAGCATGAAAGCAATGTTAAATTTGTGATTGCAGGCAATGGCGACATGGAACATTTTATAATAGAAAAGGTTGCTGAGCTTGGTATTGCTGACAAAGTGCTGTTTGCGGGATTTTTGCAGGGCATTGAAGTGGAAAAAGCCTATAAAATGGCTGATGTTTATGTGTTAAGCTCAGTTTCAGAGCCTTTTGGCATAACTCCTTTGGAAGCTATGTCCAATAATGTTCCTGTGATTGTGTCAAAAAACAGCGGTGTCTCAGAAGTAATAAGGCATTGCCTTTTAATAGATTTTTGGGACATTAATGATATAAGCAATAAAATTATTTCAGTTTTAAGATATGCCCCTTTAAGGGAAACTCTTAGCGAAAATGGCTTTTGCGAAGTTAAAAAATTTAGTTGGACAGATACCGCAAAAAAATGCATTGAGGTGTATAACCAAAACACTAAAAAATATTGATTGCAGATTTTTTAGTGTTTTACAATTTTTTAAAAAAAAGAGGTAAAAATGGTAAGTGTATGCTTTTATTTTCAGGTGCATCAGCCTTTTAGGATAAGGAAATACAGCATTTTTGACATAGGCAATGCAAATGACTATTTTGATGCGCAAAAAAATACGCAGATTATGCAGAAAGTAACAAAAAAATGCTATCTTCCGACAAACAAATTAATTCTTGAGCTAATAAACAAAATGGACGGCAAATTTAAAGTAAGCTATTCAATTACAGGAATGGCTCTTGAGCAATTCCAGATGTACATGCCGGAAGTGCTAGACAGCTTTAAAGAGCTTTCAAAAACAAAATGCGTTGAATTTTTGGGAGAAACTTATCACCATTCGCTTTCATTTTTGTATTCCAAAGATGAATTTATGGAGCAAGTAAAGATGCATAATAATGCAATGAAAAAACTGTTTAACTGCAAGCCAAAGATTTTTAGGAATACTGAGCTTATATACAATAATGAGCTGGCAAATTGCGCGGAAAAAATGGGCTTTAATGCAGTTTTGGCAGAAGGCGCTGACCATATCTTAGGCTGGAGAAGCCCAAACTTCGTGTATAAAGCAAAAACCGCAGACAATATCAAGCTGCTCCTTAAAAATTACAAGTTGAGTGATGATATTGCGTTCCGCTTTTCTGAAAAAAGCTGGAAAGAATTTCCTTTGACAGCCCCTAAGTTCAGCCAGTGGGTAAATACAGTGAATGGCAACGGAAATGTGGTTAATTTATTTATGGATTATGAGACATTTGGAGAGCACCAATGGGAAGACAAGGGCATTTTTGAATTTCTGAAGCATCTTCCCTTTGAAATATTAAAGCATCAGGATAATGAATTTTTAATGTTAAGCGAGGCTGTTAAAAAATATGATGCTGTTGAAAAGCTTGACATCCATAATGTGGTAAGCTGGGCAGACGTGGAGCGTGACTTAAGCGCATGGCTTGGCAATAAAATGCAAACAAGCGCGATAAAGGAGCTTTATTTAATGGAAGCCTCTGTAAAGGCGTCTGGAAACAAAACTTTGCTGGAAAATTGGAGAAAATTGCAGACAAGCGACCATTTTTATTACATGTGCACAAAATGGTTTAATGACGGAGACGTGCATAAATATTTTAACCCTTATGAAAGCCCTTACGACTCTTTTATAGCGTTTATGAACATAATCCACGATATGAAGCTGAAACTAAAAAACGAATTATAAAATATGCTGGTAAAAATTCCATAGTTTAGAATGCAGAATTTTCAAAATGAAGCAGCCTATGGTTCTGCTGCCTGCAGCTTTGGAAGAGGCACTGGCGGCGGAAGATTTATTTCTTCGCTCAAAATCAAGGCATGAATGTGGCATTTGGCCAATATTGCATTTAAAATATCAGTCATAATTTCTTTTGGAATTTTCTTGCCTTTTTTCCATCCATCAAGAACATCCTTTGCTTTGCTCGAATCGTCCATAACCAGAATTTCTCCGTTTAGCTTTATAGAGCCTATATCCGGCTCATATTTGGATATAAACTCAAAAGAAAATCCGAGTATTTTTTGTTTTTCGCTTCCAATTGAAAGCTTTTTTTCTTCTATGTCTGATATAGAAACATTATTGCTTACATTTATCTTATCCTTTGCAGCTTCTTTCTTTTCCGCATTAATTTTTGTAAAATTAAACCCAACAATTGTCATAGTGCATCACTTCCGGCTTTTTATAATTTAAAATATAATCCTAACTGCTTATCTTTGCTTCTGCCTTCTTCTTTTTTCTTTCTTCATTCTTTTGCGCTGCCACTTCCATCTCATCTGCCTTTTTTTTTCCAGCGTCTAGAACTTCTCTTCATGGAAAAATGATTTTTGTAGAAATATATAAATCTTTGCCCTCAAAATCAAAACATTTAAAAATGCACATTCTTTAGAAAGGCCATGCAATCATTAAATAAGAGTCTTGAAAGCCTGAGCCGCGAGGAAAAATTAAATGTATGCCCTGACTGCGGAAGCAAAAATATAGAATTTGAGAAAGGAGAAAGGTTTTGCAAAAGATGCGGCTTAGTGTTTGATTGAATATTAAGTTTTAACTGATTCTATCTGTCCCCATCGATTTTTTTGCCAGTTCACTATTGACAAAAAAATTCGCAATGACGAACCGCGAAACCAATAAACTGCGCTCGTAAAAATTCCGCTGTCTGCGGACAGCAGAATTTTTACGTAAAATTCCTTTCAACGCTAATCTCTATGTTAGGCACATCCAATACATCTGCCCTTAAATCGTAGCAAGTATTATCTTTTATTTCCACTTCAATTTCATCGCCTAAATTAAAATTGCCCCTTACAATAACGGGCTTGTATGCAAAATTTCTTCCAACCCAAGTGTTGTCTTTGCCTATTTCATCAATTATTATTTTCCCTTTCCACCCAATCCATTTTTTATTTTGCTTTAGTGCAATGTCGGTAAATAATTCAGTCAAAGCCCTGCTTCTTTCCTTTTTGATATTCCCGTGCAGCTGCCCCATTTTAGCAGCAATAGTATTTGGCCTAGGCGAAAATCTTGCAATATTTAGCACATCTGGCTTTATTTCCTGCACTAAATGCAATGAATCCTGAAATTGCAGCTCTGTTTCAGTGGGAAAGCCTACAATCATATCGGTTGCAATTGTTATATCTTTTACATATCTCCTGAATTTGTCCACTATTTGCCTGAAATCATGAATTGTGTATTTCCTTTTCATCTTTCCAAGAATTTCATTGTTTCCTGCTTCAACAGGTATATGTAAAAACTTAAACATTCTTTCATCCTGATAGATTTTTATAAGCTCGTCAATTATCTCAATGATGTGCCTTGGATTAATCATGCCAAGCCTTATTTTATAATTGCCATTAACCTTTTCAAGAATCTCATTCAGCAGCTTTGGAAGTTTTCTTTCATCCCTTTCATCTTTGTCGAGCCCATAAGCTCCATTATCCTGCGAAGTTAGCCATATTTCCTTGCAGTTCTGCTCAATATTCCTTTTGACTTCATTAATAATGTAAGGCTCAGGATAACTGAAAATATTGCCTTTAATCAGCTTTACCGAGCAATATGTGCAGAAATCAGCGCAGCCGGAAGCAATTGGCACAATCCCAATAACTTTATTTGTCCTTATTTTAGGCAGCTCTGCCTTTATAATTCTTTCCTGAGTTAGCGCTTCCAGCACATTGCCATGCAATGCCTCTTCAACTGCTTCGCAAATTCTATGGATGTTATGCGTATTGATTAAACTTGCTTCCTGATTTATATTCCTTATTAGAGGAATTATATCTCTGGTTATGCATCCTGCAACAATTAATTTTTTGTCTGGAAATTGCTCTGTAAATTTTTGTATTTCTTTTAAAGGGACATTAGGGCCTTTAACAGTGCAAATATTTATTATATTTATATCAGAATACTCCATTTCATCCACAATCTGAAAGCCTGCATTGCTTAATAACCCCATCATTGCTTCTGATTCAGAAAGATTTGCGCTGCACCCATGCGTCTGCACATAAATTTTAGCCATGATATTAAGTAACTATTGCATATTATAAATTTTTTTATTAATTTAGTATCTACTCGAGTAAATTAAGCCAAAGCGGTGGCGTATGCCTCCGAAACACCAAAAATCCGTTTTCGGATTTTTTAGTGTTTCGCAAAGACGAACCACAAGAATACTAATGAAAAAGTAACTGCTAACACCTCTTATTCTAAAGATGTATGAAACTTAAAGTGGCTGCTCCAAAATAAGGGGCGGTAGGCAAGCAGAAGAATGTTGATTGTGCTATCAAAATGG
>JACPMQ010000022.1 GCA_016185955.1 Candidatus Woesearchaeota archaeon | reverse complement strand
CATAGGATTGTGATAAGCGACCTGAGCAACATGAAATGTTGCGAAGTTGAGAGGTAAGTTAAGGCTCCGCACAAGCACGAATAAGAATTCGCAAAAATCCTGCTTCTCGAACAAATCTATATTATCAGATACCTTTTTTAGTGACTGCTAACAATATAAGTGGCTGCTCCAGAGCCGCGCTGTAGGCAAAATGGCACATCTTGATTCTTTTTTATAATAAAAAATTTACAGATACACGCCATTTTGATGGCACAATTAACATTCTTCTACTTGCCTACCGCCCCTAATAATGGAGCAGCCACTTCAATGTTCTATATATATTTAGAATAAGAGGTGTTAGCAGATACTAAAATTCACAAATCTTAAAAACACGAGCAATTTTACCATGGTTATGAGAGCAGCAGTATACCCCGGAAGCTTTGATCCTGTAACAAACGGGCATCTTGATGTAATTGAAAGAGCTTTAAAAATATTTGACAAGATAATTGTTGCTGTAGGCGACAATCCAGGAAAAAAGCCGCTTTTTAGCACGCAGGAAAGGATAGAAATGCTTAAAGAGTCTACTAAGGGAATGAAAAATGTCGAGGTAGATTCATTTTTAGGATTGCTTCTTGACTATGTCAAAAAAAAGAATTCCAAAGTCATAATAAGGGGGTTAAGGGCAGTTTCTGATTTTGATTTTGAATTTCAAAGGGCATTGCTCAACAGGGTTGCTGACGGCGATATAGAAACTGTTTTTATCATGACGAAAGAAAATTATGTTTACCTAAATTCGAGCATTGTTAAGGAAATAGCGATGTTTCATGGCAGAGTAAATGGATTGGTGCCAAAAATAGTTGAGGAAAAGCTAAGGGAAAAGTTCGGGGAATAGGAAATTTGGGTTTTTGGTTTTTTGCTTTATTTTTGTTTTATATTTCCGCAGTTTTTTTCAAATACTGAATCCTTTGCTTTACCTTGCTTAGAGCATTTGTTCTTGATTTTACTTTAAGAAGCTCGTCTGCAAGCTTATCATCATTCAAAACATCTTTAGCCCAATTGCTAAAATCATTTTTTTCCTTGTTTGCATGATAAATATATGTTTCCTTTTTCATCTTGGATAGAGCTTGGTAAAGCTCCTCAAGATTTTTCAGCACAGCCCCATTATTAACCCAAAAGCACTGTTCTGCGTTTACATCTGACAATACTTTTTTTGCAATTTCCTTATCCATTTTTCCACCTCTTTTGAACTTTTTTTTTAAAAATGGCTTAAATATATGCTTTGTTGCCTGCACTTTTTAAATTTTCCGTAATTTTCAAAATAAAATCCCTTGAGCAAGCATTGCCTTATGCAAAATGTTTATATAATGCCAAATTTCCCGTTTTCCAATATCAAAATTTTGCAATAACTATGGACAAAAACAATAACGAAGAAAAAGATTTTTTCTGGGCAGACCAATTAGCAAAACAAATTATCCACAGGAAAAAATTTCATTACATTGATAAAGAAATTCCGAAATTTGATATTTTCACGGTAAAAACTTCTGCTTCATTGTCTGGAGTATTACATATAGGAAGGCTAAGCGATACAGTGCGCGGAGAAACTGTCTACAGAGCATTGAAAGACGAGAAAGTCAAGGCAAAAATGATTTGGGTGGCAGAAGACATGGATCCTTTAAGGAAAATCCCAAGCAATGTTCCGAAGGAATTTGAAAAGTATATAGGAATGGCAGTAACAGATGTTCCTGACCCTTACGGCAATTATCCAAATTATGCTGAACGCTTCAAGGCTGAATATTTTGAGGTTCTTGACAACTTTGTCGCAACAAAAATGGAGAAGTTTTCCATGAGGGAAGAATACAAAAAAGGAAATTTTAACAGCTATATAAAAAAAATCCTTGAAAACGCAGACGAAGTCAGAGAAATACAAAACAAGTACAGAGTTAACAAATTGCCAAAGGGCTTTATTCCATGGAAGCCAATATGCGATAATTGCGGAAAAATTGTGACTACAGAAGTAAAGGATTTTTCCAATGGCATTGTTAAATATCAATGCAAGGATTATGATTTTGAAAGCGCTACAGCAATTGGATGCAATCATAAGGGAGAAAATAATCCTTTGAAGGGAAATGGAAAGCTTTTGTGGAAAAGCGAGTGGGCATCTCAATGGGCGCATTGGCAAGTTGCAAGCGAAGGGGCAGGAAAAGAATATCAAGTGCCTAACAGCGCATTCTGGATTAATGCTGAAATCGCTGAAAGGATTCTTGATTTTCCAATGCCAAAGCCTATCTTTTACGAGCATTTGATGATTGACGGAGAAAAAATGTCAGCTTCCCTTGGAAATGTGGTATATCCAAAAGATTGGCTGGAAGTCGCATCTGCGGAGCTATTAAAATTTTTTTACAACAAAAGGATTATGAAAACGCGAAGCTTCTCGTGGATAGATTTACCAAAGCTTTATGATGATTATGACACCCACATGGAAGTTTACTTAAATGAAGTCAAGCTAGACAATAAAAAAGAAGAGCAGCATATGAAGCGCTTGTTTGAAATAAGCCATGGCAAGGAAATAAAGCCCGCGAGCATCAGCTTTTCTCATGCAGCAATGATAGCTCAAATATTCCGAAATGAGGAAGATGCTGTAAGGAGCATGGAAAAAACCGGACATTACAATAAAAGCATGCATGATGCCCTGTTTGAAAGAATACGCAAAGCGAAAATATGGCTGCAAAAATACGCTTCTGACGACTTTAAGTTTGTTGTGCAGGAAACAGTCCCAAAAAATCCAAAATTAAATGGCAAGGAAAAAGATGCTTTGCATTTAGTTGTCAAGGCATTAAAGGAAAAAGAATGGAATGAAAAAACCCTTTTTGAGGAGTTTTATAATATTTGCCAGAAGCTTAACATAAAAAACACGGATTTTTTCAGGGCAGCTTATAATGTTTTATTGAATAAAGATAGAGGTCCTAAACTAGCCCCTTTTATTTTGGCTTTGGGAAAGGAAAAGGTCATTAGATTGTTTGAGGAGGTTTGAATACGAAAGATTTAAATTAGAAATATAAATAGCTGTATAACATGCCATTGGATGATAAAACAATAGAGGAATTCTATAAATTAGGGCAGGAACTCAGAGAAATACCTGAGAAAGAGCATGTTAAATCTCTTAAAGGAATTTTGCACGAGCACATAAGCAAATATTTTCATGAAAAAAAAGACAAAAAAACTCATGAAATCAAGTGGGAAAGTGACGAACAAATAAAATCACTTACAGACAGCCTTTGGGACAAGGCAGCCGAGCATATAGCTGAATATTACCTTAAGATGGATCAGGACACAATTAAAAAGTTAAGAGGAGCCAAAGAACCTGATAACCCTAACCAAAGTCAGTTTGATACTTTTATGACCGTTTATTTAGGTAGTACTAAGGAAGATTTTTTTAATACACTAAAAAATAACCCAACAATGAATCCTGAAAATCTCTTGGAATATATAAAGCCATTATATGAAACACACATAAAAATCATGTCCGGACAAAAAATAAGGTATAAGGTTAATACTAATGAGCAGGCTCAGCATCTACTGGAGTATCTCAAACTAATAAAAGAGCATAACCCAAAATATGTAAAGTTAAGAGTGCCAAAGACCTTCAAATCAATAGATGAGGTTACTGGATTGTATATGCAAGCATTGAATATGCTGCCTGAAACATACCACCCAAAAAAGCCAGATACATATTCAAAAAAGCCAGATACATATTCAAAAAAGCCAGAACAAAAAGCCGCTTAATAGTCAGCAAAAATCTTTAATAAACCTCAACCCTTAATCCATTAACTTGCAGCCTTTTCTCTGTTTTTTCTCTTGATGCTGCAAAAACCAAAACCTTTATATACTATTTTAACTACTAATAGATAGTTAAGATAGGTGCATATTATGACAATAGCAACAGCAAGTCAAAGAACTACGAGCAAGAGCATTTCTTCTATTCATTACTCCGGTCCCTTATATTCTGGCATTACTGGAGATTTAATTAATGGAGAGCCTGGAATTGTTACTAGCAAATTTCCATTATCTTATGGCTTTAGAAATCCATCTTCAGCTCAAACATGGCCGGAATTAATGGATTTTTCAATCACCCCTTATGGCATTGCCAATAAGGATGGAAAAATCCATGTTGTTATGTCCACAGTTTACAATAAATTTTCTGTTCCAATTGAAGATTTTTTGGAATATGGGTTTATTCATAATCCTGATGAATCAAAAAACAGAATGGACGGCTGGAAATCAGTAACTGAAAAATCTAATGCCCTAGCATATGTTAAAGTAAATCCAGAAAGAGGATTAATTAAAGGACATGAGTTTGTTCCAAGCTATAGATCTTCTTCATCATCAATGACTGATGTAAATGTTCCCATAACTAATTTGGAAGGTGTTGTTCCAATAAATGATGTTGGAAAATATCTTTCAACAATAGGGAATTTAGAGGCAGATTTAAGAAATGCTCTTTATAGAGACAGATTCCATGAAAAACCTGATTACAATCCAGAAACAGAGGCATTATTTAAGCTCATGATTTCAGAAGGCGCGTTTCCAAGAGACATTGTTGGAATAGGCGTCATGGATTTGGAAGATGCAGTTGCAATGGCTGTTATTGGAGACAATACTGCAAATTTAATCGTATCAAAAAATTTTTATGAGCATGCCAAAGCCACAGCAGAAATGCATGGCTTAAGAGGAGAAGATGCTGTTGAATTTGTAAAAAACGCAGTAATATATCATGAGCTTTTGCACATTAATGCTCCTAAAATAGCATCAAGAAAGAAAGAGGAAATTAGGGTAGGCAGTTTAGGTGCAAAATTCTATGAAACAAGATCATCTATGCTTAAAGAAAGATTGGCTAGATACTCCAAAGCCATGCAGCAGTATAATAAATCTTATGTTTCAGGAATAAAAAGCGGAGCGATAAAATTGCATGCAAGAGCAAATCTCGAAAATTTAGCAGAAAACTATGCTCTTCAAGCTAAAGCAATGGGCATGAATGAAGAAGAAGTTGCAGATTATGTTGCTGCAAAAATAGATGATGAAATTGAAAGATTAGAGAGTAATGCATCAAATGAAAATGGAGAAACAACAAAAAGAAAAAAAACAACTAAAGAAAAATCTGAAGAACCTAAAAATTCTAGTGAAGATGATAAAAATAATATGAAAAATAAAAATGAGGATGATTTAGATAATGTAGGAACAGATGATGCTACAAACTCTTTGCCTGAAGCGGCGTAAAAATCAACACAACTCATTAACCTCAAAAGTTCTGTGCTTAATTATTGAAGTGTCTTCTGAAGTTACTTCTATCCTTAAATAATATAATCCGGGCTTTGCATCATCCGGAACGTCAAAATAAAGAAATCTTGAAGCAGAAGACCTTTTTTCAACATTAAAGGGGCCTTCAACTGCTCTTATTGCTAAATCTTGCACAGTTGCAGTTATCTTTACATCATTTATTTTTTTGCTGCCTTCATTTTTAACTGCAGCATACAAAAATGTTTGTGCTCCAGGAGCAACACATTCTGAATCTGGCGTAAGGCTTGTAACAAAAATTTGTTCAGGAATACTTACTTTTGCCTTTTCCAGCCCTTTTTCTACAGGCACTCCAGATATGCAGCTTTGAACCTCAGAAGGCTTTACAGCATCAGGATTAATGCAAGCAGTATCAACTAAACTGCAGCTTCTCGTTCTTTGCTCGGATACAGGGCATTTTGAAGGGTTAAAAGAAGTACATGACCATGCTCCTGAAGTGCATGCAACAGGCATTATTTGAGGATTTGTTTTTCCGCTTTTAGTATCTGTTGAGAGAATCCCAAACCTATCAAAAGCCCTTGCTATAATAGTATAAACAGCATCAAATGCGTCAGGCACTTGTATTATAAATTCTTTGGTGCAAGAAAAAATATTGCCGCATGATTGCGCTATAAAAGGCGCATTGTTCTGTGAAATCTCAATTCTGTCAATGCCATCGCTATCTTGCGCTGTTACCTTGACATTTATCTGCGTATTTTTATTTGCTGTTGCAGGAAAAGTGAATTCGGTAATTTGAGGCGCTGTAATTGCAGTGACAAATGGAAATTCCCTTTCAACTGGTGGAGCAGGATTTGTCTTTCCGCTTTTTGTCGCAGTTGAGAACGCATTTAATGAATCAAATGCCTTTACACTAACAATATAATCAGAGCTATATGAATCAGGAACCTGCACAGTAAAGTCTCTTGTGCATTTAATTGCATTTCCGCAAAATGAAGTCATAGAGGATGGGTTATTGTTTAAGGTAATTTCAATTCTGCCCATGCCATTACTGTCTTCAGCTGTTACTCTAACAACTATTACGGAATTTCTGTTTGCTGTCGCAGGAAAAGTGAATTCAGTGATGCTTGGAGGAATATTTGTTGTTGGCACAGTTGGAGCTGTCGGAGGAGTTATTGCTGGAGTTACTTTGCATTCCCATGCTCTTGTGTAATAATGGATGCATTTTTCATTATCAGTGCCAAAATATTGATCTGCTGTTGGCGAACCTGGTATTGTTGAAGATGCTGCCCATTCCCCCTTGCATTCTGTTTTTGGATGTGGATTTTGTACCACATTAGTATAAGAAGTGCATTTAGGCGCTGGCTTTAATGGCGCTGGTGTTGGAGCTGTAAATTTGTAGCATTCCCATGTTCTTGTGTAATATTTAATGCAATTTTCATTATCAACACCGGAATATTGGTCTTTTATTGTTGAGGATGTGCTCCAAAATCCATTTTCGCATCCTGTTGTTGGAGGGCTATTTGCTACTTTGTCTGTATAATATCCGCATTCTTTAACAGGCTTTGGAGCTTCTGGTTTAGTAATTGGTTTTTCTGTGACAGGAGCTGGTTTTGGCGTAGTTGTTATTGGAGTAGGGGTTGGTTTTACAGCTTCAGGTTTTGTTGGTTCAGCCGTAGGTTTCTTAGGCGCACCACAATCATTAAAGCAAGTCTCTGCATTTTCATTCGCATTGCAAAAATTGTCTCCGCAATAAGGCTCAATGTACTTAATATTGCAATCTGAGCACCATCCAACTTCATCTGCATCGCAAAAATTGTCTCCGCAATATTGCGCGCTGGCAAAGTTCGCTGAAGCAGCCAATACAAAGATAAAAATAATAAAATTTACAATACCTTTCATTTAAAAAACCCCACTATAAACAACTCTAAACTATAGGCATGGACATTAATTTCCGTAAATAAATTATCCGTGCCTATATACTGCGGACTTTAACAATTATTATGGAAATCGAAGTCCGCTTGTATATACTGATAAATTATTTATGTTCTTCGCTATGATTTACTGCCCGGCGTGAGTATATACACTTGAGTTATAGCACTAGTATTTTCTTTCAAGTAAGCCATTACAAAACTCTTTGCATCTGCAATATTAACAGGAAATGTTGCGCTTGCGTCGTTTTCCAAATAAATTCTGCTCTGTCTAGCAATACCATCAACAACTAATGCAGTTCCATTAAGCTCTCTGGCTTCCCCATTTTGCAAATTTTTATCAAACCAATGCACAATTTGTTTGGATGCGTCCGAGTTTAATCCAAATGATTTTGCAAATTTTTGAGGATCAGATTTATACATATTTTCAAGAAGTTTTAAGTCCAAGCCGTATCTAAATGCACCTTCAACATCACTAATAGAGGTTGCCCTTACTATTTTATCTGCATATTGAGGTTTCTTATCATCATCCCCAGCTTTAGGAAAATAGGATGCAAGCGCTTTGGCTAAGGCTTGTGCATATTCTGGATTTTTGCTTATAAATTCTGGCAAACCTTGGATTATAGATTCAAGAGAGGGTGGTTCTTTCTGAGTTAAATGAGGTTTAATTGCTTTGGCTAGTGCTTCTGCAGATTTAGGATTTTTTGCTAAATAGTCGGGCAAAGCCTGAACTATAGACTCTAGTTTGGTAGATTCTATCCTGCGGATTTGTGAATAATTCCAAATGCCAAGAGTAAGTGCAGCTGCAGTGCCTATTCCAAGAGCGTAATAAAAAAATTTTTGTTTAATACCGTTTGCATCTCCAGTTAGAGCTGTTCTTATAAGTCCCGGTGTTTGTTGCGATGGTGGTTCTTGTGCCATTTTATTGCATAAAATTCAAAACAATTTATAAACATTTCTATTGTTACCATTTTAAAATTAGGATTAGCAAACATTATCATTGAATAATAACAATTCCAGTTTTGTTTGGGACAACAGCAGTCTGAGTTTTATCGACGCCTTTTATGTTGCGCAGCACTATTGTGGCAAATTCGTTCAGTTCATCAATATCTTTAACTTTTGAATGACAAAGCTAATTTACAAAACCAACAAGCTATTTATATTTCATAAGAAGCAAAAGGTTATTTTTTCACAAACATCTTGCTGACAAAAAAAACAACGGAAAAAATAATTATAACATTGAATATTATAACTCCAGCCCAAAATAATGGCTTTTGCGTAAAAGGAATTTCTGTTGACGCAGCAGGCTTTAATGCTTGAATTTCGTTTTCTGCTTTTTCACTTAATTTTTCTGCACTTATTGCATTAGATGTTTCCTGCTGGGCTATTCCTTTTTTAATATTTTCTTCTTTAGATTCGGCTTTTTTTTCTTCAGATTTCTCGCAGGCTTCAACAACCAGATTAACGGTTTTTGTCTTCCACAAAATCTGCTCCTGAAGGTATGCCTTTACAGCTATAGCATACTTGCCTGCTTTAGTTTTATTATTTGTGTTATCTACATTTATACCTAATTTTTTGACAAATTCATCGGTGCCTTCAAATGGAGCATTCTCCAGCATAATTTTTCCCTGCGCAAAATTTATTCCCAAATCAGAATTTATGATTTCAAGCCTTGCATCATCCTCGTTTCTTGAGCCCAAATTTTTTATTTTTGCTGTAAGAGCGCTTGCTCCGCTGCATTTTATTTTTTCCGGGAATATTGAAGCTTCTATTATCTCTATGTCTCTGCTTTTTTTCTTTACGTCAATAACCAGACTCATTTTTGCGGAATGCGTGTTTCTATCCTCATCTTCACCTTCTGCTTCTATAAGGACATCATATTTTCCCGGCTCGACAGATAAAGGAATTGTTATTATAACATCAACATCTTCACTTCCTCCGGAATCAATATCAAATTCTTGTGATTCCTCATCTAAGTCAGCATTGTCATCTATGTCTGCTATTGTAACTTTTATAATAGCATCCTTTATATCGATTTTTGCATCCTGCCTGAATGTATTGCTTATTTCAAAATTAAACCTCAATTCAGAGCCAGGTCCAATGTCTTCCTCGCCAAAGTCAAGTTTTTTATTGTTAATGACATCCAAATCACTTTCAGTTTTTGAGTCAAATGTTGTAAGGAAAACATCTAAGTCCTCAATTACCAAGCCGGCTTTTACATCTGCCTTAACATTAAACAAGTCTGCGTTTAATTCTGTTGATAAAATCTTTACAGAGCCTAAAGTAACATTTCCTGTTGAAGACTGGAATGGAACAGTGATATTAAATGCTAAGCTTTCTGTTGAATTAAATGGCAAAACAAAATTGGTTTTATTTGTCTTCAAATCAAAATTGCTTCCGCTAAAGCCAAAAGAGACATTTGTTATATTGCTGTTGCCTGTGTTTGTTATATTAAATGATTTTGCGTATGTAGAATTTAAATTCACATCCCCCAAAAAAATTTCTGAAACTGTGCTTACAGTGTAAGTTGGCGTAACATTAAGGTTTATTATTACAGAATCCTCGACGGTTGCGCTGGGTGTGGCATTTGAAGTGGCATTTAATATTGCGGAATAAATGCCTGCTTTCTGCTGAGTTGGTATTTGGACAGAAAATGTTGCGGCAGATGTTGTGCCATTAGCCAAATTTGAGATGTTAGCTAAAGAGACTATGCTTATTTGATTATTTTCGCTTGACAATAAGTAGCCGGTAAAGTTTATGTTTAAGTTTGTTGTTCCAGTGTTGTTAACTACAAAGTTTCCGCTTGCAGTTGTTCCTGCATTGCTGCTTATATTTACAAAATCCTCAACAATCTGAAAGCTCGGCGCAGCATAAGCATTTAACGGCATTAAAAATAGGATTAAAGCTATCAATGCTGTTTTGAAAAGGATTTTTATTTTGTTAGCCATGCCCATCATTCTAAATTTTATTTTGATATTATTAAAGAGTAGTTAATATATATTTAAATATTGTGGTTTTAAGGCTCAGTAGAAATCCTTAACAACTATAAGTGGCTGCTCCAAAATAAGGGGCGGTGGGCAAGCAGAAGAATGTTAATTGTGCTATCAAAATGGCGTGTATCTGTAAATTTTTTATTATAAAAAAGAATCAAGATGCGCCATTTTGCCTGAAGCGCGGCTCTGGAGCAGCCACTTTAGTTTTTGACTTTTAGGATTTCTACTGTGCCGGTTTTAATGGGATTTTTCTGCAAAACTCACCCCTAACAAATAACGACTTAAACTAACTACTTTAACACAATAATGTTTATATAAATATCGGTTTTTTTCCATATATATCTTTTGCAAGTTTATGGTTTTGTTTTATTGGGGGTTTTAAAATTGAAAAAAAGCGGTTTATTACTTTTTTTATTACTTTTATTTCTCTTTTTTGTATTTATTTCTATGGGAACTTTTGCCAATGCTGTCTATATAAATGAATTCCTTGCCGACGGATTAATAGAGCCAGACAGCGAGTGGGTAGAGATTTTTAATGACATGCCTTCTGAATTGAATTTAGCTGACTTTAACATAACTGAGGAGCAAGCAAGCTCAAATTTTACCTTAAATGCCACAATACCTGCAAACGGATTTATTGTGTTAGTGGAAAACTTTACCTTGTTTAATTTAACTTACCCAAAAATAAATGCAAGCGGCATTAAAATTATCGAGTATGGGCAGATTATTGCATCATTCCAGCTGTCAAATTCCGCAGGAAACATAACACTATATAACTCATCAGGCTCGAAAATAGACAATATCTCTTATTCTTCCACTAATAAAAATATTTCCATTGGAAGGTTTCCAGACGGAGCATCTAATATAATTAGCTTTGCCATACAAACCCCTGGCACAATAAATGAAAATTCTGCTCCTGTGCTCAACAAATGGATAATGCCGTCGGCAAATAACACACTTGCATCAGGAAAGCTGAATATAACGGCAAATATAACAGATGCTGCAAGTGCAGTTAATATGTCATTAGTAAATTTTAACGGCACAAATTTTTCAATGGAAAAGTCTGAAGACGTATGGTTTTTTGTCTGGAATATAAGCAAAAACATGGAAAAAACAGTTAACATTACCATATACTTTAATGACAGCAATGGATTTTCCTCAAGCAATTCCATTTTTAACATAACTGCAGGAAATGCCCCTGATTTTAACAAATGGGCATTAAAAAACAATTCTTTTGTTAATATTTTATTTAATATAACAGCAAACATTACCGATATTTCAGGAGTAAGCAAGGCATTTGTAAATTTCAATAATACGAATTTTTCAATGTCGCAATACAATGACTTGTGGTATTACCTATGGAACACAACCTTGAATCTTGAAAAGAGCTATAACATAACACTTTATTTTAACGATACTTTTTCCTTTTTTGGCTACGATTTTTTATTTAATATCACAGTTGACAACACAAAGCCAAAAATTTCCAATGCAAACATTACAGCAAATGCAAGGAATTTTATAAGCCCGGGCTTTATTTTTAATGTATCATTAAATGCAACAGATGCAAATTTAGCGAATTTGACGTGCAGCCTCAACAATTTAACAAGCAACATAACAGCAAGCAATTTCAGCGTAAATGGCGATATACATAAATGCAGTTTTACAGCGCCTTTTTTTGAGGGTGATTTTACAATTGCCTTATCCGCAATGGACAAAGCAGGCAATATAAACGCAACTAGCATCAATTTTACGACAAAATACGCTACATTGGCATCTTTAATGCCCCTATCTGCTGTTATATCAAACTTAAACCAGAGCGATAAGGAAATAAACGTGACTGCATTCTTATCAAACATCGGAAACACGCCTTTATATGATGCAGGAATATTTATTGACTCATTTTCGTCAAATGCCATTTTAACAATGCAGCCTCTTTACAAGCCATGCGGCTTTGTTATAAATTCAAGCCAAAGCTGCGCTCTGAACTTTACTGTGATTATTAGAGGCGCAACATCTGAAGGCACTCATAAAATATTCTGGAATGCAAACTGGACAGACAATAATTTTACAAAAAAGGATTTTTCCCAGGCAGTTCAAAGTTCTGTTAATATCCAAAAAAATCCCAAATTAACTGCCGCAGAAAATATATCGGCAGCAATAAAGCATGGAGAAAATATAAATTTAACTTTGCATATTAATTCAACAGGAAATTCTGCCCTTGAAGATGTTAATATTTCATTTATCCAAAATACGCTTGAAAGCTCGTGGGTTAGAATATTTCCTGCGAGATTTGCTTCAATAGCATCATCGCTTAATGCAACATCAGGAATTAATATAACAATTCCCAAAGGCACAAATCCCGGTACTTATATAGGCACATTAAGCATCGCAGCTTCGGGCATTCCTGCTAAAGCTGTTTTATTGACTATAAATGTTCCGGAAGACAGCTCATGGATAATTTTCCCTAATGCAACTATCACTTATGCAAAATCAACTGCTGCAGGAATTGCTGGAAATTTTACTATTAACAATACAGGAAACGTAGGGCATAATTTTTCATTTAGTCCAATTACAGGCAGCTTATTTTTCTATTTATGGAATAATTCCAATATAAGAGGTGCATATGTAGAAAGAAACCAGACAGGAGCAGTTTCAATTTATCATTTGCAGATGAATGGAAATGCTCCAGACTCAATAAACAGCTTTAGCCTTGAGATAACTGTCAGGAGCCAAAACACATCGCAGGCTAATGCAACTTCAATCACTCTTGTAAGAGACGACAATTTCCCTTTTGTAAATATTACAAATCCCATAAATAATTCATTTGTTAAAGGAATTGCCGGATTTAAAGTAAACGCAAATGACTCAAATTTAAGCAGGATTGACTTTTTCATAGGAAATTCTTTGGCTTTAAGCACATCAGAAATTAACTTTAGCCTTAACTGGAGCACTTTAAATAGCTTATATCCTGATAATGTTTATACGCTGCGTGCAGTAGCTTTTGACACTGCAGGCAACTTTAACACTTCTGAAATAAATGTAACAGTAAATAATACTGATGACAATCCCGTTTTTGTTGGCAATATTCCACAAATTAGCATAACAGAAGATAATGACTCAACAATCCTTAATTTATCACTTTACTTTAAAACATTGGATGGTGATAGCTTAAAATATAATTTTACAAAAGCAGAGAACATTACTATTCATGTGAATAATGCCACGCAGGCTGCAAACTTTACCCCAAATATTAATTTTTTTGGAATAAACTATGTCATTTTCACAGCAATAGATTCCAGCTTCAATGCAACAAAAAGCAATAATATAACAATTAATGTTGCAAATATTAATGATGCTCCTGCAATCCCTATATTGCTAAATCCCGCAAACAATTCGATTATCAGATCTGCCACAGGAAATATTTTGTTGGAATGGAGCAGTTTTGATGCTGACAATGAGTTAATAACCTACTTCATATTTTTTTCAAATAGCAGCGAGAATATAAGCTCAAACGCATTGCCAGTAAATGCAACAACCACATTAAACAAAATAGCATTTACTGATTTAAGAAATGGCACTTATTTCTGGAAAGTAACTGCTTCAGATGGAACAAAAAATTCTACAATTTCAGATATATTCCAGTTTAGCCTTAATTTGAATACAAAGCCCAATATAGCCTATTGGCAGTGGAACAATACCATTGAAGCATCAGCGTCAAATACAACAGCCAACAAAAATCCTGCAATGATGGAAAACAAAACACTGTCATTTAATGTAACTGCAATTGACGCTGATAATGACAAAGTCAATTACACATGGCTTTTAAACAACACAGAAAAAAGCTCGATTCAAAACTTCACGTTTAATTTTACCGAAAATTTCACTTCAGCAGGATTTTATAATATAACCCTTATTGTGCAAGACAACAATTCAAATTCGGCAAGCGAAAGCTGGAACCTTACAATAACTAATACAAATAGAATGCCTTTAGCAGTACAAATCCCAAATCAAAGCATTGTGGAAGAAGCCTCATTAAAAATAAACCTTTCCCAATTTTTCCTTGAAGCTGATACTGATGATATATTGACATTTTTTGTTGTTTTCCAAAACACATCCCAAGTTAGCTGCATTGTGCAAGAACAAAATCTTACATTAATCGGAGGCAAAGACTTTGCCGGAAATGGAAGCAATGCAGCAAGATGCTCCATTGCAGCATCTGATGGAGCTTCAAATTCCACAAATAACACATTTTTTATTAATGCCAGTAACACAAATGATGCACCGTTAATAATATCATTTTTCCCTCCGGATAATGCAACAATAGCTGAAAACGGCAGGCAAATACTCAATGTGACCTTTAGTGATGCAGATGCTGGAGATGTTTTAACAGCCTCATGGCTCAAAAACGGGACTTTGATAAACGCAAATTCGGCAAACATAAGCATAGATGGATTAAGCAAGGGAATTTACAACATAACAGTTATAGCAGCAGATTCAGCAAATGCAATTGCGCGCTATGAGTGGAAATTGCTTGTAACAACCGATATAAATGCAACAGAGCTTTTCAGCCCTATTCTAAATTTAAATGAGACTCAAAGGCAGAATGCAACAAATGTCACAATAAACCAAACGGCTTTTGGAGGCATTGACTTTGAAAATAATACATTGAATTTCAGCGGAATAGCGAAATTGGAAGATGCATTTAATGTCAGCAGAAATATGATATCAGTTGACACTGATAAGTTTAGGGCTTTGAATAAATCAGCTTCTGTAATTTTAAAAAGCCTTAACTTTACAAAAGCGCCTTTGATTTTTGCAGCTTCAGGCTTTAAAAATACTGATAATGCGGCAATATGCCCTGAAAGCTTGTGCATGAACAAAAGCTATGATGCTGCAAACAAAATTTTGAGGTTTAAGGCTGCGCACTTTACTACATTCTTTGCGCAAAAGAATGCAACTAATGGTGCTCCGGAGATTACGTCAATGCCAATAACAAAAGCGAATATTGTAGAAACTTATTCTTATAATGTAAAAGCTATTGACGCTGATGGGGACGCTTTAATTTTTTCATTGGCAATCAGTCCAAGCGGCATGAGCATAAGCAGTTCCGGCTTGATTACATGGAATCCAGGCGCTTCACAATTGGGAAAAAATAATGTAACAGTTTCTGTAAGCGACAGCAACTTAACATCTAACCAAAGCTTCCAGATATTAGTTGATGCAGGCCCAAGGCTGATTATAAGCGATGTTGATGTCATAATTGACGGAAAAAGCAGCAAGAACCAAAGAAACGATACAAAAATAAGAAAAAAAGTTAAGCCCGGCTCTGAAGTGGAATTTGATGTTGAGCTTAAAAACCTGTTTACAAAAGAAGAGAGACTAGGAATAGAGGATGTAACATTAGATGCATCAATATTGGACATTGACGATGGAGATGATTTGGAAAAAGAAACAGATGAGTTTGACATAGGTGCCAAAAAAAATGAGAAATCAAAGCTTAAATTCAATATTCCCATAGAAGCAGATGAAGGCACATTTGATGTTATAATCAATGCCGAAGGAAGCGATGAGAATGGCACGTTCCATAATGCAATTTTCAAACTTGAGCTCGATGTGGAAAAAGAAAAGCATGAAATAAAAATAATAAGAAATGAAATTATGCCATTGACAATAAAATGCCAGAGGCAAATTTCCATCAACACAGAAATTGCAAATACGGGGCTTGAAGATGAGGGTAATGCAGCTTTGCAAATTATTAGCAATGAATTGGGCATAAATTCCATGTTTTCCGGAATAAAGCTTGAGGAAGGCACAAGAAACAACAGATTCACAAAAATAGCTGCATACACAATAGATAAGAATGTATTGGCAGGAAATTACCAGATAAACGTCAATTCTTATTATGATGACAAATTAAGCGACACAAAAACAATTGAATTAAGTGTTGAAGAATGCGAAAAAGCTAAACAAATGCAAAAAGAAGTGCAGAAAGAAGCCATTGAAGAAAAGCCTAAAGCTGAGGAAAAGCCCAAAATCGAAGTTATAAAGCAGCCAATAGCCGCAAAACAGCCAATAAAACAAGCAAAAGAAACATCAAAGAAGGAAAAACAAAAAGAAAAAAAAGAGGATACAAAAATATCTTTTATTGAGACAGAAGAATACAAAGTGATTTTAATAATATCCCTAATTATTTTAACTGGAACTGCAATATTTATTATTGGCGCGGGATTTATTGTGCTTGGAAAGTGAAACTCTAAACTTCAACTTCCTTAGAAAGAAATTTT
>JACPMQ010000030.1 GCA_016185955.1 Candidatus Woesearchaeota archaeon | reverse complement strand
TTCTTTTCACTGTATCATTCGCTTTTGGCAATAGCTGCAAAATTTGGCTATGAATCAAGGAACCAAGAATGCACTTTTGCATTGATTTACAGCCTTATTGAGGACGGGAAGATTGAATTTGACAAAGAAACACTAAGAAAGATTGCTTCCCTGGAGCCAAAGGATGATGAAGAAACAAGTGTAGATATAAGGGAGCGTTACCAGTATGGGACAGAATTCAAGATGGACGAAGAATTGTATAATAACATTGTTAAGCTGGCTAAAGAAGTTATTGACATAACAAGGGAGGTTATTGGAAAATAAAGTGTGAAAAATGCAAATACTAAGCAAAATCTTTCCAAACGTGACCAATTCTGTAAGCAAGAGAGAAGAATTCATGTTGCATTCCTTCATTCGTCTATTCGGGTTCTGCAACTTTAACACTTCTTCTACATTGCCCGCCCTGTCCCTTCCTTTCCATTCAATGGCTAGAATGTTTCCATTTTTGCCTCCGTTAGAGTAAGGGTATAAGGTTGTATATATATTGTACGTAGACTATATGTGCAAGCCCGAGGGCATTTTAATTAAGAATAAATGCTCCCGCCGGGACTTTCACCCAAAAATTTTATTTGCTTTGAGCAAAATAAAATTTTTGCCATATAAAAGCTGCATTTTCTCATGCTTTTGTTAATGGCAAAATTTTCATTTATGAAAATTTTGGTTTTGAACCCAGGTCTTCGGCTGTTTTCGACCAGCATATGAAGCTTTCCAATCACGAAAAGCCGAAATGATTGGCCGGACTACACCACGGGAGCGATAAAAATCAGACTTTCGCATGTCTTTTTAATTTTTTCTAAAAATAGGGGTTGTCTAACAATAACATAAAAAAGCTTTGAGCTTTAAGCTCCAAATCTCTGAAATAAGCCCTTATTTCATGCGATAATGCCATTAAAGCTATGTGGGTTTTCCTGCACTTGTCCTTGACAAACCTTGTTTTGTTGCCATTCTCAGTTGTAGTTCCTCCGAACACCCCTCAAATTTACAGAAATTCAAAGTTTATTTATTTTCCGACAACCTCATTAATTTCAAAAAATATTTAAACTAACTAATGCATTTTTTAATTAATGGTTTAATTAATGGCAAATATCGCAATTAATGGCTTTGGAAGGATTGGAAGAATTATTTTAAGATTGGGAATAAAAGAAAAAAAGCTTAATTTTGTGGCTATTAATGACCTTACAGACGCAAAAACACTTGCAAATTTGCTGAAATATGATTCTGTGCACGGAACTTTTGATGCAAAGGTAGAAGCAGGAAATGATTTTATAAAAATAGACGGCAAAAAAATATTTGTTCTTTCTGAAAAGGAGCATAGCAAGCTTCCATGGAAAAAGCTTAAAATTGGTATAGTTGTTGAAAGCACCGGAACATTCCGAACAGAAGAAGAGCTTTTGGATCATATAAGATGCGGAGCAAAAAAAGTCCTGTTGTCTGCGCCGAGCAAAGAGGGAGATGTAAAGACTGTTGTATTGGGTGCAAATGAAAAGGAAGCCAAAAAGTTAAGGATATTGTCAAATGCCTCATGCACAACTAACAGCTTAGTGCCTGTTGTTGAAGTTCTTGACAAGGAATTTGGCATTGAAGCTGGCTTTATGTCTACCATACACGCTTACACTAATGATCAGCGCTTATTGGATTTGCCGCATAAAGACTTAAGAAGAGGAAGAGCTGCTCCCCTTAATATTATTCCTACAACAACCGGAGCGGCAAAATCAGTTTCTGAAGTTTTTGCGCACTTAAAAGGAAAGCTTGACGGAATAGCTTACAGAGTTCCTGTGCCATGCGGCTCAATTACTGATTTCGTCTGCATTGTAAGAAAAAACGCTTCTGTTAATGATGTGAATAATGCAATGAAAAAAGCATCTAAAAGCTATCTAAAGGGAATTTTGCAATATTCAGAAGAGCCTATAGTGTCTTCTGATATTATAGGCAATAACCATTCTTCTATTTTTGATGCTGGATTAACACAGGTTATTGGAAAATTAATTAAAGTTGGAGCATGGTACGACAATGAATGGGGCTTTTCAGCAAGAATGGTTGACATGCTGAAGATTATGGTGTAATGACGCTCACATGCTCTTCCTTTCCAATCTTTATTACCTTATCAACAAAGCTCTCTATCTTTGTTTCATGGCTTACAATAATAATCTGCTTGAGGTTTAGCTGGTTAAGAATATCCCTTACCTTGTCGAGCTGCTCTGAGCTGAAGCCATCAGTAGGCTCGTCAAGCATTAGTATGTCCTTTGTTTTTATATCAGAGACTATGTCGCATATTGCCTTGCATAAAGCCAGGCGGTAAGACAGCGCTACGGAAGTTTTCTCTCCGCCGCTTAAATTTTCAATGTAAGTTTCGTAGCCATTCTGCTCAATCACTGGAGTGAATTCTTCATCTAATCTTACTGATGTTGTTTCATCTTCTATGAGTATATTAAACCACGTTTTAAACAGCTCGTTAAACTCAGTATAAACGCGCAGCATAACATGCCTTTCTATTGTGTCCATTAGGCTCACAAAATAATTTTCCAGCCAATTTTGCAGCTCGGAATAATGCTCCAGCTTTTTCTTTGCAGCAGTTTTTTTATTAATGCCATCTTCCAAACTTTTTGCAATTCTGCTTAAGGATTCATTTTCCTTTTTAAGCGTTGCAATCCTTATGTCAAGCTTTTTTTCTTCTGAAAGCGCGGCATCAAGCTCATTTTTTGCATTTTTGCAGCTTTCTTCCACATTGCGCATTTCTTCTATTTTGCCGCTTACCTCTATTTTTTTTGCATTGGCTGCATTAATTTTTTCCTTTATGCCTTCCTGCATTTTTTGTATTCTTTCCATGTCTTTTTGCTTGTCATCCGCATTTTTGATTTTTAGCCTTGCCAGCTCTATTTTGCCCTTTAAATTTTTCATTTCGTCAATTTTCTGCCTTAGCTCTCCTATTTTGCCTTTCAGCTGTTTTTCTTTTCCAGAGCACTCTTTTATTTCAATTTCAGCGCCAGCAATATTATCTTTTTCCCTCTTTTCGATAAGATTTTTGTGGCTATGCTCGACATTTTGCAGGCACAATGGGCATTTTTCAATTTTTGTTATTTTGTTGATTATTTCCTCTGCTTTGATTTTATTGACTCTAGATTCGCTGAGCTTTTGCTTTATTAAATCCATTTCTTCTTCCAGCACTTTAATTTCTGCTTCGGCAATTTTAATCTTTTCATTAAATTCATTTTCTTTTTCTAAAGCCTTTTGGTCAATTTCTTCCAGCATTTCATTGATTTGCAAAGCTAATTTTTTTATTTCATTGTTGTTTCTTTCATGTTCCCTAAGCGAATTTCTCAGTTCCGCTTCACAGAGCTGAAATTCTGCCTTTAAATTGCTTAATTGGGCGATTTTTGCTTCAAGGAGCAAAATGCTTTTTCTTTTCCCGGCAACTTCGCTTTTTGCCCTTTCAGATTCTGGGATTGTTTCTGTTATTTTTTTGTCCAACTCGGAAATTTCCTTTTTTATTGAATCAAGCTCTTTGAGCTTTTCGCTCAAATCAGCTATGAATCCTTCAAGCTCTCTTCTTTTTTCCTTTAAGGCTCTTATAAAAATAGACGCATTTTCCCTTATTTTTTTGTATTTGTCTATGTTAAACACTTTCCTTATTATGTTAAGCCTTGTATCCCTGTCTTCCAAAATTATCCTTTTCATCTCTTCTTGAGGCGTGTAAACAGTATAGCGGTAAATAAGGTCCTTTCCCTTTGAAAGCAGGTCTTTAGGATAGCTCAGCATCTCAAATATCTCGCTTTTCATTTCTATAGGGCTTAATTCTTTTTTGATGCCGTCAATTAGCATATACCCTGTTTCCTGCTTTATGGAATCTTTTCCCCTTTTCAGATTTCTTTTTATCGTTATATTTTTGCCGTCTAATTCAAATAACAGCTCTACAGAGCCTTCCTTTTTGCCGTGCCTCAATAAAGATGATGCAGGAAGCTCGCTTTTTGCCCCAAACAAAGCAAATTCTACTGCCATAAGTATTGTTGATTTTCCAGTTCCTATATCTCCGGAAAGAAGGCATGCTCCATGAGGAAATTCTATCTTCTGATTTAAATAGCTCCTTATACTTTCCAATTTTATTGACTTTAGCAGCATTTAATAAGAAAAGAATGCTTAGAGGGTTATAAATTTTTATGTCATCAAAGAACTCATCCAGGATATATACATATTTTACTGAATCCTTTTTTTCATGCTTTCTATTATATCAACAGGGCCTGGATCAATCCTGTTCCATACTGCAAGGTGATAAGAAACAAAATCACCCAAATAAATTCCGGAAAACATTCTTGCGAGCAGGCATTCGCCTTCTGTCTGCGCTTCCTCTACATTTGCAGCAAATTGCATAATATCCTTGCACACATCCATTCTTTTTTTTACTCTTTCATTGTCATACTTGTCCCTTATAATCACAGCAGCAAATTTCCTGTCCATATTTCTGTAACTAGCAATTTCATTATGGTTCATTTCCGAAAAAACATTGTAGAAAGCAGGCATTTTTGCATTTTCATTTATCTGCGTTTTCCATCTGAAAGCAACAGGAGCCATTGCTTCAGAAGCGTAAATTATCGGTATTTTATCCTTTAGTTTTTTTGCCAAACTCTCTGCTGCCGCGCTGAACTTTTCTGTTTTTTTCAAGATATCAATCATTTCATTAACTTCAGAATTTTTTACGCTTACAATGCCCTTATTATGCAAAATGCCGAGCATTGGAAAAAATAAATAGCCCAAAGCAGCTCTTGGCTGCAATCCCTGAGGGACTTTTACCACTTTTTCGCATTCACCGGCTAATTTTCCTCCTGATGTGATTCCTATAATTTTTGCGCCCTTTTTTTTGGCATCATAGCAAGCAGATAAAGTCTCTTCAGTATTTCCCGAATAGGAAACTGCAAACAAAAGCGTTTTTTCATTCACAAAAGCCGGAACTTTATAGTCCCTGTTTACGCAAACTGGAATGGGCGCATTAATCAAATAAGATTTTAATAAATCCCCCCCAATAGCAGAGCCTCCCATGCCTGCTACAACTATATTATTTATTTCTCCAGCAACAGAAATTCCCTTTGGCAATCCCAAAGCATCTTTGCATTGCAAAGGAAAATTTTTGATTGCCTGAAGCATGTTTTGACTGTCTAGGGGCATTTTAACTTTTTAGTTTTATTTAGATATAAATAGTTTGCTATTTTAGGGCTCAGTAGAAATCCTAAAAGCCAAAAACTAAAGTGGCTGCTCCAGAGCCGCACTATAGGCAAAATGGCGCATCTTGATTGTTATTACAGCAAAAATTATTTTTGCACATACACGCCATTTTGATAGCACAATTAACATTCTTCTACTTGCCCACCGCCCCTTATTTTGGAGCAGCCACTTATATTTGTTAAGGATTTCTACTGAGCCTGAATTGGCAATGACGCACAAGCACTTAATTCGCAAAAACCCTTTATGTTGTGTTAGCAGATACCTATTTTATCCCTTTGGCTAATCTCTTTTTTGTATCTTCGCAACAAAAAAGCCTTCAGTATCATTGTCTTGAGGCCATATCCTTAAGCATTTTTTAATTTCTTTGCTGTATTTATTTCCTTCAAACTCCAAGATTGGCGCGCTTCTTTTGATGCCTTGCAGATTTATTTCTTCCAATCTTGCATTTTCATGCTTATTAATCAAGAAATTAACAACTGCTTCATTTTCTTCTGGCTCTAAGCTGCATGTTGAATAAACAAGAATCCCATTCTCTTTTAAGCTGCTGAATGCTGTTTCTATTAATTGCTTTTGAGTGCCCGCCAATCTTTTTACCATGTAAGGATTCCATATTCTTAATGTTTTAAGGCTTTTTCTTATTGTTCCTGTGCCTGAGCAGGGGGCATCCAACAAAATTTTGTCAAACTCAAGGTTTTTGAACCATTGCCCCTGCATTAAGGTAATAATGCAATTAGTTATGCCGCACCTTTGAATGTTAATAGTTAAAGGCTTCATTCTTTCTATCTGGTAATCATTTGCAATTAATATCCCCTTATTTTTCATATAAGATGCTATTTGGGTTGTTTTGCTGCCGGGAGATGCTGCCATATCAAGTATAAGCTCATCTTCTCTTGGCTCTAAAACAATCGGAGGCATCATTGATGCTGCTTCCTGTGTATAAAAATAGCCTAAAGAATGCTCAATTAAGTTTCCAATATCCCTTCTTTCTTTATTTACATGCTCTATCCAAAATCCTTCCTTGCACCACGGTATTTGCTCAAGAGCCCATATTTTTTCAAGCCTTTCCTTTAATTCTTTTACCGGGATTTTTAGCGTATTAACTCTTATTGATCTTCTAAGAAATGACAATGAAAATTTTTTGAATTCTTCGAAATCTGTTAGTTTGGAGTATCTTTCAATAAACTTTTGCTTGAATTCTATTTTTTCAGAATCTGGAATTTCTTTTAGCATGCAATATAAATAAGGCAGTATAATTTAAATGTTTGTTACCCACTGCACGCTCCCCGTATATTTATATTTTTTAGCGCAAAGTAAAGCCCGTATGTTTTGCTGTATCTGCTGTAAAAATTGCTGTAATCCATTAGCCTTACCACTCTATCAGTTTTTGCGTCATCATCTAGTGTGTATAAATTTGTTTTTCCGTTTTTATCATAGTTGCTGCATTCATCTTTTGTGATTGCATAATCAAGATATGGCTTTTCATTCTCTTGCTTGGCTTTGTATTCACTTTCCTGTATGCTGCTTATTTTTGATATTAGCCCATTGGCAGCATCATACAAAGCTTTCAGCCTTACTAAAACTTTTGACGTAAATAAATCCATATTTGCTTTAATTTCTCCGGACTTTATGGCTAAAGGATATGCAAGCGACACAGAAACATCTTCTTTGTTTATGCTGGCAGATATGCTTATTTTGCTTTTTTCTGGCATTATTACATCTATGCCTAAGTTTGCAAAATTGTTTTTGCTGAAGCACTCTTCAAATTCGGCTAAAATATTATTTTCCAATTCTTTTTTTATCAAATCCAAATCAGGCATGTTTTTTTTGTATGCCCACTTGCATATTTTTTGCTTGCATTCGCTTTCATCATTTGCATCATTTTGTTGGCAGTATGACTCGCAAGTTGCTTCAAGGTAATAAGGCACGGGATTTTTTGCATAAAAAGTTTTTTGAATATCCTGTTTTGCATTAAGATTTAAGTAGTTTCCTTGCGCTCCTGCAGCAAATATTGATTTTTCAGTTGAGCCGTCAAGACATGATTGCATATAATTTTTTACTATCTGGACAGCATCTTTGTTGCTTTCTATGGTTTTAGCGGCTGCTGCAGATTGCTTGCTTTGGTTGCTTAATGAACTCATAAAATAAATTATTGCGAATGCTAAAGTTACAACTATCCCTAAAATTAGGAATATTGTTATTTGAGATTTTTTATGTTTTCTCATGTAAAAATCCAGGTTAGTTATTAATCAGTTATTAATTAGTTATCATTTAGTGCATCTTGCGTCAGGGCAAATCTCTTTTCTTTGGTTGTAAAAATCGCTGTCGCAGCCCCCATCTTTATCAAACCACTCCACCCAACAATTCTTTTTTCCTTCAAGTGTGCTGCATCTGCCGCAATTTGTTTTTTTGGGCATTTTTTTATCGCAGAAAGAGCATTCGTCATTATTGCCGCCTAGATCTAAGGCTTTTTTGTCTGCTAATCCGCAGCTGCATTCTCTTTCGCGCTCCAGAATTGAATATGCTGAATATATTGGAGTAATGCAAGATTCCTCATAGCTCCAAAAATTTGCCCATTGGCATCCGTAAATGTTGCTGCAGCGATTGCATTCTTTTTTTAGCTTTATTTTTTCATTTAAATCTTTAGGGATAAAGATGCTTACAAAATTGCTTTTCAGCTCTTCCAAATCCGGATCCACTGGAGCTACATAAAAGTTATAATCCTTTCCGCGCTCTAGTTGAGATATATCCAACTCAAATAATAAGTCTACAGTCGCTAATGCTACGATTTCCTCAGGCTCGTTGCCTGAATACCTCCTTATTGTATATGCCTTGCGCTCTGTGTCTTTAGTTTTCCATGACAAATAGTAATGCATGCCTTTTTTATCCTCTGTGGTGATTATTGCCAAATCAAAAGGAGGCTTTGCATACGGGCAAGTACTCATCACTTCTATAATCTTGCCTGCTGAAATTATTTCATATATGTTACTGCTTCCTTCAGCACATCCTTTTATTGGAATGTTTATCTTTTGTCCAGGAATTAAGAATCCTTCTGTATCTGGCAGTGTTTCAGGACCTTGAGCACAGGAACTATACACCTTCCTTATGAAACTTCGATCAAAAAATATTGGTTCAGTCCCAACATTTTTTATTTGAATATTAAATCCAAGTTTATCTGACGAGTCCCATCGGCATTTGTCCGCGTTTATCTGCGCGCGATTTGAACTGCAAAATCTTGTGACTGAGTATCGAAGTGATTTTACATTGTCTCCAACAGGGGCATATATCCTAATGTATTGGGCGCCATCTCCGCAGCCTTTTGCTTCAATAGTCTTGATTTCTTGTGGCTTTATATCTTCTTTTAGAGGCTCTAAACTACACTTATTGTAAGACTGTGGTGCTTGTGTTATTATTTCTATATCGTCTTTGGATAAAGTAGCCATACCATTATTTATAAGTTTAATAGAGAACTCTCCACCAGTATCATCCATACTATTTATACATTTATCCACATCAATGAGGTCTAGTTTCTTATAATTTTTAGGGCAGTTAGCGCTTACAATAAGCTCATTTTCTGGCCCAATTATCTTATATGTATGCTCTCTTCCTATCTCACATTTATATGCTATTAATGGGAGCAATTGTCCGCTATAAATTATTTGCTCACTTAGAGGAGGAACTACCCCATTGATTATAGCCTCTAAATCAATTTTGCAGTTTTCTGACTGGCTCTGTATCTTAATTTTATCACCAAGTATATCTTCTATCCCCTCATTAACAATATCTACTCTTAATTCATCCTTAGAGCAATATGATTCTTGAAGGGCTAATTTGGCTTTTGACTTAACAAGGATATAAATAGGAATCCTGTATTCATTGCCATTATCTTCTTTAACATAGAGGCTTCCCCAGTATTCCTTGCCTTTAAGCAGTTGAGGGCTGCCTTCCAAAGCAACTTTTATGCTTTTGCTGTCTCCAGGCTGCAAAAAAAATTCATTATCGCTAAATGTGAAAGAAGCGCCTTCAATGCCTTTTGCTATGCCTATTTTATAAGCTATTTTTCTTTTTGCTGTGTTTTTCAAAAGAATTTTAGCATTTTTAACATTGACACCTTTATCATGAAAAATAAATGCAAGGCTTGCCGGAGTTATTATAGAAGATACCTTTAATGCATTTAGTGAATTTACTTTGCCGGAGCCTTGAATAGTAGGCGCTAATCCTAAATCAACAGCGCTGCTCATTATAGCGCTTTTAATGTCTTCTGGCGACCAATCCGGATGAAGCTGCTTAACAAGGGCAGCAACTCCGGAAACATGAGGTGTTGCCATACTTGTTCCGCTTAGTTCTACATGTAAATCATCTTTGCACTTCAAATCATCAAGATGTTTTTCATGCTCTGAAGACAACGCAGCACAGATGCCAACCCCTGGAGCAACAACATCAGGCTTTATCAGCTCTTCATTTCTGTCCATGCTAATAAAAACAGGTCCTATTGAGCTAAAATCAGCAACCTTATCATTATCAATAGCGCCTACAGTCAACGCCTTGCTGCTTAATCCTGGGCTGCCTATGGTGTTTCCGAGAGAAATAAAACCAAAAATTAAAGAATATTCTGAGGCAGAATTGCCTGCTGCAACAACAGGAAGTACGCCTTTATCAGCCGCAGCTGAGATTGCTTTAGACTCCGGATCATTAGGGCTGCAAGCATCACCATCCTCTGTATAGGCATTGGCATAATTCCGACAATCGTGTCCGAGACTAAGAGATATTATATCAAGGTGGTCTGAAAAATCTCCATCATTGTTTGGGTCAACGCTTCTTTCAATAGATGCTATAATATCATCCGATTTTCCCATTCCGCTTCTGTCCATTACCCTATAAGGAACTATTTTTGCATCAGGCGCAACCCCTTTTATAGCACTGTTTCCAGCGGCTGTTGACGCAACATGAGTTCCATGCCCGTTTTCATCCATAGGGTCATTATCCTCATCAACAAAATCATACCCCTCTATAAATTTCAGGCACTTCTTTTCAGCATACTTTTTTTTAGTGCAGCTTCCAAAATCAGGATGTGTATAATCTACTCCGGTATCAATTATGCCTATTGTTACTCCTTTGCCTGTAATTGCTCTTCCTTGCGTATCACGCATTGACCATGCTGAATTCGCTTTTATGTATGGCACTGAATTTTCCAGAGAAACTTTGGTTATATAATTAGGGTACACATTTTTTATGTAAGGGGATTTTTTTAGCATCTCTGCTTCTTCTGGAGTGATATCCAAAGAAATGCCGTTAAAAACCTTGGTATATTCATTGCCTATAGCATTATCAGATTTTTCATCTATATTTTTATCTATGCTTTCCAGCCTCTCCAAAATATCTTTTTTGGCTTTCTCATGCTCTCTTGAAATGCCCCACTTTCTTATCTTATTTACAGGTATTATCCAACTCAATATTTCCCATTTTGAGCTTTTAGCCAAAGGCATATTCTTAAATTCCACTATATAGCCGTCAAATTTGGGCGCATCTGAAGATAATGCTTGCACTCTAGTTTGCTTATTATCTACGTTCTTATTAGTATCTATGTTCTTATTAGCTATGCTATGTATACTATTCAATTCTTGTGTTGCGCTACTGCTAATAACATCTTTATCATTTTTATCTTTATTGTTATCCTTATCATTGTTACTTTTATCATCCAAGCTGGTCATTCTTATTTTGCCATTTATATCACCAATCTCTGAACTTTGTTTTTGCAGTGAGATAGTGAGCTTTGCCGGCTTACTAAATTGTTTGCTGTCAGCAGATGGTGGTGCTATAAAATATTCATAAGATGATTCTACATAAGGCAGTTTGTCTGAATAGCTGTTAGACTTTGTTAAAGCAATTTTGCTAATCTTTCCATTAGGGATATTACGCCTATATACTGCGTATTCTTTAGAGTCTTCTGGCTGCCATGACAATTCAGCATATAACTCTCCAGATGTCTCATGAGACACCATTATATACAGTTCAGGAATACTAACATCAGCGCTATAATCCTTGGCAGAAACTTTGGAAGAATCGCGGGCATCAACTAAGCATATACCGTCTTTACAATAAGGCATTTCTTGAGGGCATTTTTTCTGCTCGCAGCTGCATCCATTGTAGTCTACTAATTGTTTTTCCGGAGTATTTGAACATTTATCCTCGTTATCAGGCACACCATCTTCATCGATATCAGGAACTCCAGAATAAGAAATCGCTGAAAGGAGAAGAAATATAGTTAAAGTTACAAATAGTATAAATATACATTCCACTGCTCTTTTTTTCATTGTGTTTAATGCAAGTTTACTAAGGGCTATAAAAACTTTTTTAAACAAAAAATAGTTTTTGATAAAGATATATAATAATTAAAGATATATCTTGGGGCTGTAGTGTAATTTGGCTATCATTCCACCTTCGGGGGGTGGCGATCGGAGTTCAAATCTCCGCAGTCCCATCTCAATAATTAGAATAACTAAAACAAAAATCGAAAAAAATTAACAAAAAAAGTATCTGCTAACAGGGCTTTGTCCGAGAAGCAGGGTTTTTGCGAATTCTTATTCGTGCTTGTGCGAAGCCGTAAAAATTCCGCTGTTGCGAACAGCGGAATTTTTACGAGTTACGGTGGTAATCTTGCAATTCGGCATCGTTTTGCTCGGGG
>JACPMQ010000013.1 GCA_016185955.1 Candidatus Woesearchaeota archaeon | reverse complement strand
GTAATAACAATCAAGATGCGCCATTTTGCCTGTAGCGCGGCTCTGGAGCAGCCACTTTAGTTTTTGACTTTTAGGATTTCTACTGAGCCTTTTTTGCGTAACTGCTAACATCACTTTGTCCAAAAAGGGGGTTTTTGCGAATTCTTATTCGTGCTTGTGCGGAGCCTTAACTTACCTCTCAACTTCGCAATGCTGCGGCATTGCTCAGGTCGTTTATCACAATTCTGTGAAACTTTCTGAATTGGCAATTGCGCACAAGCACTTACTTTCGCAAAAACCCTTTGCGGTGTTAGCAGTTACGTTTTTCCGAAATGTTTATAATAAACATTTTTTAGTGCATCTATTATGCCAAAAAAATCACAGGCAGCATTGGAATTTTTAACAACATACGCATGGGCATTCCTTGTGATAATGATAACTATAGGGACTTTGTACTACTTCGGGATTTTTAATTTTTCCAAATTTCTGCCGCAAAAATGCGTTTTTACTTCGCAATTTGAATGCATTGACTTCAGCTTTTCCGGCGATGAAATAAGGTTTAAACTGGCAAACAATCTTGGTGAGTTAATTGATGTCAAAAGTCTTAGCATAACCAATGATGTGGCATTGCCATTAAATTGCAAAGCTCCCACATTAATTTCAGGCTGGAAAGCATCTGAAGAAAAAGATTTTAAATTCACTGATTGTAAAGACGGTGGCTTTATCGCTGGAGAAAGGGCAGAAGCAAAAATTTCTATGGATTATTGCGCTCCTGCCACAAATAACTGCCCCGAACATACTGTAAACGGGAAAATAACCTCAATTGTTAATCCATAATGATAAATAATGAATGCCAATAAATCGCAATCTGCCTTTGAGTATTTGATGATAATAGCTATAACCCTTGGAATTATAGTCCCAACAACCTATCTTTTTTTTAGTTATGCTTCCGAATCAAATGTGCAGATTCTCGACTCCCAGATAAACCAGATTGGCAGGAATGTAATAGAAACAGTTAAGGTTGTTTATTTTTCAGGGGAAGGCTCAAAAATAACTTTGGATGCAAGCATGCCAAAAAATGTGAAAGATATATACATTATTTCCAACAGGGAATTGGTTTTTAAGATGGAATCAGCTATAGGCGACATTGAAATGGTTTTCTTTTCACCGGTAAAAATTGTTTCAAATGAATGTAGCGGTGATATATGCAAATTAACAGATTTGGCAGTTTCCGGATTAAATAAGGTAAAAATAGAGTCAGTTAATAAAGGCGCGCAGGTTCTTATAAGCAAGGCATAATGCTCAAAAAAATAATGAAAAAATAATGCTCAAAAAAAATAACGCTCAATTTGCCGTGGAATTTGTAATATTGATGGCTTTCATGTTTTTTGTATTTCTTGGCTTTCTCGCTGTTATTGCCTCAAAAATTTTAGAGTCAAAGGAAACTGAGAGGCAGAAAATTACAGAAGACATAGCAATAGTGGCAGAAAATGAGATAAATCTTGCAAAATCAGCTACAAATGGCTATTCAAGGAACTTCAACCTTCCGGATAAGGTAAAAGGAAACACTTACACTATAAAAATTATCAGCAATCGCGAGCTTGTGGTGGATTATGTTGACAAAGAGCATATTTTATTTCTGCAGGAGAATGTTGTAGGAAACCTTAACGTTGGAGCAAATTTAATCAAGAAGGACAATGGGATTGTTTATATCAATCCCAAATAAAAATCAAAAATTCCACCAACATAGATTGGAGGAATTTTTGATTTTTAGCAATGCCGTGCCTTTAACTTCGTCATCGCAAAACACTAAAAAATCTGCCTTGCAGATTTTTTAGTGTTTTGCTATATATAAGGTATGTCCCTCTGAAATTTTATTCCGTAGACATACACATAGTTCCAAAATAAGCCCTTTTTCCTTATAACATAGACGGAAAAGCCCGCATCCCTGAAAATTTTTTCAATTACCAAGTCATTGCTTAGCCATGCAACATTTGGTATTACCTTAAAAAAATCAACATACTCAACAAACACAATTTTTCCTCCATAAGGCAGCAAATCCCTCATTTCAACAAGCACTTTTTTTACATCCTGTATATAGCCCATCATCCCTATGCTTATTACCCCATCAACTTTTGGAATGTCAGGATGAACCCTATTAACTTGATGCTCGTCGTGTATTATCACAACATGCATATGCCCTCTCCTTATCATGCGGTTTTTTGTAATTGCAAGATCCTTTTCCGAAAGGTCGGTAGCGTAAACTTTGCCATTTGGCTTTACTTTTTCTGCAAGGTGCAGTGTAAGTGTGCCGACAGAGCATCCAAATTCCAGTATTGTTTTGTTTTTAATATCTCCAAGCAATGTAAGTATCTCTTTCCTCACTCCTTTTGGTAATATGACCCTTTCAGCTAATAAGGTAAAGTAAGCCAATACATCATTGACTTTGATAATAAAATCAGGATCATAATATATTTCCAGCAGCAAATAGATTGGAATTCCAATTAAAATAAATGACAGCGCAAGCTTTAGCAATTGGATTGCATTTGGCTCCTGTTTTATCCATAAAAACATTAGCAATATTAAGAATAATGCCAATAAAAGAGAGCCAAAATTTGCAAAAGGCGCTTTAAAGCCCCTCTTTACATCAGGATACTTATGCCTTAATATTGGTATTGCGAGTATAACAAACACATACATTATCAAGCCCAGTGGAAGCAATAAGCTTAGAAGCGTTTTATATCTTCCAAAAGCCATTCCGAATATAACAAGGCTTACTACTGTCTGGAATATAATCGCTTTATAAGGGGTGTGGTATTTAGGATGCACTTCGCTTAATTGTGAAATAAACAGCTTATCTCTTGCCAAAGCCAGTATAAGCCTTGGCATTGTCACTATGCTGCTGGCAGCAGAGCCTATTAAAGCAATAAAGACTCCATAACTAAAGATATATCCAAACATGCCGTATATTCTTTCGAAGATTAATGATAATGGCGCTGGGGTTATACTCAGAATTTTCCAAGGTATAATGCTTAATGAAACAAAGGAAATTGAAATTGCCAAAACTCCGACTAAAATTGTTCCATAAACTAATGCTTTTGGTATTGCCTTTTCTGCATTTATAGTTTCTTCAGATAAGTAAGTTACAGATTCCCATCCAAAGAAAGACTCTGCAATAAAGAATATTGTGATTAGCACAGATGATGTGCCGAAGGCAAAAAAAGGATGCAAATTAGCTAAATCTACATAAAATATGCCTGGAAAAATTACTGACAAAAGTATACCGATGGATAATGCTGCAAGAATAACTACCAAATAGCCGCTTGCTTCAATGCCGTAAAATGCAACTACATTCAATATTATAATAATAATTATGCTTGTTACTACCTTGGTTATAATCTTTGAATTGTCCGGAATTAAATAATCAATGGCAGCTACTATGACCAATGCAGTGGTTAAATTTCCTATGATCCACGCAAGCCATCCCATTAAAAATGAAATGAATCTTGTGTAAGCATGCTTTGAAAATTCATAAACACCTCCTGCTTTTGGAAACATTGAAACTAACTCGCCAAAGAACATGCTTATATAAACTGAAACAAATGAGATTATAACCCAAGATAAGATAGAAGCGTTTCCTGAATAAGAAGCGCCAATTGCGCTTCCAAAAAACAAGCCAGTGCCCATTATAGAAGCAATTGCAAGAGAAAGTATAGTCCCAAAACCTAAAGCCCTCTTTAATTCAGCCATTAATTAAAAAATTATCACTTTAATATAAAAACAATAGTGTATACTTTTATGTGGTAACGGAATAATATTTTACAATTCATTAACCGTTAATACGATAGGTTTGCACTCATTTGGCTTTATTTTTGAATCCATGCCTATGAGATACTTTACATTTACGCTTTCGGCTGCTTTAGCTAGCTCCTTATCCACACTGCCATCAAAAATAATCGCATATGCAGCATTGTTAAGGCTTTTTATTGTTGGTACAAGCTCACTTATAGGGACTTTTCCAAGCACATTTAATTTTTGGTCAAGCACTTGCGCGCCTCGGGTGCCAATCAAATTTTCCAGCATTTCCTTAAATTTTTGTTTCTGCTCTAACGGCAAAATAACTCTCCTATTGTTAAAAGGAAGAATCTTCGGTTGAACCATAGGCCTGCTGAAAAATAAAGGCCTTCTTTCAGCGTAAGCTTCTGTTTCTCTGGCAAGCTCAAGTTTAGCCTGCTCGCCGGAAATACGGCTTCTTAACGCCTGGTGTATTTCCTTTTTTGTTATTTCCTCCACTTCCTTGCCATCTGGCGCCTTAGCAACATAATCAACATCTGCTAATGATGCAAGCTCTTTAACAATTAAATTTCCGCCTCTGTCTCCGTCAACAAATATTGTTACAACCTTTTTCTTGCATAAATCTACAATTGTTTCCGGCACAGATGTGCCATTAAGCGCAATCACATTCTTAAAGCCATGCTTCAGCAAATTTAAAACATCTGCCCTGCCTTCTACCAAAATTATTTCTTCGCTTTCGTCTATAGCAGGCCCTGCTGGCAGCCTTTCCTTGCCGTATTCCTGAATCTCCATAACTCTTATGGAGTATGCCACTTCATCAGTAAGCTCTTGCGAGTCGGGCATTGAAGCATTCATAAGGTTTTTTAACAGCTCCTTGGCTCTTTCTACAACAAAAGTTCTTTTGCTCACACGCACATCTTCTATATTTTGGGTTTGTATCTTAGCAGTACATGGCCCTATTCTTTGTATTATTTCCAACGCAGCAGCCACAATTGATGTTTCTGCCTTATCCAAAGAAGAAGGAATGTCTATACTTCCTTTTGTTTTGCCTGATCTTGTATCAGTATTTACCTCTATTCTTCCTATTCTTCCTGATCTTTGAAGCTCTCTTAATTCCAAATCAGCTCCTAAAAGCCCTTCCGTTTGACCAAATATAGCTCCAATAACATCTGGCCTGTCAACAACTCCCTCAATCTCTATTGTAGCGTGAATTATGTATTTTGCTGCAACTGGACTTATTTTTCCCATTTTAATTACCTCCAAACATACATTTGTAAAAATTCCATCATTCGTAAAACGGCTGAATTTTTACAACAGAACAAGCTTTAACTGTACTTCAACTAGCTTAATTAAGCCTATTTCAGACTAAATTCCTCATCAATAAGCGAAATAAATGATAATTTATGATTTTAAGTTAAATGCTTGCTCTAAATGCTTTTTTAGGCTTATTAAGGATGAATGTAGCCCGTTACACTAACCCCTAAGTTCATAGCTTGCATTTAGCGACAGCTCCCGTAGGTACTCTCGTGACGGGCTTTAATTTTATTCCAAATAATAAAATAAGCCTTAATCTATCTCTTTTTTCCTTATGATAGATAAGAGACATAACTATTTAATTTTTTTGTTTTAGTGTAACTGCTAACACCACATAAAGGGTTTGTGCAAAATTCAGTGCTTGTGCGCAATTTGCCAATTCAGAAATCTCCAAAGGATTGTGATAAGCGACCTGAGCAACATGAAATGTTGCGAAGTTGAGAGGCATTTAAGGCTCCGCACAAGCACTAAATTAAACT
>JACPMQ010000028.1 GCA_016185955.1 Candidatus Woesearchaeota archaeon | reverse complement strand
TATTTTGCACATACACGCCATTTTGATAGCACAATTAACATTCTTCTGCTTGCCTACCGCCCCTTATTTTGGAGCAGCCACTTATATTGTTAGCAGATACTAAAATTTTTGCGCAAACAAAAGCATTAAATACAAATTGGCAATAAAATGATTTATGACTGCTTTACAAATTTGGAAGAAATTCTTTTCAGTTAAAACGCTTTTGTCTTTTGGCTTTGCATTTTTTATATTTTATCTTTTCCTTTCAAATGTTGATATAAAGGATGTTTTGTTAATACTATCCAAAGTAAATATAAAGCTGCTAATAAGCGCATTTGCCTTTTACTATGTGCTAATTTTAATTACAGCGCTTAGGTGGAAAATTATTTTAAAAAATACAGGCATTAATTGCAGAATAGTGCCTGTAACAGAAATAGTTTTTTTGGGGCAGTTTGTAAACACATTGATGCCGGCAAGGATTGGCGATTTTTACCGTGCACATCTCGCAAAAAAGGAATATAATATTTCAAGAAGCGCAGTTTTTGGCACATTATTCATTGAAAAGGTGCTTGACTTCAGCAGCTTGATTTTATTGCTGTTTGCTTCTGCATTTATTATCTTTGAGGGAAAGGTGTCTAATGCAGTATTAAATGTGATTATATTAGGCTCTATCTTCATATTTTCTGCGCTAATGCTATTCCTTATAGTAAAAAGTTTACGAAAAAAAATTGTAAAGCTAATCCCTAAAAAAATAGTTTACATGATAAAAAATTTTGAAAAATCCGCTTCTTCCTCAATAAATTTAAAAAGTTTGCCTTTGATACTGCTTCTAACATTAGGCTCGTGGACAGCAGCATCTGCAGTTTTTTATTTTGTTTTATTGTCTTTGCAAGTTAGTTTTGGGTTTTTTCAGGTTTTGTTTGTTGTTTTGTTAGCGAATCTTCTTATTGCGCTTCCTTTAACTCCTTCTGGAATAGGCATAGTTGAAGCAGGTGTTGCAGGAATTTTAATATTGCTCAACATTGAAAAAAATGTTGCAGTATCTATAGCATTGCTAAACGGCATTGTGAATTACTGGAATCAACTGATTGTTGGCTTTTTTGCGTATATATTCTCAAAGAGGAGTTGATATTTTTTATTAACTTGACTTAAAAACAACCGAAAGCTTTTAAAGACTCCAGATTTTACATAGCACATGGTTTATTTATCCATAGCGCTTTTTTTTGTTTATACATTCTGTTTAGGCTTTACTGTGACATCTTTTGTCAAAAACTCTGATAATCTTCTTGAAAGAAACCTTATGAGGATTGGCTTTGGGCTTGCTTTGCTTCCATTTTTAGGCTTGATATTAAACTTGCTCAGGATTCCAATTGACTGGAAAATAATTCTTGCGTTGTCTTTATTATACCCTGCTTACTGCTTAATCAGATACAGGCCAAAGCCAAGTTTCCAGATTAAAATTACAAAGACTACTGTTAGCATATTGGCAATGCTTGTTTTATTCGGCATAAACTTTTATATTTACGCTTCAGGTGCATTTGCTTATCCTTATCTTGAAGATGATGACTCATGGAGCCATGCCTTGAGCGCAAAATATGTTTCTGTAGAAAAAACTCTATTTGTAAAAGCCAGCAAGATATTCCATTATATTGATCCTTACCCTCCAACATATGACTTGCTGCTTGGGTTACTGCACCAAACAAATGACTCAATTTACTTTACTCTAAAGTTTTTTAATGCCTTGATAGTGGCTTTATCCACAATATTCTTTTATTTTTTTGTTAAGGAGCTTACCCAAAGCAGGAATAAGGCATTATTTTCAGCATTTGCATTGCTTTCTGTGCCTGCTTTTATGTCTCATTTTATCTGGGCAATTTCCTTGACAGTTCCATTGTATTTTGTGGTTTTTTATGCCCTTGAAAAAATTAAAGAGGACAAAAAATGGTTTATAGTCGCTGCTTTGAGCATGGTTACGGTTTTAACATCATCACCGACACATTCAACTTACTTTGGGTTATTCTTTCTGCTATATCTTATAACAAAAATATTTCTGGAAAGAAAACTTCTTGTTTTTATTGCGGCATCCGGGTTTCTAGGATTGTTGCTTTCTTTAATTTTTTGGTGGCTGCCGATGATTTTAAAGCATGGCATTATCGGAACGTTAAAAGGAATCGGCTTCAGCATCGGCATTTTGCAATCAGAAGGCTTAGGCCCTGCATTAAGGGGCACAGGCGACAGAATCTATACTTTCAATGATTTTTTTATTGCAAAAATGCAAAATGCAATTAACAATCCGATAGGAATCGGAATAGTTTTATCTATTTTAGTTATAGCTGCTTTGATTTCCGTTTTCCTTAGATATAAGGAGCTGCTGAAAGAAGAAAACCATTGGCTTATATTGGCAATTGTCTGGCTTGCCTTTACCATCTATGCTGTAAACGGAGCAAGATTTACATTCAAAATATCGCCTTTCAGGGCATGGATGCTGCTTGCAATACCTGTGTGCATTTTAGCTGCTGAAGGGGCATTTTTCCTAATGTCAATATCAAAAAATTCTGCAGGAGATATTGGAAAATATGGAATGCTGCTTATTTTGTTAATCGGAATATTTTTTACCTCAACGCAGCAAAAAATAGCAGTTAACAAAGCGGTATGGCCTCAGGGAGGTTTTTGGTTATCACCCTCAGAAGAAATTGGGGCATATACATGGATGAGATACAATCTCGAAAAAAATTCAAATGTTTTTACATTTGCAAATAATGGGCCAGTTATAGGGATGGACATGTACACTTGCCATTGGTGCCCAGATGTGCAGGAATACATGAAAAACGGCTTTAATGAAAGCTCAAAGGAAATGAGCCAGTGGCTGAAGAAAAAAAATTACCAGTATCTAATCATTGACGGGCAGACAGCAAAAAAATTCGGCATTAACGAGTCAAATGAAAAATTGCAGGATATTGTGTCATCAGGATTATTTGAGCTTAAATTCAAAAATAATGGTGCCTTTATTTTTAAGGTTTAATAAGGTATAAGGTAAAATAAGGTATAAAATAAATTTTATGCGCAAAAAAAACATTTATTTCGCACTTTTTGCAATAATTGCCTTAGGGGCATTCCTAAGAATTTACGGCTTAGGCAATGAAAGTTTCTGGATTGATGAATCTGAGACAGCATATGTTGCAAAGCAAAGCTCATTCTCCAAAGTCCTTTATGATATATATAATTATAACTCCGCTGCTCCGGATTATTTCAAAGGAACAGGAGGAGGCTCAATGCCCCTATATTTTTTTATTTCTTATTATTGGACAAAAATTTTCGGCTTAAATGAGTTTAACTTGCGCCTTTTATCCGCAATTTTCGGCATAATGAGCATTTACCTTACATACCTTCTTGGAAAATATTTTTTCAATGCAAAAACAGGATTAATTGCAGCTTTTATAATCTCTATAAACCATCAAAATATCTATTACGCGCAGGAAGCGCGCAATTACGCAATGCTAATATTCTTTACGCTGCTCTCAATTTATTTTTTAATGCGCTCACTTAATGAAAACAAAAAAATTTATTGGCTTGGCTATATTATTTGCGCCGTTGTTTTAATTTACACGCATTACCTTTCATTCCTTATACTTATGTTCCAGTATCTCTACATTTTTCTGTTTGGGAAAACCCATAAGGCCAATTTTAAGAATGCCATTATCTCTGCATTAATTATTTTTAGTTCATATATTCCGTGGATTCCAGCTTTAATGAAGCAATTAATGAGCATTTCTTATCCTTACGCGAACTTATTTAAGCCAAGCTTTTTTAATTTAGGCTATGTTTTTGTGCAGATAAACAGCTGGATATCCCCAAGCCTTTCAGACAGGATTGCGCTTAGAAATGCAGACTTTGGCTCTATATCTTTGATTGGCTGGTTACTTATATGGTGCGTATTGCTAATAACAGCGCTTATTGCATCTTCATTCATTTTTAGTTTGTTTAAAGACGAGAATTTCAGCATTGCTAATATATTTAAAAACAAAAAAACTTTTTTGCTGCTCTGGTTTCTAATCCCGTTTTTAATCCCTTTTATATTTTCAATTATGTTTCCAAGCATGTCTCTTGCAGGATTTGTGAACTATGTTATGTTTGTCACGCCTTCTTATTATATTCTTGCAGCAAAAGGTATGCAATCCAGCAATGCAAATGCAAAATTATGGATCATATTGCTGATATTGTTGAGCATATTGCCCCTTTATTCTTATTATGCTAACTTTGATAAGGATCAGTGGAAGGAAGCGTCGCAATACTTAAATTTGCAAGAATACGGTACGGAGCTTATAATAGTCAATAAACCAAGCGCTATTTTGGCATTGGATTATTATTATCCCGTTAACAATGCCAAGCCTGCGAATGATGTTAATGAGGCTGCTTCATTAATAAAAGGAGAAAAAAGCTTTTGGCTCCTTTATGCCTCAGAGAAATTTAGCGACACTAATAATAATATTAAAAAGCATCTGGATTCTTCCTTTAAGCTTGATAAGCAGATGGAATTTACAGGGATAAGGCTCTTCCATTACACACAATAAAAACAAAGTTTTTAAATAAAGTTGCTCTTGCAGGCATTTAATGATACCCATAGCAAAGCCTTATTTTTCGGAAGAGGAAAAAAGGGCTGTTATTGAAGTTTTGGAATCCGGAATTATAGCCCAAGGGCATAAAGTAGAGGAGTTTGAAAAAAAATTTGCAGATTTTTGCAGTGTAAAATATGCAGTTGCTGTAAACAGCGGCACAGCAGCCTTGCATGCAGCCTTGCATTCTATGGGAATTAAAAAAAATGACGAGGTTATTACAACGCCTTTTACTTTCATAGCAACTGCAAATACTATCCTTATGGTTGGCGCAAAGCCTGTGTTTGCTGACATAGAGGAAGATACATTTAATATAAATCCCCTTCAAATAGAGCAAAAAATAACGCAAAGGACAAAGGCAATACTTACAGTTGACCTTTATGGCCATCTTTGCGATTATGAAAAAATAAGCGAAATTGCAAAAAACAATAATCTGCTATTGATTGAAGATGCATGCCAGTCTGTAAATGCCCAATATAAAGAAAAAAAGGCTGGAAGCTTCGGGCATATTGCCGCATTTTCATTTTACGCCACTAAAAACCTCACATGCGGAGAAGGCGGAATATTGACAACGAATAATATAGATTATTCAGAAAATGCAAAGAGATTTAGGCAGCATGGAATGTCTGGCTTAGGAGCTTATGATTATAATGAGATTGGCTACAATTACAGAATGACGGATATAAGCGCTGCAATCATGCTTGAGCAATTAAAGAAAGCTGAGATGTTGACAAAAAAAAGAATAGACAATGCAAATTATCTGAATGAGAAATTAAAAAATGTTAAGGGCATTAAAGTGCCTTCTGTTAAAAAAGGCTTTAAGCATGTTTTTCATCAATATACTGTTAAGGTGCAGGGATTTAAATTGTCAAGGGACGAGCTTTTTGAGCATCTTAGAAAAAAAGGGATAGGATGCAGCATTTACTACCCAAAGCCACTGCATTTGTGCAAGAGCTTTGCTAAGCTTGGCTATAAAGAAAATAATTTGCCAATAGCAGAGAAAATGAGCAAAGAAGTTATTTCTTTACCTGTGCATCCAAATGTTACAAAAGAGCAGCTTGATTTTATTGCTAATTCAATAGCATCTTTAGGATAATACCAAGTTTCATAACTAATATAGAAAAGTAGAAAAATAAAAAATGACTGAAATTGGAAAGAAATGGCTGCCTGACAAGGCTGTATCAGAAGGCGCAGCTGGCTATCATAATGCTGTAATCAATGCTTCATGGAACAATGATAACTTATATGAGCTTGTGTCATTGATGAAGCCTGAAGTCAATGAAAATGACACAATAGTTGATTTTGGCGCAGGCACTGGAGCTTCTTCACTGTGCATACTCAACCACATTAAATTAAAATTTAATCTATGGCTCGTTGATAACTCTCCGGCATGGCTTGCGAAAGCATACGAGATATTGCGCAATAATCAAAATGTATCCTATTTCATTCTTGAAAAAAAAGATAATAGTTATTTAACATTAGACAGAATCATAGGGAATAATGCTGCAAACATGGTAGTGTCAGCAAACACTTTTCATCTTGTTCCAAACCTCAAGGATGTCTTTGAAGGCATAGCTAAATCTCTCAAGAAAAAAGGGATGTTTATTTTTCAGAGCGGAAACATTATCAGAGAAGGAAGGGTAAATGGAATGCTTATGATAGAGGACACAATACACAAAGTGCATGACATAGCCATTGACATAATAAAAAATGAATCCTTATTTAAGATTTACAGGGAAAATATTAACGAGCGGATTAAGGCTGAAGAAGAGCAAAGGAAGCTTATTTTTCCGTTTCCCCGCCACATAGATATTTACTTAAATGCGCTGAAGCATGCAGGATTTTTGCATGAGCCAATAACTTATAAAACCATCAGAGTAAAATATGATGACTGGATGAAATTCTTAAGGGTTAAGAGATTGCAGGCAGGAATCCTGCCGGAAATAGGAAGCAGATACCCTTCCGAAAAGGAAGAGCATGATAGAGATAAAATAATTACAATGGCAGCAAACAGGCTTTTTGACGAGCTAAAAAATAATAATCCATTTGCTGACAAGGAATAATTCAGCGCGGAATGGGTGTATGTTAAAGCGGTTAGTAACTGCTAACACCTCTTATTCTAAATATATATAGAACATTAAAGTGGCTGCTCCATTA
>JACPMQ010000021.1 GCA_016185955.1 Candidatus Woesearchaeota archaeon | reverse complement strand
CGCCATTTTGATAGCACAATTAACATTCTTCTGCTTGCCTACCGCCCCTTATTTTGGAGCAGCCACTTTAAGTTTCATACATCTTTAGAATAAGAGGTGTTAGCAGTTACGATTTTGGCAAAACATTTTATATTAGCTTGTTAAACACTATTTTTATGGCATTGCTAATAATCACTGTAATAAGTTTTGTATCTGTGTTTATTCTATTTATTCTGTTTTTGCTGAATTTTTACAGGGATCCTGAAAGGGAAATACCCTCAGGCAATAATATTGTGAGTCCTGCAGATGGCAGAATAATCAGGATTTTAAAGCTCAAGGGCAATAAAAACAATAAAAACAGCGGCAAAACAAAAATAAGCAAGGGAATTCTTGGAAAAATTGAGAGCTTAACAAAAGATATAGCAGAGGAATGCTATGTAATTTCAATATTCATGTCTCCTTTTGATGTTCATGTTAACAGAGCGCCAATAGATGGAGTTATTTTATCTGTAAAACATGAAAAAGGAGCCTTTTTTGCAGCTTTTGACCTAAAAAAATCATTGATGAATGAAAAAAATGAGATAATAACAGAAAACAGGCATATTGGAAAAATAAAAGTAATACAAATTGCAGGATTTCTTGCCAGAAGAGTGGTATGCAATGTAAAAAAACATGAAAAAGTTAATAAAGGGCAGCGAATAGGCAAAATTGTATTAGGAAGCCAAGTTACATTAATATTGCCATGCAAAAAAATAAGGCTTAAAGCAAGAAAAAGCCAAAAAGTAATTGCGGGAAGCACAATATTGGCGGAATTTTTACTATGAATGCAGCATTAATGTTTTTAATATTGACTTCAGAAAAACAAAATATTTGATAGAATACGGGCCTGGAGTAGGCACAATAACAAAAGCTTTGCTAGAAAAGCTTAATGCCAATGCAAAATTAATATGTTTTGAGCCTAATGCTAAATTTTGCGCTTTTCTTAATAAAAAGATAAGGGATTCAAGGCTTATTGTCATTAATGATTATGCTGAAAACCATGATTTTTGTCTAAAAAAGCTCAATATAAAGAAGGTAGATTATGTGTGCAGTGGAATACCCTATTCTTTGATTGACAGGGGAAAAAAGGAATCTATTATAAAAAAAACAAAGAACAGCTTGAAAAAAGGGGGGAAATTCATCATTTATCAGCAATATAACTGGCATTTGAGGAAATACCTTGACTCTTATTTTGAAAACATTTCACAGCTATTTGAAGTCAGAAACATACCTCCTACTCTAATTTATGTATGTGAAAAATTATGAAAATGGATAGTTTGAATAATTCGGGAATTTTTACTGAAAAAAATAAAATAAGAAGCAGAATTAAGAGCAATAGGATTTATGAGCATATAAGGAAAAGGAAAGACAAGCTCTTAAAAAAAGCTCCAATAAGCTTTACGCTTTTCAGGCTTTTTTTGGCTATAATACTCTTTTTTATTATCCTTTCAGGAAGGCAGAAAATTTCAGTGTTTCTATTCTCGCTTACCGCATTTATTTCTTTTTTTGAGGTTTTTGTGCAAAAAAAGGAAAGCTCACAGATAAGATCAATAATCAGCCTTTTAGCAGATAAATTTTTGGTGAATTTAAGCGCTGTAGCTTTAGTAATTATAGGCATGTTTCCATTTTGGGTGATGGCAGTTTTTTTAGCTCGCGACTCATTAACAATAATCGCTGGCTATTATTTGCTTTACAAAGATTCCAGGAGGGAATTCAAAGCCACGCTTATAGGCAAAATAATGCTTTTTTTCCAGATAATAAGCATAGTGCCTGCAATTCTTGGGCAGATTGATATGATTTTTGTGTGGATTGCTGTAGCTTTAACAGTAATTTCAGCATTAGAGCTTTTCTATCAATCAGAATTCAGGCCAACAAGAAGCGCAGACTTAAGCGAATTTAAAATGTCGAAGCTGCTGAAGGTTTCAGATGCATTTACGCTTGCAAATGCAATTTTTGGATTAAGCGCTATATTCTTTGTCATAAATGAGAGCTATAATATGGCAGTAGCTTCATTGTTTTCTGCTGTCATAGCTGATTATATTGACGGAAAGCTTGCAAGAAAGTTAAGCCAGCAGAATAACTTTGGAAAAGAGCTTGACTCATTGGCAGACACAATATCTTTTGGGGTTGCCCCTGCTATTTTAGGATTTTCTTTAATACAAACTCCATTAGCGATGGCATCCTTTGCAATATTTTTGTTTTGCGGGATTTTAAGGCTTGCAAGATATAACATTATGGACATGCAGAATGGATTTGCGGGAATGCCGATTACTTTAAATGGAGTGATAATACCTTTGTTCTACCTTTTTGGGACATATTACAATATGCCTGTGAAATTTTACCCTTATTTATATATAGTATTGGCAATATTAATGGTGTCAAGTGTAAGGTTTAAGAAGATTTAGGAACTGTGTATCTGCTAACAGGGCTTTGTCCGACCAAAGCCCTGTTAGCAGATACAAACCGCCGAAATATTTATAAACAGCTATCTTTTAGAAGCAAGAGAAGGTAAAAAAAATCAACACAGCATTGCGCCAATTGAATTTAAACAACAAGGAGGTCAGCAACATGCCAGACAACAACATTTTTATTGGAGGGAAGCCATTTATGAATTATGTAACTGGAGTAGTGATGCAGTTTACAACCAAAAATGCGGATGAAGTTATAGTGAAAGCAAGAGGGAAATTCATAAGCCGTGCTGTGGATGTTGCAGAAGTCGCTGCAAAAAGATTTCTTGATGGGGCTGTAGGGGTAAAGGACATAAAAATAGATAGTGAAGGCTTCAAAAACGACGAAGGAAGGGATGTAAGAGTCTCTACAATTGAAATAACATTGGGAAAAAACCAATAATAATCAATAACAGTTCCGTAACTGCTAACACAGCATAAAGGGTTTTTGCGAATTAAGTGCTTGTGCGTATAGTGGCGCAACTAAATAATGGAACAATAATTATTGCGCCACTATGCTAGAGAACACAAAGTATAGGAACGGAAGTCAATAATCGTAATAGATGTTCCGTTCCT
>JACPMQ010000016.1 GCA_016185955.1 Candidatus Woesearchaeota archaeon | reverse complement strand
CATTCTTCTGCTTGCCTACCGCCCCTTATTTTGGAGCAGCCACTTTAAGTTTCATATACCTTTAGAATAAGAGGTGTTAGCAGTTACTAGCTTTAACAAGCTTTTTATAGTTCAAGTGAAAGTTATACTATTCTATGAACAATAATGAACAATAAAATGTTTATATTTAAAAAGTGGTGATATTTATCGCGTTTTTAAGCTTGCTTACTGGATTTCTTTTGTCTGCATGGAATCTTTTTATGCATTGGCTTCTGATTTTTGCAGCTCCTTTTGAAGAGCCTGAAATGTTTTGGATAATGATTCCAATTTGGATTAGCTGGTTTTTTGCGGAGTTTTTTAATGAAAAGCACGGCACATCAGCCGGAAACGCAATAAGCAATGGAATCATTCCAATAATTGCGAGCATTGACTGGATAAGATACTTATTTAGACTGCTTTCTGATGGCACACTTAGCTTCACTCTTGAAATTTTTTTAAAATTTGTGCTGTCAATTGCGGTATTTGTATATGGCGTTTTCGTAACTATAGCGGGCATAAAAGCAAAAAAGATTGTGTTATACATTGGAAGAATCAGATGGGTTACCTATGTGTTGGTAATAGTTACACCAATAATCTACAATGTCATTAAATTGGATTTGCAGACATTGCTGGCAGTAATTTTGTTTTTCCCGATTTATTTGGGCATAATTGAAATTTTTGACAGAATAACACCGGAACCGAAAAACTATCAGCAAGAGGAGCAATATCCTCAACAATACCCTCAAAATAGGTATGAGCAATACCCTCAGAATAGGGAATATAATACAAAATTTCCGCCGCTCTAAAATCACAAAATGGCAGATATTATCTTGTTTATATTAATTGCATTGGCGCTTGCTTATTTCCTATCAGAAATTTTTAGGTTTTTTAGGCTTCCAAGGGTTCTTGGCCAGATTTTGGCTGGAATAATTCTTGGATTGCCAATGCTTAAAAATATGCTTTTAACAGAGGATGTATTGTCAAAGTTTTCCTTTATACCCAGCATAGGGATAATTTTGCTTTTCTTTTTTATAGGGCTTGAAATAAACCTCAGGCAATTCAAGAAAAATTTCAAGGAAACCTCTTTAATAGCGTTCTTTAATACTCTTATACCCCTTACTATAGGCTTTATTGCCGGAAAATTTTTATTTGGATTAAACAACATAACTTCCTTAATAATCGGAATATCCGTTTCAGTGAGTTCGCAAGCTATTTCATTAGACCTCCTTGAGGAATTAAGGCTTTTGAAAAGCAAAATCAGCAACTTAATAATCTCTTCTGGCGCAGTGGATGATGTGTTTGAATTGCTGCTCATAAGCTTTATCTTAGTTATTTTTCATTCAACAGCCTTTGGCCCATTGAGCTATCAAAAGCTAATTTTTGATATTCTGGTTTTTGTATTTGCAGTTATTATATTTAAGCTGATAATAATACCATTTGCCCTAAAGGTGTTTGAAAAAGAAAATTCAAGATCAGCGCTTTTTATGGGGACATTAGTTATAGTTCTTTTAATGGCTTACATTTCAGAGATTTTAGGCATTGGCTCTTTAATTGGAGCTTTGATTGCAGGAATGCTTGTCAGGCACACGCTTCTTACAGGAGAAGAAAGAAAGCCATGGAGGAAAAATGAGATATCCCATTTAATCCACGTAGTGTCATTTGGCTTTTTAATACCTCTGTTTTTTGTTAGCGTTGGCATCAACATGAACCTAAACACGCTTTCTTCAAACTTATTTTTGGTTTTTATACTCCTAACTATTGATATATTAGGCACATTAATAGGCACAATAATTGGAGTGCTGTTGAGCAAAGGCACTTTTGCAGAAGGGCTTATCGTTGGATTTGGAGTGATTCCTAAAGGCGATACAGAATTGGTTATAGCAACACTCGCTCTTAACAGCGGCTTAATAAGTGTGGATATATTTACTGCTATAATTGCAGTAGCAGTAATAAGCACGTTTTTGGCTCCTGTTATTTTTAACCTTTTAATACAAAAATTCCACCACAAATTTTTCGCCAACCAAAAATTGGCGAAAAATTCGCAATGACGAACGAGAGGTTAAGCTAAATCCCTAACTCACTACATTAACTCCATCAATATCAAAATATCTCTTTACAATGTCATTAATCGCATTTAAATGATGTCTGTCTCTGCCAATTATCATGCCCTTTGTTTTTGTATCTTTTGAATAAATTTTTACACTTTTATTCTCTTCTTTTATGTCATCAGATTTTAAGGGGTATATTAAATTGCTTACAAACTGGCAAACATCGCTGTTAAACTCTATTAGCCTGATTTTTTTCTTTATTGCATTTTCCATTCTTTTTATATTAGAGCCATTTTTTCCTATAGCTTTGCCCATTTCATTTTCATGCACAATAAATATCAGGCTCTCATTCAGAATGCAGTCTTTTATCTTTGCGCCGCTCAAAGATTCAAACATAGAAATGTATTTTATTGCGTCTTCATTATATTTTATTCTTGCCACTTAACTAACCACCTTTGAGTATTGATAAAAGAGAAATAGAATAAGGCTTTTTGCATATTACCCCTAATTCTGTATTGGGGTAATCAACCTTTATTGTGGGGATATTGCCTAATTTTGCATAATAATCAATATCATTAAGCACCTTTTCAGGACAATTCGAGCTTATAATTATTTTTTCAACATTGCCCAATTTGATGTTTTTTATGGTTCTTTCTGTTCCTATAATCACTTCTTTTGATTTAAGAATCTTCTTTATTTCGCTTGCTGTAAGTTTTTTTGCCATTTTATATTTTATTATTCAGTTTATTATTTTTGGACTTTGTTTGATAATCGGGGTTTTTGCGAATTCTTATTCGTGCTTGTGCGGAGCCTTAACTTACCTCTCAACTTCGCAACATTTCATGTTGCTCAGGTCGCTTATCACAATTCTGTGAAACTTTCAGAATTGGCAAATTTCGCACAAGCACTTAATTCGCAAAAACCCTTTATGTGGTGTTAGCAGTTACTATTTTTTCTTGAAATTTGCTATTAATTGAGGTATGCCTGTTCCTATCGGAACTGCCTGATTAAGCATCACATTCTCAACAACAGACTCAAGCTGATCAATTTCCCCAATAAGCGCTGCATTTATTATGTGCTTAATAGGGGTCTCAAAGCTTGCCCTTGCAAGTGCTGATGCTTTTTCGCTTACAACACCATATCTTGTAATGCCTTTTACTTTGCCAGAGACGCACATGGTGTCTGCAACCAGCATTATATGCCTTATATCAACATTAAATCCTTGGTTTTCTATGACTTTAAAGACCTCATTTATTATTAATTGCCTTGCTGCTTCTATTCCTAAAACCTGCTGAACCTCAATTATGTTGTTTGTTGTTGTCCTGTAAGGATCAACGCCTTCAAGCTGTATAACATCTGCAAGATTTGAGCCTGAAGTTATAATAACATACTCATCATTTCTTTTTATAGGCAGCACTTGTGATATACCCTTTACTCCCTTTATATGAACGTCTTTTATTTTTTCTTTTGCTTTATAGATTTCATTAAGGCTTTCTTCTTTTGCGCGGCTTTTGAGTATTATCAATTCTTCACTTTCCCTTATATTAAGCCCTTTTATCTGCTTTGCAATAATGGCTGCAACTTTTGGGGTTGTTAAGCTATGCGCTTTCATTTTTTCCTTATTCAGCTTTATTTCTATCTCTGAATTTATGAGGCTTATTGAAAATTCATCAGCTATGTTGCTTAGTTTTGTTTCTTTAAGGGAAAGGGCAAACTCCCTTATATCTTTGCCGCCGGAATAAGGGGCTTTTAGGTATATCTCCATTGCAGGAGTGTCTGGCGTTTCCCTTCCATCAAGAATTTCTATAATTCTTGGAAGCCCTAATGTAACGTTCATTTCTGCTACGCCTGCAAAATGGAATGTGTTTAAGGTCATTTGTGTTCCAGGCTCGCCTATGGACTCGGCTGATACCAGTCCAACTGCTTCGCCAGGATGCACTTTTGCATTTTCATATTCTTCCAATACAAGCTCAAGTATCTTTCTCAGCTTATTTTGCGCAATGCCTTTTGGAATATTATTCTTTATATCCTCGATTATTTTTACTGGCAACTTGTCTTCATACTCTGCAAAAATATTATCCATGCTTATATCACCATACTGATTATTCTCTTTACATTTATTGCCCCTTTTTCAGACTTTGAAACATCCATTCTGTCTTCACCGTACTCAAACTGTATAATTTTGTGCGAGGAGTCTCTTACAGTGCCATCATATCCTACATTTAAATCTTGCATGGCATTTGCAAGCCTTCTATACAAGTAACCGGATTTAGGCGTCCTTAATGCTGTATCCATTAAGCTGTCTCTTCCTGTCATTGCTCCGAAAAAGAATTCAGTGGGAGTAAGGCCTGTTTTAAACCTGTTGCTTATAAATCCGCGGGCATCGGGACCTAAATCAAATTTCTTATATGCTGATAAAGTTCTGCCTTCAAAGCCCTTTTCTATTCTTTTGCCCCTCATAGCTTGCTGCCCAACGCATGCTGCCATCTGCGCTAAATTAAGCAAATTGCCTCTTGCGCCTGATTGCGCCATTATCATGGTGTGGGAGTTTTTATCTGCAAAATTTGCAATTACCTCTCCTGTGTCATTTCTTGCCTTGTTTAGGATTTCAAGGATTCTTACTTCAACAGTTTCCTCAATATCTCTTCCTGGCAGCGCTTCCATCTTGCCTTCCTTGAAATCATTTATTAAATTATTAACATCATTTTTTGCATTATCAAGAGTTTCTTGCACCTTAATGCGCGCAATTTCCGGAAGATCTGTGTCAGACACAGCGCATGTAAATCCTCTTCTCAATAAAACTTCTATTCCAAGCCTGAATATCTTGCCAAGCAATTGTATTGTAAAGTCCTTTTTGTATTTCTGATGTATATTTCTTAAAAGCAATCCTGAGCCTTCTCCCAAGTTGCTTCTGTCCATAAAGCCTTCTATAAGCTTGCCATTTTTTATTACCACTTCTTCATTTGTTTTGGTTTTTCCCACAAAGCTAAAATCTTCAGGTATCAGGACTGAAAAAATCTCCTTGCCATCCACAATCTCTTTCCTTGGCAATCTTGAGAAATCCTCTACGCCGATTGCTGCTAAAAGGTCTATTGCTTCATTCCTGCTCATGCTCATGCCTTTTGTAAGCAAATAGTTTCCTGAAAGCGCATCCTGCACACAGCCTATGATGCTTAATCCATACCTTAATGATATAAGCTGCGTTTGCACTTCCATTAAAATTTCTGCTTCAACTCTTGCTTCCTCTGTCTGTGGAATGTGCAAGTTCATCTCATCGCCATCAAAGTCTGCGTTGTATGGATGGCATACAGCAGGATTCAGCCTTAAAGTTTTGCCTGGCAGAACTTTAACTCGATGGCACATCATTGACATTCTATGCAGGCTTGGCTGTCGATTGAATATTGCTATGTCTCCATCCATAAGATGCCTTTCAACAGTGTAACCTGGCTGAATTTCCTCTAAAGAAGCCTCTTTTGTCTCATCAGTTATTTTTTTCTTTTTTCCGTCAGGCCTTATAATATAATTTGCGCCCGGGTGCTTTTTTGGGCCTCTTTCCACAAATTTCTTTAAGTAATTAATGTTCCATGAATTAACTCTTTCTGGAACAGTAAGCTTCATGGCTATTACATTAGGAACGCCAACTTCATTAAGCTCAAGCATAGGGTCAGGGCTTATAACAGTTCTCGCGCAGAAATTAGTTCTTTTTCCTGCAAGATTATGCCTTATTCTGCCTTCTTTGCTCTTAATCCTTTCTGTCAAAGTCTTTAATGGCTGGCCTGATCTATGCCTTGCGGGAGGCAATTGCGCAATTGCATTGTCAAAATAGGTTGTTATGTGATACTGCAATAAATCCCATAAGTCTTCTACTATAATTTCAGGCGCTCCTGCGTTTATGTTTTCAAACAATCTTTGGTTTATCCTTACTATGTCCCCAAGCTTATGAGTTAAGTCATCTTCACTCCTTTCGCCGCTTTCAAGAGTTATGCTTGGCCTCATTGTTACTGGAGGTATTGGCAGTAACGTCAAAACCATCCATTCAGGCCTTACTTTTGGAGCTACAATCCCAAAAAGTTGCACATCATCATCCGGTATTTTTTCAAGCCTTGCCCTTATTTCTATTGGGCTTATTCTTTTATCTTCTTCTATAAAAGTGGTCGGCTTTTCCAAACTGATTTTTTTCTGTTTTGCATTGCAGTGCGGGCATTTGGCAACAGTCTTTAGACTTGCTATTATCCCTCTTATTTTCACTCTTTTTTCTTCTACTCCCTTCTCTTTGTCAAGAGAGTCAAGCATTTCCTTATACTTTTCTATCTTATTTTTTGGGATAAGTATTCTTCCGCAATCCCTGCATGAAGCCTTCAATAAAGCAACAATTACGCTCACAAATTTGACATGTATTATGGGCCTTGCAAGTTCTATATATCCAAAATGCCCTATGCATTCCTTTAGCTTTGAGCCACATGTTTTGCATCTTAATCCTGGATCAATGACTCCAAGCCTTATATCCATTAAGCCGCCATCAACAGGATAACCTTCCTTGTCATAAAGCTCAGGAGTCACAATTTTTGCTGATGCTATATCTTTTATCATAGTTGGGCCTAGCACAGAAAATGTTATATTCTTTACTTGCTTGTAAATAGCTACTTCCTGTGGCTCAATTCCGCTTTCTTTTTCTTTTTTGGCATCTGTCTTTGTTGCCTCTTTGTCCTCTTTGGCTTCACTTGTTTCACTTACCGCTTTGACAGATTCATCTATTTTCTTGCTTTCTTCTTTAATTGCTGTAGCTTTTACAGCTTCATCCTTATTTTTGCTTTCTGCCATTTTTTTATTGATAGTTTGATTAATATTTACTCTTAAGCTGCAGCCTTTGGTTTATGCCCAGTGACTTAAACTCATCAAGTATGAGCTTAAAGGCATAGCTTATTTCTATATCTGTTATTTCAACATTTTCACCGCAGACTGAGCAATATTTTTTTCCTTTGTATTCATCTTTAATTGCTATCAAGCCGCAATTCTCGCATATAGGCACAACTGTTTTGTCAGAGTCGAACCTTTCTTTCAAAAGCAAAGATGCGCCGTGGGCAACAAAAGTGTCTTTTTCCATTTCACCAAGCCTTAAGCCGCCTTCTTTCGCTCTTCCTTCTGTAGGCTGCCTTGTAAGCAGCTGCACAGGACCTCTTGCCCTTGAATGTATTTTATTTGCAACCAAATGCTTTAATTTTAAATAATACATATTACCCACAAAAATTTTGGCTTCCAATACCTCTCCAGTAATCCCATTATAGAAAGTTTCTACACCATTCTCCCTGAAGCCAAGAGATTTAAGCTCTTCCCTTATTTTTTCCTCTGGCTCAGCATCAAATGTAGTGCCGTTAATATATCTGCCGGCTAATGCCCCTACTTTGCCGCCAAGCATTTCTATTAAATGGCTTATGGTCATTCTTGATGGTATTCCATGCGGTGAAAAAATTAAGTCAGGAATTATTCCGGAAACTGAGAAAGGCATATCTGCTTCAGGCACTATTAATCCCACCACTCCCTTTTGGCCATGCCTGCTGGTAAATTTGTCTCCTATTTCAGGAACTCTTTCATCTCTTACCCTTACCTGCACTAATCTGTTTCCTTCCTCATTTTCAGTAAGCAAAATAAAATCAACAACTCCTTGTTCGCCGTGTTTCATATTAACAGAGCTTTCTCTTCTTGTTCCAGCAGCAAGATTATACTCTTCCAAAGAGCTTAAGAACCTGGGGGGACTTGTTTTTCCTATTACTACATCGCCTTCAGCAACCTGCGCTTCCGGATAAACAATCCCATCTTCTTCCAAAAACCTGTAGTCTCTTTCGCTTTTATAGCCTTTAACATCCTTATCTGGAATGCATATTTGATCAATCAAGCCACCGGAATAGCGAAGCTCTTCAGAAGTGCAGGGCCTGAAGTAAGTTGACCTTCCAAAACCCCTTTCAACTGATGCCTTGTTTAATATTACTGCATCTTCCATATTATAGCCTTTGTAGCTCATAACTGCAACAACAATATTCTGTCCAGCTGGGTGCTTGCTATAATTGCTTATATCATGCATAATTGACTTGACAATCGGGTTTTGGGAATAGTGAAGCAGGTTTACATCCATATCCATTCTAACTGCGAAGTTAGAGGAATACAAGCCTAATGCCTGCTTCTGGTTTTTGCTTCCCGCATTTACTCTTGTGGATTGATTGAAATTACCATATGGAACAAGAGAGCTTGTTAAGCCAAACATTGCCAAAGGCGTAATCTCTAAATGAGTATGCTCTGGCGTGATGTCCTTCTCAAAGAAAGCTACCAAAGCATTTTCTTCTTCAGCAGCGTCAAGATATTCTATTATGCCCTGCTTTACCAAATCGCTCCAGGATATTTCGTTTTTTTCTAGCTGTTTTAGGTGCTTTTCTGTGAGCAATGGCTGCATATCCTTTACAACTATCAATGGCCTTCTTGCCCTTCCCTTTGATGTTTCAACATAAACCTCATCTATTTTCTCATTGTAATAAACATTTAAATTAGCTGTTATGCTGCCTATTCTTCTTTCTTCTCTAAGCCTGCTGACAAAATTAGGCGCATCATCCACGCTTCCTACAAACTTGCTATTAAGGTATACTTCTGCCATTTTTGATTTTTGTTATCTTTTGTTACCTTATTGTCCTCAATCCAAAGTTCTTTAATTGCTTCATTACTTCATTCTCGTCTGATTCTTTGGAAATAGAGCATAAAAGCGCGAGATTTTTCCTTATGCGTCAGTAATTTATCCCTAATAAGGTTTTTTATAGTGGGAAATTTTCCTCTTTTCACCATTCTTTGAAAATTATACAATAAATCTCCAATTAGCACTTTTAGATTAAGCCTCAGTAAATCTGCAAGAAGATCGCCGCTCATTTTAAGCTTTTTATTCATGTAATGGTCTTTATCATCAACTTGGATATCGCCTCTTGATACCCTTAAAAATTTTTTAATCATCTTGCATAAGTTGTATGCCTTAAATATTCTGTCTTCTTTTTTTATTCCTAAATGAGGCAAAAGGTATTTGTCCAATATTTCCTTCATTCTTTCAATCCTTATTTCTTTTGATTGGGTAACCCCTATTTTTTTGGCAATATAGTCTAATGCGTCATCTTCTGTCTTGATGCTCACAAACTCGATTAGGTTGATAATAACTTCATCATATTGCTTTTCTCCGACGATGAGCCTTGTAATTTCCTCGTCTTTCAAAAGCCCCAATGCTTTAATGATAACTACCGCAGGAATTCTTTTTACACGCGTAAATGTGAGGTAGAATATGCCGTCTTTCAGCTTTTCCATTGTATGGGGAATTTTAAATGAGCCGTATTCAGAAAACATTTTTCCTATGTATTCAGATCCATCCTGCTCGGTCAGGAATTTATTTGACGCAAGATCCTCGATTGTTATAATCACTTTTTCTGTGCCATTAATTATAAAATAGCCTCCGGGTTCGTCAGGATCTTCGCCTTTTTCTATCAGCTCTTCTCTGTTTAGCTTATAAAGGTGGCACCATTTGCTTTTTAGCATTATAGGAAGATTTCCTATTTGAGTTACGAAGCTTTCCCTCTGCACGCCATTAATATGCGCGCTCACTTCTATAAATGTGGGCGCAGAATAAGTTAATTTCCTTAGCCTTGCTTCAGCCGGAAATATATTTCTTTTGCTTCCGTCTGCTTCAGTAATTTCAGGCTTAACTGCCCATATTTTATCCAGCCTTATCTGAAAATCATCAATATTATGGGGGATAATTGTCGGAACAATCTCTTTGTTTTCCTCAATGATTTGGTTTAATTGCCTTTCCATAAAATCATTATAGGATTCTATGTCTGAGTCTACAAAACTTTGCTCGTCAAAATACTTTTGTATCAATGTTTTGCCGTATTTATACATCGACTACCACCCTGTAAAAAAATGCTTCTCCTGCTGTGGGACTTTTCCTTGCAATTTTAATTATATCATTTGGTTTTGGCTCCAAAGATGATATTGCTGCGTCTGTTTTTAAAATTCTTGGAAGCTCATTCATAGAAATATTATACTTTTCCAACAACTTTTCTTTTTGGCTGTCGCTTAATTTTGAGTGTTTTGGTATTAGTATATGCTTGTCTACCTTAAATTTTGTCTTCATTGTGTCACTAAAACCTCTCTTCTCTGTTTTTTAAAAATATGGGCCGGACGGGACTTTCAGGGCCAAACAAATGATTTGCTTAGCTTTCGAACTCGCGACCACCTGATTTCCTTAATTTTAAAAGTCAGGTGCTCTACCAGGCTGAGCTACCGGCCCAGGCTGTAAACGCCCTGGCCGGGACTTTCACCCCAAAAATTTGTTTTTCTTTGAGCAAAACAAATTTTTGCCAATAACGTTGATAAAGTTAAAAGTTAATGGCAAAATTTTCATTTATGAAAATTTTGGTTTTGAACCCGGGTCGAAGCCTTTCAGCACGACCTGCTTAAAGCATTACAAGCTCGACAGGGCTTCATGATAGTTCCTACAGCATTTCAGCCTTAAAACGCTGATCCAGGCTACACTACCAGGGCAATTCCCAATATAAAGCATAGATAACCCTCCTCCAATAAAAATAACCTTAAAATCATAGCATTTTAACTAAAGAAGGATTATTGTGCATCTGTTTTGGGATTATTCCTTTATTTATAAAGTTTACGGAAAATTTTTTGGTTATTTTTTTGTTATTGATGCAAGATTTAGTTTCCCTTTTGATAGTCCCTTATGGCATCCATAAATTCAGTATTATCAAAATCAGGCCATAGCTTGTTGCTAAAAAAAATCTTTGTGTTAATCGAGTCCCATAGCAAAAATCCAGAAGTTTCCCTTTTATTCCCGTTTTTTATCATTAGCTCTGGCGCTAAAAAATATGACGAATAAAGATTTTCCTTTATTGATTCTTTGTCTATAAGCTCCGGGTCTATTTTGCCTGCTTTAATTTGCATTCCAAGAATCTTAAAAGCGTCCAATATTTCTTCTTGCCCGTCATAATTTATGCATAAATTCACAAAAAAATTGCTGTAATCTTTAGTTTTGTTTATTGCATTTTTTATTGAATCGACAACTCTTCCCGGAAGAGCATACCATTTCCCTAAAACGGATATTTTTATCTTATTTTCGTTTACAAGATTGCTGGCTGCCATATCATCAAGCATATTCACAATTGAATCGAGAAGATATGCATAGCTTTCATTCTGCCTGTCTGCATTTTTATCCAAAACGTAAAAGCTTATAATTGGGATTTTTATTTTAGTTTGCAGCTGGACAATGCTCTTTAGAATTAAAAAGCTTTTTTTATAAGCCTCTTCATAGTCTGCATTATTTTTTAATGCCCACTTTTCAATCCCGTCTATTGTTATCGCTATATGCTTTGGAACCTTTATTTTTAAGTCATAATTTTCTTTTCGTATAATGCTCTTTATCCTTCTGAGCATCAATTAGCACCATCCCCTTATCATAATCTTATTCTTCTATGTTAAGATTATTCTGCATTAATAATGTTTATAAATGTTGCTATTTTTTAACTGCAAAATGGCTGCGGAAATATTAGCTCTCTATGTTATTTATATATTGGGGCTTGTTGTATTGGCAATAGGCTCATATACTGACATTAAAACAAGGGAAGTTCCCGATTGGATTAACTTTGGCTTAATAGGAGCAGGATTTGGTATAAATCTCCTTTTTTCAATTTTATATTGGAAGATAAGTTTTGTAATTAATAGCATCATTGGCTTTGCATTTTTTTTTGCGATTGCTTTGGCAATGTTTTATACAGGGCAATGGGGCGGCGGAGACAGCAAGATTTTAATGGGATTGGGGGCATTAATCGGGATTGATTTTTTCTCTAAAAATTTTTTCCTTTTGCATTTTATTGTAAACTCCTTGATTATTGGAGCTTTATACGGGATTTTATGGAGCATTATTTCAATCATAAGAAACCGGAAAAAGTTCTATAAAAATTTCAGAAAAAAAATTATGGACAAAAAGATAAGAAAGCTAAAATCTGTTCTTTTTGTGATTTCAATTACACTTGCCGTTGCTGCATTCCTATCTAGCAATTTTTTTGCAAGACTGCTTTTGTCTTATTTTGCATTGGCCGTTATCATTACGTTTTATATGTGGATTATGATGAAATCTGTTGAGGATTCATACATGCTTAAGCATGTCAGTCCAGAGCAGCTTACTGAAGGCGACTGGATTGCGAATGAAATTATTATAGGCGGAAAATATATAACAGGCCCAAAGGATTTGGGAATAGAAAAAAATAAGATTAAAATTCTGATAGCCCTTTACAAAAAAGGAAAGCTTAAAAAAGTGCTGATTAAGGAAGGAATCCCATTTGTTCCAAGCTTTTTTATTGCTTATATTATAACTTTAATTTTTGGAGGCATTGTTGGGAGCATTGTAAGCATTGTATAGAACAAACTCCAAATTTTTTCGTTAATTTATGATGAACAAAAAACTTAGTATTGGCGGGCAGGCTGTGATTGAGGGAGTTATGATACGAAGCCCGAATTACAATGTTGTAGCTGTAAGAAAAAAAAATTGTGTGATAACAAAAAAAGAGAAGATAAAGCAAAGGAAATCCAAATTCTTCAAGCTGCCCATAGTAAGGGGTTTTTTTAATTTGGTTGATATGCTTGTTGCTGGCATGCGCTCTTTAATCTGGTCATCAGAGCAGCAAATGGAGAAAAATGAGAAAATAAGCAGCCTTGAAATTGTTTTTACGCTTATCTTTTCAATCGGGATTGCTATTTTTTTATTTCTTTTTGTGCCTTATTTTTTTGTGTCAATTTCAGGCTTTAGCGAGGATAAGCAGCCATTGATGTTCAACCTTATAGACGGCTTTATTAGAATCATAATATTTTTGGCATATATCCTTGTTATTTCAATGATGAAAGACATAAAAGTGCTGTTTCAGTATCATGGCGCGGAGCATAAGGCTATACATTGCTATGAAAATAAAAAAATTTTAAGTGTTGGCAACATAAAAAAATTCAGCACATTGCATCCAAGGTGCGGAACTGCATTCATCATGATTGTGCTTTTGGTAAGCATCCTCGCGTTTTCTATGTTGTCTGCTTTGATAACTTATTTATTCCCGAATTTTGTAAGCATGCACCCAATAGCAAAAAAAGCTGTCTTATTTGCCGCGAGAGTATTTTTATTGCCCTTAATTGCAGGAATTTCCTATGAATTCCTCAAGCTGGGCTCAAAATATGAGCATAACCCTCTATTAAAAATTTTTGTAGTGCCTGGGCTATTAATGCAAAAAATAACAACAAAAGAGCCAACTAAAAGGCAGATGGAAGTTGCTATGGCAGCTGTCAAGGAAGTTTTGCAGCTGGAAAAAAGTAACTGCTAACATCCTATAAAGGGTTTTTGCGAATTCTTATTCGTGCTTGTGCGAAGCCTTAACTTACCTCTCAACTTCGCAACATTTCATGTTGCTCAGGTCGCTTATCACAATCTTAAGAAACTTTCTGAATTGGCAATTACAGCGGAGAACACAAATAATTTATTAAAATATAAGAGAGGAATTTAATATCCATAATAATTGTTAAATACAAATATTCCATCAGTTTTTAACTGATGGTATAAGTGCACCGTCAAACTGCAGGAATATTTGTATTCTTAGAAATCCGACCGAGCGACCGAAGGGAGCGAGCAATCCGCCAGTCT
>JACPMQ010000015.1 GCA_016185955.1 Candidatus Woesearchaeota archaeon | reverse complement strand
TTTATTGGGGGCATTGCAGCGATAATAGCATATTTTGTTGGACTTTTGCTTAGATGGATTGTTTTTGTGGCTCAGTAGAAATCCTAAAAGTCAAAAACTAAAGTGGCTGCTCCAGAGCCGCGCTACAGGCAAAATGGCGCATCTTTATTCTTTTTTATAATAAAAAATTTATAGATACATGCCATTTTGATAGCACAATTAGCATTCTTCTGCCAGCCTACCGCCCCTTATTTTGGAGCAGCCACTTATATTTGTTAAGGATTTCTACTGAGCCGTTTTTGTGTAAAGTTTATATATCCACTTAATTTTTGATAAGCGATGAACAGAAAATATTTAACTGTTTTTTTATGGGCAATAGCAGGCATTATTATTGACCAAACATCTAAATTTATAGTTAAGTCAAATTTCGAGTTGGACCAAAGCGTCAAGCTGATAAAAAATATCTTTCATTTGACTTACCTCAATAATTCCGGAGCGGGCTTTGGCATTTTGCAGCAGCAAAACACTATTTTAATTTTCATTTCTATTGCAGTTATCGGAATTATTTTTTATTATCTTTCTGTCATCAAAGACAATGAGCTATATGCGCAAATACTTTGCAGCCTTATTTTAAGTGGAACAATCGGCAACTTGATTGACAGAATTTCTTATGGCTATGTTATAGACTTTCTTGACTTTAGAATATGGCCTGTTTTTAATTTTGCAGATGCATTTGTCACAATAGGAGTCTTTGGATTAGTGATATACCTTTGGAACAAATAAGCATTTGCTTCAAAGGTTTTTGTGAAATTCACTTTGTTCGAGCATCGCAAAAACCCCCTTCGATTCAAAATTCTTATAAATAGCATATAATAACCTCATTCTGTTAGAGATGAAAAATATAAGCATACTTGGCAGCACAGGCTCGATAGGAACGCAAACTCTTGATATTATAAGGAACAACCCTAAAGAGTTTAAAGCAGTTGGATTGGCTGCTAACAGCAATATTGGGCTTCTAAAAAAGCAAATTGATGACTTCAATGTTGGAGCAGTTGCAGTAATGGACAGGGAAAAGGCGGAATTATTAAAAGAAAAAACAAACATTAATGTTTATTCCGGAATTGAAGGAATAATGAAAATAGCAGCTTTAAGTGAAACAGATACTGTAGTTAATTCTTTAGTAGGCTCAATTGGAATTAAGCCGACAATTGGGGCAATAAAAAACAAAAAAAATATTGCGCTTGCAAACAAAGAGACTTTAGTTGCAGCAGGCTCTATAGTTATGCAGGAAGCAGAAAAAAATAATGTAAAAATTATGCCAATTGATTCCGAGCACAGCGCAATATTCCAGTGCATTGAAGGAAAGGGTATAGAGCAAGTGAAAAAAATAATCATAACTGCGTCTGGAGGCCCTTTCAGGGATTATACAAAAGAAAAGCTAAAAAATATCAAAGTTAAAGACGCTTTAAGGCATCCCACATGGAAAATGGGAAATAAGATAACAATTGACAGCGCAACCTTAATGAACAAGGGATTTGAAGTGATAGAAGCGCACTGGTTATACAATATTCCTTATGAAAAAATTGAAATTATTGTGCATCCGCAAAGCATAATTCATTCTTTAGTCGAGTTTAAGGACAATTCAACATTAGCCCAGCTTTCATTTCCCGACATGAGGATACCAATACAATATGCACTAAGCTATCCAAAAAGACTGGAATCAAAGGCAAAAGAAATGAAACTTGCAGAAATAAAAGAGCTTACATTTGAAAAGCCAAACTTTGAGCTTTTTCCGTGCCTTAAATATGCTTATGATGCAGGAATTAGAGGAGGAACTCTGCCTGCTGTGCTAAATGCAGCAAATGAAGTTGCAGTCAATAATTTTCTTGAGGGCAGAATAAAATTTATAGATATACCTAAAACAATAAGCAATGCAATGGAAAGCCATAAAATAATAAAAAATCCAAGCCTCAATCAGATATTAAATGCTGATAAGAATGCAAGAATTGAGGCGGAGGTAACTGCTAACACAGATTTGTCCGAGAAGTAGGGTTTTTGTGAAAGTCTTATTCGTGCTTGTGCGGAGCCTTAACTTACCTCTCAGCTTCGCAACATTTCATGTTGCTCAGGTCGTTTATCACAATCTTAAGAAATTTTCTGAATTGGCAATTGCACACAAGCACTTACTTTCGCAAAAACCCTGTTATGTTAGCAGATACTAAAAAATCAACCAAAATGAACACAACAATAATTTTATGCAGCGGCAGCAGCACAAGAATGAACTATAAAAAAAACAAAGTGCTGATTGAAATAAATAACAAGCCGTTGCTTTATTACACACTAAAGGCTTTTGAAAGCTGCAATGAAATTGATAGTATAATTATTGTGGCAAAAAGGGAGGATATTGAAAAAATAGAGGATATAAAGAAAAAATACAGCTTTGCAAAAATAAAAAAAATTGTTGTTGGAGGCAAAGAAAGGCAGGATTCTGCGTATAATGGCTTGACTTCAATAGAAAATGCCCGCGCAGATGATACCATTTTAATGCACAATGGGTGCAATCCTTTTGTTGAGGAAAAAGAGATTATTGAAGTTATTAATCACGCTAAAAATTATGGCGCGGCTGCTCTTGCATTTCCTGCAAAAGACACTATAAAAAAATCCGATGAAAAAAATTTTGTGGAAAAAACATTGGAAAGAAATGGCTTATGGCAGATGCAGACTCCGCAGGCAATAAAATATTCTTTGGCAATTAAAGCATTTGAAGCGGCAAAAAAGCAGAATTTTTATGCAACTGATGATGTTTCATTGGTGGAAAGGCTTGGAAAACGGGTTAAGTTGGTGCCATGCTCCTATAAAAATATAAAAATAACAACAGAGGATGATTTGGATATTGCGAAAGGAATTTTGATGAAAGACCATAAATTTAACTTAAACCTTAGGATAGGCTTTGGCCAAGATTCTCATAAGTTTTCAGACAACAAAAACAAAAAACTGGTTTTAGGAGGATTTAAAATAGAAAAAGAGCGTGCTTTAGAGGCAGAATCTGATGGCGATGTTATTTTGCATGCTTTGTTTAATGCAATAAGCCAAGCAATAGGCATGAGGTCTTTAGGCTATTACTCAACTAAAATGTGCTTAGAAGGGGGCATTAAAGACAGCAAAGAGTACTTAAAAATTGTTTTCGAAAAGTTAAAAGAAAAAGAATACAAAATAAATAATATCGGCATTATGATAGAAGCTGCAAAGCCAAGGCTTGAGCCTTACACAGACAAAATTAAAGGCTCTTTGTCAAAGATATTAGCCTTAAATAAAGAAAATATTGGGATTACTTATACTTCTGGCGATGGATTAACTTCATTTGGTCAAGGAAAGGGAATGCAGTGTTTTGCTGTTGTGGCTTTATGTTAATTTTTTTTTGCAATAACATATGCCCTATCACCATGGCTATACATCAAACCATACAACCCCAATAAATCTTCTATGTTTTCTATTACCGCATCTAAAATTGTTCTCCCTCTTGATTTACTGGAATCAGGCCCTATAACCTCTCTCATTGGTGTTGCTTGGTATTCTAGTAGCTGTCCACTATATTCTTTATGCGCACCTGTAATAACAATGCCCCAAGCAGATAAATCTATTTTGACACCGAGACCCGCTCTTTCCATTTCATCACGCACAATTCGTGACAAATTTATCATATCTGGAACTTCATCAAACAATGGCAATTCCATAAAAACACCCCCTCAAAATTCAGTAAGGGGTATAACCTCATATTTAAAAATCTTACTGCAAAAAGCAACATTAATATATTAAAGCGTATCAAAAACATTATGCACATTAACTCTTACGCAAAAGTAAACCTTTACTTAAAGATTGGCAAAAAGCTAAAGAATAATTATCATGCTATACAGACAGTAATGCTGCCCATACAGCTGCATGACAAGCTTTATTTTGAAAGATTGGAAGATGATAAAATAATTATAGAAAGCACTAACAAAGAGCTGGAAAATGAAAAGAATATTGCCTATAAGGCAGCATTGCTTCTAAAAAAAAAATATCAGATTAAAGGGGGAGCAAAGATAGCTATTGAGAAAAATGTTCCTTTGGCATCCGGCTTGGGAGGCGGAAGCTCAAATGCCGCTAATGTCTTAATTGCGCTTAACAAGCTTTGGGGCCTTAAACTCAACCAAAAAAAACTAATGAGGCTTGCGGCTGAAATAGGCTCGGATGTTCCTTTTTTTATAATTGGCAAAGCTTCTTTAGTTGAAGGCGCAGGAGAAAAAATAAAAGTGCTGAAAAAATCATCTTCTCTTAATCTTGTGCTTGTGAATCCCGGCATTAAGGTGTCAACAGCATGGGCGTACAAGCAATTTGATAAAGCTAAAATAAAACCAAAAGACGCAAATAAAAAAGACATTAAAAAGCTGATAAAGGCAATTAATAAAAAGGACATCAAAAAAATAGCAGAAAATATGCATAATGACTTTTCCCAGATGCTGGAAAAAAAATACAAGATTATCAAGGAAATAAAATCCAATCTAAAAAAATTTGATGCTTTGTCTTCCTCAATCTCAGGCTCGGGTCCCACAGTTTTAGGGCTGTTCGACAGCATATATCCGGCAAGAGAAGCTTATTTCAGGCTTAAAAACCTTTACCCATTTGTATATTTAACAAAAACTTTTTAAACAATTATGAATATAAAATTTCAGATGGAAATAAAAAAGAAAACAAAAAAAGAATTTTTTGCGCTATTTATTGCAGTTGTTGTGGTTATGCTTTTAGCTACCTCTTGCAAGCAAAAGCAGAGCGAAAGCCAAACTCCCATTAAAGAAGAGCCTATTTCTAAGCCTTTTGTTGTGACAGAAGAACAAAATGTTGAAGATGGCAAGGCAGCATCTCCTAATATAAAGAAATTTAATATAACAGCAAAGCAATGGAGTTTTGAGCCGTCAACAATAATTGTGAATAAAAACGATAAAGTGATTTTAAACATAAAAAGCATTGATGTAACGCATGGCTTTGCCCTTCCTGATTTTAAAATTAATGAGAAAATTATGCCCGGAAAAACTGTAACAGTTGAATTTATTGCTGATAAAACAGGAGAGTTTAAATTTTTCTGCTCAGTGCCATGCGGAGAAGGGCATGGCAACATGCAGGGAAAATTAATTGTTAAGTAATCAGCATACTTTGGTTAAACACTTAAAAAATTTTCTAAAAGTGGGCTCAGTAGAAATCCTTAACAAATATAAGTGGCTGCTCCATTATTAGGGGCGGTGGGCGGGCAGAAGAATGTTAATTGTGCTATCAAAATGGCATGTATCTATAAATTTTTTATTATAAAAAAGAATCAAGATGCGCCATTTTGCCTGTAGCGCGGCTCTGGAGCAGCCACTTTAGTTTTTGACTTTTAGGATTTCTACTGTGCCTAAAAGTGCTATTCTTAACACCGCCTTCGGCAAATTTATTGCTCGGCAAAATTTTTCTGCCATTGAATTTTGCCTCGCTATCTATCCATTATTTATAAATAATTTTGAGGATAATTTTGAGACAAAAATTTATTGAAATTGGTGATTTATACTATCTACCATCCTTTTGTCAAATCCACTATTGGCTTCCTTTCCATGTAACCCTCATCAACTTCATGCCAGAACTTTACAGTTTTTTCTCCAAGCTTCCAGCACAAAAATATTTCTCTTCCCTCAAATTTGCAATAGAAGTCTACAAGCCCTATTTCGTAATCTTTCACTAAACATCCCATAGACTCAAGCTTTTCAACATTGGCATAGAATTCATAAGAAAGCTTATGGAACTGCCTGTTTATTTTTGTTATTCTCCTTAAATCCTCATAATCATCGTCATAAACCTCAATTTCAATTGACTCAAGAATTTCAAGAGCCTTGTTAAGCTTTATCGTTCTTGTTAATATGGACTCTATCTTAGGCAGCAAGCTTTCTGCTTCCTCAATTGAGAAATATTTTTTTGAGAACTCCTGTTTTGTATTTTTGCTGTTGCTCATTTTATTTTTTTTATTTATTTGCACAGGCATTAGAACTTTTATTGTTAATAACCTCAATAACTAAATTAAATTCCTCTTCAGGAGTTCCTGATGCATCGACATTAATAATAATCCCCTTGTTTTGGTAATACTCTATCAATGGCGCTGTTTTTTCCCTGTAAACTTTCAGCCTTTCTTTTATTGCCTCTGGCTTGTCGTCTTCTCTTTGATAAAGATGCCCTCCACATTTATCACAAATCTCTTTGTTCTTGGGTTTTATGTAATCAAGATGGTAAACAAAACCGCATTTGCTGCAAACCCTTCTTCTATTCAGCCTTTTTATTATTATGCTGTCATTTGCCTGCAAATTTAAGACCTTGCCAATATTTGCTATTGCGCTAATTTCATCTGCCTGTTTTATGGTTCTTGGAAACCCATCCAGTATAAATCCATTTTTGCAGTCGTTATTTTTCAGCCTTTCCTTGACCATTTTAATGACAACCCCGTCTGGAACCAGAAGCCCTTTATCCATGTAATGCTTTGCCTCTAAGCCAAGCTTTGTTTTTTGCGCTACATTGCTCCTCAGCATATCTCCTGTCGCTATATGCGGAATTTTCAGCTCTTTACTGACTTTCACAGCTACAGTTCCCTTTCCGACTCCAGGAGGCCCAAGCAATATTATGTTCATTTTTTATTAAAAATTTACCCTAAATATCCAATATCTTCTTCAATAGTGGTGTCTTTTTCCCAAGACTCCTTTATTTTTTTTATGAATACCAAAATCTCTTTCTTTAAGCCAATCCATTCAGGGAAAAAATGATTTAGGAATTCTGCATTTTTTGAGTTATCATTGATGAGCATCAGCTCCATAATGCTCCTGTCATACTTCATAAGCTTTTTAAAAAGCTTGTACATAGCACTTTTCTCATCGTCAGAAAAAAATCTTATTTCATGCATTGTGCTTAAGGAAGATGCGTCTGGATGGGCTAAGTTGCCTATCACATCAATATAAAATCCAAGCCTTTCTGCCACTTTCCCTAAAATGTCGCTAAGAAGAAATTTTTCAGTGTCCAATGTGCTTATTTCAAATTCCTCATCTATAGACTTAAATTTAGGCAAATTAAATTTTTTGCACAGCTCATTGTAGGATTTTTCTATATCTTTTTCCATCTTTAGTGAGGTATTAAAGCAAACTATTTATGTTTTATGGTTGATAAATTTTTGGCAGCTCAAGCAGTCAGCACAATAACTTTGCCGTCATTATCAACTAAAAGGGTATGTTCCGCTTGGCTTACTATCCCCTTATCTTTATCAGCAAGCGGCGGATATACATTCAGTATTCCAAGCTGTTGCATCTCTCTTAAAGCAATTCTTGCCCTTATCCCAAATTTTCTTGTCAGCCATCTTGTTGTAAATGGCAAACCATTATAAGATTCCAATTCCTTAAGTATCTCCCTTGTGATAGGATTCCTGACGGGTTTTTTATTCTCCAATGAGAATACTGTAGCAATTCCTGAATCCTGAACTATGCCTGCACCAGTGCTTGCAAATGGCTCTACTGCAAAAACCATCCCTTTTTCGATTTTTGTGTTATCCCCATTATCAAAATTCGGGATGCTCGGCTTTGCATGCTGCCCATACCTTGCAAGCCCATGCCCTGATAAATTTCTTACAGGCGCAAATCCGTATTTTTGTATGCTTGCTTGAATCACTTTTCCTATTTCAGATACTGCTGTTTCGTGCCTTATGATGCTTATAGCATTTTCCAAAGCCTCTTTTGATGCTTTGACTAAATCTGCATGCTTTCCTGACAAGTCTATTGTAACAGCATTGTCTCCTATAAATCCGTCGATATGAACGCCCACGTCAAGGCACACTAGCTGATTAGAAAAAATCGTCTTATCGTCATCATCAGGGCAATAATGCGCAGCTATATGGTTACAGGATATTTGCGCTGGAAATGCTGGCTTTGCCCCGAATTCAAAAATTTTTTTTTCTATTTTATCCAATACATCAAGCAAAGAAGCATTTTTTTTTATAAGCCCCTTTCCAAATTCCAAAGCTTGTGAGGCTATTTTTCCTGCTTCCTTTAGTTTTTCAATGTCTTCTTGCTGCATAAAAACAAAGATTTTAGGATTATTTATAATTATTGTTGTTTCAATAAAGAATTCCAACAATAACTCCTTCCACTTGCGAGAATCTTATTTTATATTGGTCTTCCTTCCAGTAATTGTCCCCTTTAGTTACAAAATAAATGCCATTTTCATCTTCTTTAATATCAACAACTCTATGCACTAAAGAATAATCATAATCTTTAACATTGTAGGAAATTATATCTCCTATATGGATATCTTCCATTTTTTCTGGCTTTATCTCAATTGTTGTTGCTGCTTTGTCAATTAAAGGGTCCATAGAATTGCTGTCAATGTATTTTCTCCACTTTGCATTTTTAAGGTCTATTTTTATAAAATCGCTAAAAGTTGAAACATCTTCTTCTTTAATCCTATCATATGGAGAGGCTATTTCTTCTCCCTTTAATTTTTTTTCTTCAACAATTATTGTAGGCTGAGTGCATCCTATTTTAACATATTCCGGCACAAAAACTTTTTCCTTTACAGTGTAGCCAGTTATTATAGGAGCCTCATATTTTTTTCCATTGCACTCGACATACATATTTTCTTTGCATGTTATGTTGCTTGGATTGTCTGTGCAGACATTTTCCTTATACACTTTTAAGCTGTCTTTAACATGAATTTTATTATTTTGAGCATTATCAAATGAGAGATAGCTTAAACTAGCTAATATAGTTATAATCCCAAACAAAAAAACAGCCAATATCAGAATAGTTTTTAACAGCTTCATAATCTGTTTTTAGAGCAGAATTAGTATATAAATCTTTCTATTATGTTATTACTTTATAATGGTTAAATAACGAGCCCGCAGGGATTTGAAGTTCAGTACTGCAATATAGATCACAGCATCCCTGATCAACCGGTCCGAAGCCGATTGCACTATCCGGATTATGCTACGGGCCCGTAAGCTATTCACTTCACGCGGTTTATAAAATTTTGTATAAATATATTTATAACTTCCTTATTTTTTAACTTTGTTATATGGACTACCAGCAAATATTAAATGAGCTTTACAGATTAGAAAGCTCAAAAATAAAATTGGGGCTTGAAAACATAAAAATTTTGCTGGATAAAATTGGAAATCCCCAGCAAAAATTAAAGTGCATACATGTTGCAGGAACAAACGGAAAAGGCTCTGTATGCGCAATGATAAATTCTGTTTTAATTAATTCAGGCTATAAGGTTGGAATGTACACAAGCCCTCACCTAAAAAGATTTAATGAGCGCATAAGAATTAACAATGAGCTAATAACAAACAAAGATATAGTGTGGTATTACGCTAAAATAAAAAAATATATTACAAACCAGAGCTTTTTTGAGATAACAACTGCAATGGCTTTCCTGTATTTTTACGAGCAAAAAGTTGATTTTGTTGTTTTGGAAGTCGGGCTTGGAGGAAGACTAGACGCTACCAATGTTGTTGTTCCTTTAGTTTCTATAATAACAAACATAGATTATGAGCATACTTTGATATTGGGAAAAAGTTTGAGCAAAATAGCCTATGAGAAAGCAGGAATTATTAAGGAAAATATTCCTGCTGTTACAGCAGCTGAAGGAACGGCATTAAAAACAATTATGAAAATTGCAAAAATGAGAAATTCTGAGCTATCCATAATAAAAAGAAAAAAAATAAAAAAATTTTATGACGAGAAAAATGGAATTTGGAGCTTCTGCATCAAAAATTATAGAAATCTGAAATTAACTAACTTAAAAGGCGAATTTCAAGTGATAAATGCTGCGATTGCTGTAACTGCAATAGACGCAATAAAAAAATATTATAATATATCAATAACTGAAAAAAATGTAAAATATGGCTTATTGAATGCAAAATGGGCGGGAAGATTTCAATACACAGCAAAAAATGTGCTGATTGACTGCGCTCATAATCCAAATGGCTTTAAGGCTCTGGCAAATGAGTTAGATAAAGTAAGTTATGATAAATTAATAGTCGTAGCTGGCTTTTCAAATGACAAGGATATAAAAAAAATATCAGAAATAATAAAGCCAAAAGCAGAGCAAATAATTCTTACCAAATCAAAAAGCCACAAGGCTGCTGACACATCATTAATTAAAAAATATTTTAATAATCCTATTATTATAAAAAACCCAAAAAATGCTTTAAATTATGCGAAGAAAACTGCATCAAAAAAGGATTTGGTTTTAGTTACCGGCTCTATTTATATGATTGGGGAGGTAGTATAGCAATGCGTACACAAATAGTAACTGCTGACAATAATAAGTGGCTGCTCCAGAGCCGCGCTTTAGGCAAAATGGCGCATCTTGATTCTTTTTTATCATAAAAATATCTTTACAGATACACGCCATTTTGATAGCCCAATTAACATTCTTCTGCCAGCCTACCGCCCTTATTTTGGAGCAGCCACTTTAAGTTTCATATATATTTAGAATAAGAGGTGTTAGTAGATACATATTATAGATATTATATAAAGAATAACCATTTAATTTGCTTTATTTAATCCTCACACTCTCCAAATTTCTTGGAGCTATTGTTTCTATCCTGAAGTTTTTATGCAATGAGCTTGCTAAATCCAAACAACTTGAGCTTTCTCCGTGATTAACTATAATTTTTTTAGGCCTTGGCTCGCATTTTGCAACAAAATTCAATAATTGGTTGCGATTGCTATGCCCGGAAAAGCCTTCAACAGTATGCACTTCAAGCTTTATCTGCACAATTTCATTATTATTAGCAGTGCCTATGGCATATTCTCTTTCTCCTCTTTGAATTCTTCTTCCTAAGCTGCCTTCTCCTTGGTAATTAACAAATATCATTGAATTTCTTGGATTGTCTGCTAAATGCCTTAAATATTCAACAGAAGGTCCTCCTTGCAGCATTCCTGATGTGGCTAAAATTACGCATGGGCCTGTTTCCTCAATAACCTGCCTTCTTTCTTCTTGACTTCCTACTCTTTTAAAAATATCAGACAAAAAGGGATTTTGATCCTTATGGAATATAAGCTTTCTTATTGAATTATTAAGAAATTCAGGATATGCAGTATGTATTGCGGTTACATCCCATATTAATCCATCTATAAAAACAGGTATTTTTTCAAGAACTCCGGTTCTTACCATATTTTCAATTACAACCATTATTTCCTGGCTTCTTCCCACTCCTAATGTAGGTATTAGAACCTTGCCATTGCGGCTTAAAGTTTCTTGCACTATTCTTTTCAGCTCTATATCACTTTTCTGCCGCTCCGGAGTGAAAGACTCTTTGCCGCCATAAGTGGACTCCAAAAGCAAAGTCTCTAGTCTGGGAAATAAAGTTACAGCAGGGTCAAGAAGCATTGTCTTGCCATATTTTTGGTCTGCAGAATATAAAATATTATGCAGTCCATTGCCGACATGCAAATGCACCATGGCGCTTCCTAAAATATGCCCTGCATTGTATAAAGTTATTCTTACATCAGGAGTTACATCTGTAACTTCGTCATAGTCCAGTGTGATAGTATGCTTAACCATTTCCTTTATGTCATCTGTACTAAAAATTGGCTCCTTGCCTTCTGATCTCTGTATTTTAACATAATCCAAAAGCATTAATGACATAACATCTCTAGTGGGAGCAGTGCAGTAAACTGGGCCTCTATAGCCATACTTAAACAAATAAGGAACAAAACCACTATGGTCAACATGCGCATGGCTTACAATTACAGCATCCAACTCATTTATGTTAAATTCCGGCGCTTCTAGATAAGGGTAAGGCTGTTGCTCTGACGCTACATCAACACCGCAGTCAAGCAAAACCCTGCTTTCAGGCGTTTGCAAAAAAAGGCAGCTTCTTCCCACTTGCCTTGCGCTGCCAAGATATGACATTCTAATCCACTCGTTCTTTTTTTCCCTTAGCCAGCCGTCATAAATCCTATGCCCTACTTTATCCAAAAACTTTCTCCTGTAATCGCTATTCTGATAAAGAACTGCACGTATATTTTCTATCAGCTTTGACCTTATTGCCGGTTTTCTGTGTATTATCGGAACCCATAAAGTCCTGCTTCTTATATCCCTTAGGATTGAGCCTTGCTTGCCTATTGCCAATCCAGGCTTTTCAGCTTCTATTATCACTCGGCTTCTCTGCGGATCAAAAATTATTTGATCAAGCCCAGCTTCTTCCGGAATTATTTGCCTTATCTCTTTTTCAGTCTCTTCCATTCCCATAGTTATGCTTGGATCGGGCCTTAATTCCACTCTTTTCTTTATACTATCAACTATTTTTTTAATGACGCCATTGTTATTCAAGAAAAAATCCTTGTCTTTTGTATATAAGACTATGTTTGCTGCTTCAAAATTAGCCTCGCTTATTTTGTCATTTGGCAAATTTTTCAAGATTTCTTTAATTATTTCTGTCATTTGTCCAACTTTGTCAGAATTTTGGTTTTAGAACTTTAGGAGACAAAACTCTAAATTTCTATCTTGGTTTCAATTTCTTTTGAGATAACCTTTTTTATACCGTCTTTTGTTATGGTAACAATGCTTATCCCGTTTCCCGATGCAATATCCCTTTGCAGAGCTGCAAGTATTGATTTTGCAGCAAGCTTAATTCCTTCATCTATGCTCATATTTTCCTTATAAAGTGTTTCAAGAACACCATAAACCATTACACTTCCAGAGCCTGAAGAAATATAATCATCTACTTCAACTATGCTGCCATCCGGGCTTAAGTCATAAACATGAAAGCCTGATTCGTCTTTGCCGCCAACAATGAAATGAGATATTCCTGGGATAAGGCTTAGCTTTCTTATATTGCTGTAAACAAGCATTGAGAGCAAGTTTGCAGCTTCCTTAACAGTATTTTCCCTGTCAGTTCTTATCTGCTTTAATTTAAGCTCTGCTTTTATGTATTTTGCCAAAAGCTGCACATCTGAGACTGTGCCGGCTACAGTTACTGCAATATTATCTGTGATATTTATTATCTTATCAAATTTTTTATAGGAAATCAAATAGCCGGAAGTTGCTCTTTTGTCTGCTGCCAATACAATGCCCTCTTTGCACACTAAAGCTAGAGTTGTTGTGCCTGTTTTTGTAATGTCGCCTTCAATCATTTTTAATTAACTCAACCATTTTTAATTAATAGAACTCTTAATATCAGCTAAAGATACCTTCTATTTAAATGTTTCGATTGCGAAAATTCCGCTGTTTTCAATCAATGCATTCAAATTGCTGACAAAAAATTGGCTTTTAACCCATATGCCAGAAGAGTATTCCTTATCTTGGCCCATTACAAAAAAGATTTCCTCATTATCCACATTTACAAACCTTCCGTTATAATTGATTTTGGATATTTCAATTCCTTTTAGGCTAGCATTTATGCTTTCCTCATCATTTGTATAAACCCTGACCTTAATTTTTCTTTTTATGAGATTTTCATTAAGCTTTTTCAAAATCTTTAATTTCTGCCTTATTCCTTCCTTGTTTGTCACTATTGTAACGCTCTTGCCAGCCCTTAAAATCATTTCCTTGATGAATCTGTTGACATTATTCCTTCCTACTACAGAATCAGTTATGCTGTCCACGTCAATTTTTTTAATGCCTGTTTTGTGCAGAAGCTCTAACTCCTTAAATATGTCTGTTTCCTTTAGCTCTTCCATTATCTGTATTTTTTGCTCTGCTTCTTCCTTTAGCTGTTTTTCCACCCTTTCCATTATAGCTTCAGGCTCTACAGCTATATATTTAATGGGCTTTCCAATTTTCATCATAATAAAGCCCTTTTTCTCAAGGCTTTCAAGAACATCATAGCATCTGCTTCGCGGAACGCTGGATATTTCAGCAAGCTCTGACGCAGCAGCAATGCCCCTGCTTAATAAAGAAGTCCATATCTTAATTTCATAAATGTTCAGCCTGAAATGCTGCCTTAGCTCATTTAAAGATTCTTTGTGAAGTAACATTTTGTTGAATAATAAAAAAATTAAATAACAAAAAGTAAAAAAAAAGAGGTTTATTCCCTTCTCCTTCTGACTGCTGTAACTACAATCAAAACTGCTATTATAATCAGCAAAACTTCTCCTGCAATTAAAGCCATTAAAAACCCTGATGTCTGGAACAAAGGCTTTTCCTCAGTTGTTGGAGTTGATGTTATTTCTGCTATTGCTTTGCCTGTTGGCAATGCAGGCTGTGTTACTGGTGGCTGAACAACCACTACTTCTGTATCTTTCTTCACTTCCTCCTTCTTCTCTTCAGGCTGTTTTAGCAGTTCACATTCAACTATTGAGAGTTCTGCTGTTTCAGCCTTTATTGTTTTGCCCTCATTATAGGTTAGCTTTGAAACAATTGGGTAAACTCCAGCTGCTGCATCCTGCGGAACTACAAAAGTAAATGTCTTCCTGAATTTGCTGTCATCATCAAAGGCATCATTAGTTAAGTCAAAGGTTTCCTTGAAGTTTGCTTTTAAGATATCATTGCGCACTTCCAAAACAACACTGTCTTCGTCATTTGAGCCTGTGTTTATTACTCTTGTAGAAAGCTGCACAGACCTTCCGCACTTAATCTCTGAAGGGCTTAATGAATTCTGCAAAAACTTCACTTCATGCTTTTCCTTCTTTACTTCTAAGTCAAGCTCGAACTGAACTTGATGGCTTGTTCCATTTTCATCTCTGCCATCAACATCTATAAGGACATCAAAAGTATCTTCATCCACTTCTTGGGGAATATCAAATTCGACCTTTACGTTGTCATCTCTGCCAGCCCTTAAATCAAATTCCGTGGCATCCTCATCAAGATCATCACCATCATCTATCCCTTCAATTGTGACTGTGGCAGCAATATCTTCTATCTTAAGGTCTTGCTCTCTTGTAAAATTATTTTTAATTTCAACTTCAAATTCAACTTTGGAGCCTGGCTTTGCTTCACGCCTTATTACATCTCCAAAACCAACATTTTTGTCTGTTTTGCCGTCAATTTTGACATCAACACTATTTATTATAAGCTTTCCGCCTTTTATTACTTTTCCAAATTCGTTTGCAGCAAGCGCTGCTGGCATTATAAAAAGAACCAATATTAATCCAGCTAAAATTTTTAGTTTCATTATATAACCACCCAATGCACTGAAAAACACAACTAGTATTTAAAGTTTTTGTTATTAGACAATAGTAATATTGTTATTAGTACTAAAAAATGATAAATTGTAAAATCTTTGCTGTTTGCGAACGGCGGAATTTTTACCAGTGCATTTTGGTTTTCGCCATCGCAATTTTCGTATTAAAGAATTCTCAGCTAAAACTGCTGCATTGCTGCCTCATCCCAGTCAGATGTCCACATAGTGCAGTGCTTTTTGCCTTCCCAGTAATACCAGCAGTTTTTTCCAAAGCTTTCAAATCTGACACATCCAATGCAGCACGCTGGCACATCTGATTTTTTTCCTTTTTCTTCTTTGGCTTCTGTTTTGTTGCCTGCTTCCATTAATAATAAAGAAGTAGAGTAAATATAAAAAAGTTGCGATAAAATCAGCTTTTAATAAAAATTTCCTAAACATTATTTAGAACTCATCTGTTCATAAAATATTTGGCGATAATTGGATTTAAGCGCTTCCACTCTTTTCTTAAAATCTCCAATATCTATTCTCTCTGGCATCAAGAATCCCAAAGCCACAGTTAAACTTTCTAAATGCTTAGGGTATATTGCCTGCCCATTTTGCAAAGCTTCAAGCCTTCCGCTATTTGCATTTTCAATTACCGTTAATTTTTCGTCTCTTGCGCCTTGATAATTCTGGTATAAGTATAAAACCTTTTTGTAAATATCGACAAGTTCTTGCCTGTATTTTTCGGAGAAGGCTTGGCTTACAGCAGCATATTTATCAAATCGCTCACAAATTTCCTTAAGTGCAGCTTCTTTTCTTTTTTCTAAATTTTTTATAGGTCTTTCTCTCGACCATTTTATAGGCGTTGTTTCAAGAGTCATAGAAGCGCCATTAAGCATCATTTGACCGCCAAAAAGAATGTTATCGGCATGAATTGCATCATTATCCACTTCTCTAAAAAATTTTTTACCGGAATAATACCCCATTCCTTTAGTTGTATAATAGTCCCGCAAATGTTTCCCTAATGCATCAACAATTTCTTCTATTGATTTTTCCATTTGCAAAAAGGAATAGAGGCAACTTTAAATTTTTTTTGAATAAGATTAGGTTGTTGCAAAATCTTATTCGTGCTTGTGCGGAGCCGTAAAAATTCCGCTGTTGCGAACAGCGGAATTTTTACAAGTTACGTTGGTAATCTTGCAATTCGGCATTGTTTTGCTTTGGCCGTTGCTCGTCATTGACAAAAATTCCACCAATCTCGGATTGGTGGAATTTTTGATTATATACCTCTCAACTTCGCAACATTTCATGTTGCTCAG
>JACPMQ010000020.1 GCA_016185955.1 Candidatus Woesearchaeota archaeon | reverse complement strand
GTGCTATCAAAATGGCGTGTATCTGTAAAGATATTTTTATTATAAAAAAGAATCAAGATGCGCCATTTTGCCTGTAGCGCGGCTCTGGAGCAGCCACTTTAGTTTTTGACTTTTAGGATTTCTACTGAGCCCCAATTCAGAAAACTCCGTAGGATTGTGATAAATGACCCGAGCAATGCCGCAGCATTGCGAGGTTGAGAGGTAAGTTAAGGCTCCGCACAAGCACGAATAAGAATTCCGCACCAACCCCCCCATTTAAGGAGTTTTTAACATCAATTTTATAAACAGCCTTGAAAAACCTATTTTAATGATTGCGATAATTTCATCTTTGAAGGACAAGGCAAGCATTAACATAAAAGAAAGCCTTTTGAATAATTTTCAGTTTAAGGAGTCAAAAGAAAAATTTGGCGGTAATTTAGTTTACAATTATGAAATAGATGGTAAAGAGATGAATCTTTACACAGTTAATTCTGAGCTGATTTATACTGAAAATATTGACAAAAAGATTAATGCCGATATTTTTATTTTTATATCTAAGCACAGGGCAAGTGAAGAAAGGAAGGCATTAACGGTGCATCCTATAGGCAATTTTGGCAAAGCTGAATTTGGGGGAAAAGAAAAAATGCTTTGTTTTTCCCCTTCTTTTCTTTTAAAAAATATCTATATGGAGTTAAATAAAAACTCCGAAGAAATTGATTATGAGGCTACAATGGAAGCTACCCATCATGGCCCTTTTTTGGAAAAGCCTGTCTTGTTTTTAGAAGTGGGAAGCGCAGAGGAACAGTGGGAAGACAAAAATGCTGCAAAAGCTTCAGCTGTGTCATTAATAAACGCTATTAAAAACGAAAATAAAGAATATGAAAATGAAAAAAAATGGGAAAGCACTTTTGTCATTGGAGGCAGCCATTATAATTATGTTTCAAATAAAGCTATGCTTAAAACAAATTTTGCCGTGGGGCATATATGCGCAAAATATAACCTGCAAAATTTAGACATTCTGTTAATAAAACAGGCAATGGAAAAAGTTCTGCCAAAGCCAAAATTTGTTTTGCTTGACTGGAAAGGGCTAGGAAAAGAAAAGCGCAAGCTATTAGAGCTTTTAGAATCAAATAACATTGCCTATCAAAGAAGCGACAAGCTTTTTGAATAAAGGATGGTTATAAATGGTTTATTTATCCTTTAAGTCCTCAGCCATATCATCTGCATAGATGAGCCCAAAGTCTTCATCTTCAAATTCCTCTTCCCAGATTTCATTTACCCTTCTTAAAGTTTCAAAACTTCTTCTGCTCATGCTATCACCTTATTAAGTTTTATCACCCCTTTATTATACCTCTTTGAGCCCTGTTGTTTAGTGGGAAAATATTTACCATTTTTATATAATTTCTGCTTATATTTTATAAAGAATTAAGGGCTTATATAGGCTTATATAAATAAGAAAAATTTATAAAGAAAATAAGCTTACTGCAAAGAATTAATAATGTATTTTAGTAATCTATTTTAATAATCTTTTTTTAAATTAATTTGGGGTGGTTAAGATTCGAAGAAAAGTTATACAAATAGCAAACAGCACTCAGTTGATTTCTTTGCCGAGAAAATGGGCGCAAAAGTATGGAATTAAAAAGGGCGATGAGTTGGAAGTTGAGGAGAATGGATATAAACTGATAATACAAACAGAAAGTGCTCCAATCAATAAGGAGATTATTGTTGATGTTAGTGGGCTCACATCACGTTTGGCAGATAGATTTATGGCGAGATCATATCAAAAAGGTTATGATAGTATAACCATTAAATATGATAAACCTGAAATAGCAATTGCAATACAGAATAAAGTTAAGGAACTTCTTGGGTTTGAATTAATGGAGTATAATAAAGATACTCTAGTGGTTAAGAGTATATCATCAAAACTTAACATCGATTTTGATTCTAGTTTAAGGAGGGCATTTTTGATAGTAATAGACATGGCTGATACTTGCTTGAATGCCTTTTTAAAGAACGACAAAAAAACTTTAGAAAATCTCTACCATAAAGATTTTGATGTAAACAAGTTTTGTTATTTCTGCTTAAGACAAATTAACAAAGGTTTTTATGAACAATTTGGAAACTACATACTTTATTACTTAGTGGAAATTCTTGAAGATGGTGGTGATGAATATAAGGCGTTGGCGCAACATTTAGCAAAAATAAAAACAAAAAATAAAAATCTTATTCGTTTGTTATCTGAGGTTAATGAATTGACTAGATTAGGGTACCATTTTTTTTATAAGCCGGAAAAGGAAATAGCGGTAAAAGCTATAACAATTTATAATGAAGTAAGATCTGATATAAAAGAAGCTTTATCAACAACAAATGTTAATGAAGCAGCAGCATTGAATTCGCTTGACATTATATCAAGAATATTTTATCATTTTCCGACCATGAGATTAGACACTCTTAAAGGGTTGAGTGGCTGACTTAAACTGCATTTAGGGTTAAAAACTCCTATCTAGCGAGGTAGGTACGGTTTGAGTATGTAAGATCCCACTTTATAGCCGTCCATAGCTTCAGAAAGCTTATTAGGATTTCTGCCATTAACTACTTGAATCGTGTGTGGGTACTTTGACTTTAAAAAGGCATCAATAGCCGATGTTTCAATCAAATGCCCATCTGTCACTGTTCTTTCAGGGCTCAACCCAATTCTGGAGATGCTCGTTGTGATTTGATCAGCATATATGAATCTAATAAAAAAATTACTTTTGGGAAGTCCCATTTCTCTAACAAACTCATTAGGAATATTAGGATCCCTTCTATATATCCCATCTGTATCCTTAACAAAAAAGACCTTTGCGCAATGAAAATACTCTGCTAAGGCTACTGTGTGCAGATCTGAAGCAGAACTAGGCATTCTTGGTATCCCTAACTCTGGAATTTCAGGTACTAAAGAAATTATTGGAATTTTCTTCTCGAGATAGTCTCCAGTTATTAACCCTCTCGTCATAACGAATTCCATATACTCTAATGGTATTGGTGCTACAATATCAGGATTAATTTGTCTTAATAAGTCACTTAAGATAGTTGCTTGATTTGTAAGTTGACCTCTTGAAAGTTCTTCATAAGTTGTGTCTGACAGTCCTAAAACTTTTTTGAAATCTACTGCCATGCTTTGTGCTGGTCCTCCTCCTACCGTAAGCACTACCTTATGATGCTTATGCATTTCAACGATAGCAGCTAGAAGCTTGTGCAGTATATCTGGTTTTGCTTTGTATAAATCAAAAATACTTCCTCCAATTTTAACTATATAGGTATTTTTTAAGCGCCCATTGGCTGTGTAAACTCCATACAAGTGTTTGGGTAGTTTTGATGCTAGTTCTGTTACATCATTGGTATATCTAGATTCCACTAATTGTGAAGGATCTGGTTTTTCTTGTATGTCTATCAAACCTTGTTTTTTTGCTCTTCCAAATAAGCCTGAGATTTCTTGGTCCCCTTGACTCTGAGTCATTAACACTACGACTGCAGACTCAGGTCTGATAGCCTTTATTTTATACACCTTATCTAAAGGATTTTCGCCATTCTGTAAGTCTAGTAAGTAAATGTCTGAAGGTCTGTCTGGAATCCTAAATCTCTTTTGGGGTAAGATATTCAATTGAAATTTCCTCTTCAAAGATTCTCCAATTATGCTTGTGAGGCTATTATCTCCACTAACAAATGTTACTTTTAATCTCTCTTCTAGCGAAGGATTTCTAAAATTATTAGTCTCCAAAATGAACCCCCTGAGGTTTACCATAATCTTTTTACTGATCTATTAGACTTAATTGCATGGCACAAAAATTGGGCAAACTTATTTTCCTGATCATACTATACATTAGTTGCCACTAGTGAAAACCCACTTATAAACTTATCCCTGTTTTAACACTTATTTAGTAACAAATTAAAATTTTCGCTTAAAATATGATTAATCAAAAAACACAAAATTAACTATAGTTAAGACTTACTTCTATTTAAGAATTTGTTTTTTTAGTAACTGCTAACACCTCTTATTCTAAAGATGTATGAAACTTAAAGTGGCTGCTCAAAAATAAGGGGCGGTAGGCAAGCAGAAGAATGTTAATTGTGCTATCAAAATGGCGTGTATCTGTAAGATATTTTTATGATAAAAAAGAATCAAGATGCGCCATTTTGCCTAAAGCGCGGCTCTGGAGCAGCCACTTATATTGTTAGCGGTTACTAAAAAATATATCTGCTAACATAGATTTGTCCGAGAAGCAGGGTTTTTGCGAAAGTTTAATTTAGTGCTTGTGCGGAGCCTTATACTCCTCTCAACTTCGCAATGCTATGGCATTGCTCAGGTCGCTTATCACAATTCTGTGAAACTTTCAGAATTGGCAATGACGCACAAGCACTGAATTCGCAAAAACCCTTTATGTGGTGTTAGCAGTTATTTTTTTAATGCAGAAAACAATCATTAATAACAAATAAAAAAAGAAAGTAATTATTTCTTTTTCTCTTTTGCCTTTGGCTCTTCTTTCTTTGCTTCGGACTTTGCTGCTGCTGTTGCTGCTGGTTTTGCTGCAGCTTTTTCCCCTGGCTTTGCTTCTGCTGCTCCTGCTGCAGCTTCCCCCTCTATTGGCAATAATTCCTTAATAATCTTGTCTGGAATATTGGCTTCAACCAATTTAGCTTTAATTGCTCCTCTTTCCTTTCCAGCCATTGCTGCAATAATATCTTTTGCAAGTTTTTCAAACTCTGCTCTTCTTCTCTCAATTTCCTCTGCAAGCCTTTTCTTCTCTTCCTCAAGCTTTGCGCGCTCTTCTGCTGACAGCTCTGTTTTTTCTTCCCTTATTTCCTGATCATACATCCCTTCATTGACTTCTTTTATTGCTTCTTTCGCAGGCTTTCCTTCAACAAGTATTCCCATTGAATTGCATGTCCCGATTATTTCCTTGACTTTTTCCTTTAAGCTCTTGCCTAATAAGCTGCTTTCTTTCATCTTCGCAACTTTAATTATCTGCTCTATGACAACATCTGCAACCTTGTCTGTTTTGGGATTTCCAGAGCCTTTTTCTATTCCAGCTTCTTTAAGAATTAAGGCAGAAGCAGGAGGAGTTCCAACAGAAATTTCAAATTTCTTTGTATCCATATTAACTATAACTTTGACAGGAACTTGCATTCCGTTGAATACAGAAGTTTTCTTATTAATATCAGAAACAATTTGGCCAATATTAACTCCTAATGGGCCTAATGCAGGTCCTAATGGAGGCGCTGCAGTTGCTTTGCCGCCTTCAACAAGTGCTTCAACAGTTTGTGTTGTCATTTTTTAAAGAATTGATAAATAATTTATAAATCTTACTCAGACTCTTTTTCTTCTGTGTCCCTCCTTATTACTTTGACAGCATCCATCTTTACCGTTATTGGAATAGGAACTGCTGCTTCAAGAAGCTCAACTACAACTTCTTCCTTTTGTTTGTCTATTCTTGTTATTTTTGCCTGCTCTCTTTTAAACGGTCCAGAGATTACTTCCACAATATCATTTTTTTGTATGTTTACTTCATGCTTTACCTGCTCAAGCATATGCTCTATTTCCTTGTATTCCACTGTTTTGGAAAGAATGCCTCGTGCATAAGGCACATTAAAGGCTGCCTGCTCTGCATCAGCTTTGCTGCCAGCTTCCAAAAAAATATAGCCGCGCATGCCATGCGGCCTTATAACTGCATACACCTCAAGCTTTTTTCTTTGCGCATTTGCAACAATAAAGTCCATGACTTGGTCTTCCCTGTTTGCAGTTACCCTTACGCCATAAATTTCTGATTGTTTTTGCTCTTGCTCCATTTTTAAAATTAGCTAAATAGCAGTTATTTAAAAAACTTTAGGGAAAAAACACTTGTTTCAGCATTGTAATTAAAAATCCTATGAATCCTATTATTGACATGCCTAATGCAGCAGCCTTAACTATTGTTTTGAATTCTACCCTATTAGGCTTTTTCGTAACTTTTAAAATTCTTAAGCATTCACCGCTAAAGCTTTTTAATTTTATCCAATAAGAACTTAATTCCATTTTCAGTCAAGAAATTCTATTCCAAGTTGCGTCTCTATTTCTTTTCTCCTTTTGTCAGTCTGTTTTATGCCAGCGCCTAAAATTTGCGAGCTTTTAACGCCTGTTACAATAAGCATAGTTCTTATTGTGCGCTCCATGTCTTTGCTTATCTGCGCGCCCCATATTATTCTTGCGTCGTCATCAAGCTTGCTTGAAATCGCTTCTACAACCTTTCTTGCCTCGTCTAAAGTCATATCTTCCCCACCTATTACATTTATTAAAGCGCCATTTGCGCCAGAGATGTCTGCATCAAGCAATGGATTGTTAATGGCTTTTTCAACTGCTTCACTCGCTCTATTTTCTGTATCACTTTCACCAACTCCTATTAAAGCAACCCCACCACCTTTCATAACTGCCCTAATATCTGCAAAGTCAAGATTAACTAACCCTGCTTTAGTTACAAGCTCTGCTATGCCTTTAACAGCATTAGTCAATATTTCATCTGCTACCTTAAAGGCTGTATGCAAAGGCAAGTCAGGAGCTAATTCCAACAGCTTTTCATTTGGGATGACTATTAAAGTATCTGCTAACTGCTCCATTTTTTCCAAACCCGATACAGCATTCATATACCTTCTATGGCCTTCCATAGCAAATGGCAGTGTTACAATGCCTACAGTTAAAGCCCCTATTTTTTTTGCAATTTCTGTTATAACAGGTGCAGAGCCTGTTCCTGTGCCGCCGCCTAATCCGCATGTGATAAATACCATATCAGCGCCGTGTAATGATTTTTTGATTTCTGCTTCTGTTTCCCTTGCAGCGTCTTCCCCTAATTTCGGATCAGAGCCTGCTCCCAAGCCTTTAGTCAGCTCCCTTCCAATCAAAATTTTTTTATTTGCGTTTGTGTAAAGCAAATCCTGCGCATCAGTGTTGACAGCAATTGTTTCTACGCCAATAATGCCTATTTCCGACATTCTTTGTATAGTGTTATTTCCACCGCCGCCTGCGCCTACTACTTTTATTGCTGCCCTTTGCTTTGCTAAAATCTGCTCAAGCTCAGCATCAATGTCAGCATTTGAGCTTATTTCAGAAATTGAATCCGAAACTTTGTCTTTTATTTCATTCTGTACCATGGTATTAACCCTTTTACACCCCTAATTCTTCCATACTCCTATATAAAATTATTTGTTTTTTGAGCCTTTTTTAGCATGAAATTCAACATTTTTAATGTTTTTAATAAGCTCTCTTATTTTTTTGCTTAGCTCTTCCTGCGCTTCTTTTGGCAGTTCTTCATTTAAGCTAATTTTGGCAGTGTCCTGCTCTATTTGCACATCCATATCCTTTGCATCATTTATGCCGAGGCTTAACTTTAAATAACCAACAATTCTTTCTTTATCATCTGTCACTTTGCGGTTAGCTTTAACAATATACACTAGCTCTTTTCCGGCTAATGGGTGATTAAAATCCACAAGTGTTCTGCCTCCGCTTACTGTTTTTATTATCCCAATAAGGCTGTCTATGTTTACTTGCATTCCGGGCATGGGCTGTATATTTTGCTGCCTGAATTTATTTGTAGGAATTAGCTGTATAAGCTTCGGATTTTTGTTTCCGTAAGCTTCATGCGGCTTTACTTCTATAGTATATTCCTTCCCTATTTCCTTGCCTTCTAAATTTTTGTCAAGCCCTAAAAGTATTTGATTTTCTCCAATGCATATTACCACAGGAGCATAACTATTATGGCTATGCAGGCTATTTTCCTTTGCAATATCTTTATTTGTTGTATCAAAAACTATGTTTTCATCTTTCAGCTTTCCCGTATATTCAAGCTCCACAAAATCATATTTTTCTATTTTTTCCATTTGCCTTGCTTTTCATGCCTTATTTCTCATGCCTTATTTCTCATTTACATTTATTGAATTTATTATCTCTTCCACAACTTCATCTGGTGTCAGGTTTGTTGTGTCAATCATTAAATCGTAGAGATTTTTGTCGTAATAATCTGCATTATACAGCTCTTTATATCTTTTTCTTTCGCTTATTTCTCTCTGCTTTATTTTTGCTGCTAAGCTTGTTATGTCCTTGCTCTTTTCCTCCCCTCTGTTATCTTTCATAACCCTTTCTACCCTCACCTTATTATCACACTCCAAAAAAACTTTAAGGTCAGCGTTTGGTATGAAAAATGCAGACAATCTCCCATCTATAACAAAATCATCGTTATCTTTTAGTTGTATTTGCTTTTTGTCCAGTTCCTTGTCTATGGAAGTGTCTTTTTCTGCTATCTTGCTGAGATGAAGCAATGAAACTTTTCTTTCTTTTGCAATCTGCCTCATTAAGTCGCCTATTGAGTAATGCTTAAGCCCTAATTTTTTTGCGAGCTTATTAGCTACAGTGCTTTTTCCAGAGCCTGCTTTGCCCGATATTGCAATCCTCATAGCAATTTGCGGTAAAAAACGCTGGCTTATAAATTTTCTGATAAAACCGATAAAACCACAGAAACATATATATAGGGATTTTATTTGGTCTATAATCTATGAAAAGCATCCTTATCGACAAATTAGGAATATTATTGCTTAAAGAAGGGTTTACTGTTAAGAAGCTTGCAAGAAGCTGTTTTGATGTGCTTGCAAGAAAAGGAGATGTAATCCTTCTTATAAAAGCGCTTGAAGATGCCAATTCAATAAGCAGCGAATATGCAGGCGAAATGCTTACGGTTTCTTCTTATTTAGGGGCTGTTCCATGTATAATTGCAGAAAAAGCAGGAGACAAGCTGCAGGACAATGTGCTATACGCAAGATTTGAGCTTTATACTTTCAATTTTAATACATTTGCCAATTCGCTGAATCAAAAATTTCCTTTTGTAAAGAGAACGCAAGCGGGCTTTACTGTTTCAATAGACGGCAATAAGCTAAAAAAGAAAAGAGAGGAGCGGGGATATTCATTAAACTCCCTATCAAAAAAAGTTGGAGTTACAAGCAAAATGATATACCAGTATGAAAAAGGAAACTCAGAAATAACAATAGGCAAAGCCATGAAAATCCATAACCTTTTTGGAAACCATGTTTTTAATGAAATGAGCATATTTTCTGAAAAAAGAAAGATAAGCAGTAAATGCAGTTCCGAGCTTTCAAAAAAATACAATGAGTTGGGCTTCGAGGCTTCTGACACAAATAAAAGCCCGTTTGATATAATAGCAAAAAAAGACAATGAGATTATACTTACTGAAGTTGGGGATAAAACCAAACCAGACTTTTCTTCGCTCTCAAAGCTGCTCGACGCTGATAACTTGGTTATTTTTAAGAAAAAAAAGCCTAAAAATATTCCGGCAGTGACTAAAAAGGAATTCCTTGAATTTGAGAAGGCAAATCAACTGATAAAATTCCTGAAAGAGTTTTAACGCAAAAATTCCACCGCTCTTAAGAGCGGTGGAATTTTTGCAGTGGCGATTAATGGGTAAACCGCAAGGCTCGTAAACCGCGTCGGTAAAAATTCCGCCATTCATAGAATGGCGGAATTTTTACATTTCAACTATCGCATCATATTCTTTATCGGATTTTTCATCCAATTGCTCAAAAACAATCTCTTCTGCATTTGTTGTTGCGATTAAGTCTTCTTTGATTTCTTCAAAATTCTCTTTTGGTATTCTGCCTTTTGCCGTGATTTTTTTAATCGGCTTTTTTAATGACATATTGCTTTCTGATTTTACTTTTCTTACTTGCTGCAAAATATGAACAAAAAAATCGCCTACCTTTTCTGCATTTTCGTCTATTAAGCTAATAGATGGCCAATCTGCAATATGAATGCTTTTAATTTTCTCATGCTTTTTATAATAAAGCTGATAAAGCTCTTCTGTTATGAAAGGAGTTATAGGAGCCATTAGCTTTATTATTGTTAGTAAGGAATGGTATAACCCATATTGCGCAGATATTTTTGGGCTAATGCCTCTTTTTTCAGAATTGTAAAGCCTGTCTTTAATTATCTCAAGGTAATTATCGCAAAAAGTGTGCCAGAAAAATGTTTCAGTTGCGAGCTTTGTGTGCGAATATTCATAATTCATTAAATTTTCAGTGCATTCTTTTGCAAGCCTGCTTATTTTTGACAAAATCCATCTGTCCATAAGCTCAATTTTTTTTGGCTTTTCCTTTTGCTTTTCTTTTTTATTTTCTTTATCATCTTTGTTATAGTCTGAAAGATGCATGAAAGCAAACTTTGAGGCATTCCATATTTTTGTGGTGAATTTCTGGCCTGTCACAAGGTCCTTCTCCTGAAAAGGAAGATCATCTCCTAATCTTGAGCCTGCTGCCCAGAATCTTAACGCATCCGCTGAATATTTTGAAATCATTTCTCTTGGCTCAATCACATTGCCTTTGCTCTTGCTCATTTTTTTGCCATGCGGATCTAAAGCCCATCCTGATATCATGACCTCTTTCCATGGTATATTTTTATGGTGGAAATAGCTTTTTACTACTGTATTAAAAAGCCAGAATGTGATTATGTCATGCGCCTGAGGCCTTAAGCTCATTGGAAATAATTTTTTTTGCTCCTTGTCATTAAACAGCTCGATTGCAATGTCTGGGGTTAATGAAGATGTAGCCCATGTGTCCAAAACATCTTTTTCAGCAATAAATTCATTTGAACTGCACTTGCAGTTGCTTAATGGCTTGTCTGTTAAAGGATCAACGGGCAATTGCTTTTCCTCTGCAAGAATAATTTCAGAGCATTTTTTGCAATACCATAAGGGTATTGGTATTCCAAAATGGCGCTGCCTGCTTATGTTGCAGTCCCATTTTAAGCCATGAATCCAGTTTTCATATCTAATGCGCATATGCTCCGGATACCATTTAATTTTTCTGCCAAATTTTATGAAATCATCTTTTAAGTCAAGGTATTTTATAAACCACTGCTCTGTTGTTAAGATTTCAATATCTGTGTCGCATCTTTCATGCACATTGACAACATGCTTTATAGATTCTGTTTTGGCTATTCTTTTTTCTTCTTCAAGCGCTTTTATCACAGCTTTTCTGGCTTCCTTGACATACAAGCCCTTAAATCTTCCAGCTTTCTCATTCAAAGTTCCGTTTTTGTTTAGTATTTCAATTGGCTCAATATTATATTCTTCCATCCATCTTACATCGTCCATGTCTCCAAAAGTGCAGTGATACACAATTCCAGAGCCAAATTCCATATCAACATCCTTATTTGCGGTTATTTTGACTTCCCTATTTAAAAAAGGAATTATTGCCTTTGCCCCAATAAATTTTTTATATCTTTTATCGTCTGGATTTATATGAATGGCAACGCAAGATGGCAGCAATTCCGGCCTTGTTGTAGCTATTGTTATTTGCTCATTTAATGTTGTGTCAAATTTCATGTAAACAAGATTGCTTTGCCTTTCGCTGTCTTTCATCTCCACTTGCGCAATAGCTGTCTGGCATTCAGGACACCATATAAACGGAGCTTTTTTCTTGTAAATTCTTCCCATTTTATATAACTGCAAGAACGATTTTTGCGATATTTTTTGCGAATGCCTGTCAATTGTCGTGTAAAAAATATTAAAATCCGCGCTTATGCCTATTCTTTTCCAGTCATAAACAAAATCAGCCCTTATTTCCTCTAAAGTTTTCAGGCACAATTCAACAAAATCGCTTCTTTTCATAAACTGCCCTTTAACGTTTTTCATCTTTTCTATCATCCTTTCTGTTGCCAGCCCATTAGCATCAGTTCCGAAAGGGTAAAAAACATTTTTTCCCGACATTCTCTGAAAGCGCGCAATAAAATCCTGCTGCGAGTAAGAAAAAGAGTGCCCCAAGTGCATTTTTCCGCTGACTGTGGGAGGAGGAGTGTCTATGGAATAAATTTCTGATTTGCTGTTTGCATCAAATTTGTAAATGTTTTCTTTTTCCCAGAATTCCATCCATTTTTCTTCTGATTCTTTTGCGTTGTATTGTTTTTCCATAATGCCTTTGAAGAAAAAAGGCTTGTTTTTAAAGTTTGCGTGGTATTGCAACTGCCAACACCACATAAAGGGTTTTTGCAAAATGATGGTTTGCCCGAAAAGTCCGGCTTGAACAGTGTCATTTAAATTTATTGGAGGCGTGATATAGTTGACAGCATCTATATTCTTTACCACAACAATATTTATATATATGGTATAAAAAGAGTATATTGGTTTACAAATGATTTTTAAAAAAAGGGATAAGGATTCTTCGGTTACGGGTTATGCAGCAGCATCTTCTGGCAATTACTGCGGTCAAAACTCAGAAACATCTGGTGCAGATTGTTACTGTGATCCATATTCAGTCGCTATTGACAATAAAAATCCTGATTTTTGCAGCAACATAACAGAAGTATGCGGTTATCCTAAGCCATCCGGAGTTTCAGAGTCTGGAAAAAAAGGCTCTTGTGCTAAAAGTCTAAGTTCAACAAAACAAGCAGCGTCTCAACCATCACCGATTTCGCAAGATGCTACTGCTGAAATTAAGGATACTTTATTAATTAAACAATCAAAATCTTACTTTGTTAATGGAAAAAAATATAAAATTACTCTGGTTGATGTTAATGCTTCAAATGGTACAGGATATGCCACTGCCACTTTTCGTTTGAGTTCTGATTTTTATCCAGAATTTGTTAAAGTATTAGGGGTTGGAGAAGCACTTTCTTACTATTCAATGGATAAATCTACTTTAATCCTTAATGAGGTTGTTGTGCAGGAGTTTGAAGGGGGAATTAAAGCAGCGACATTTACAATTGTACCTAAATCTTACGGTTTTATTCGCTATCGTAATTCGGAATATTTTTGCAGTTTCAGTCTTAAAGATGTCGTCGGGAAATCTTTTGAAAGCGGTGGACCACCATATTGTAAATCTATTGCTGATTGGAAACAATATGCAGAAAGCGATTGTTTTTACACTTGTCCATCCTACTCGAAATGTCGTTTAACCTCTTTTTATTTAGAGAATGCATGTAGCGATGGAATACCATCAACTCAATCTACACAAACACCATCACCTACTCCTGTTGCAACACAACCCACACCCTCAACAGAGTTAAGCTGCAAAGGAAAATGTGGCAACTATAATCCAAATTGGAAATGCCAATGTGATGCAGGTTGCGTTGCAGCAAAAGACTGTTGTGCTGATTATAGCAGTATATGTAAAACGTCCAACAACACAAGCATGTTCAACAACACAAGCACCCCCACTCAACCATCACCTACTCCTGTTGCAACACAACCTTCAGAATCTTCAAAAGATTTAAATTGGACGCAAAAATTTTTTAGCTGCAAAGATTCATGTGGCGGTGCTTCGAAAACAGCATCAGACAAAAGCCTCAATCCATCAGGAGTACTCTGTTATTGTGATACCACAAGCATAGGTGCCGGAGATTATTGTCAGGATATATCCTTTTATTGCCCTGAAATATGGAAGTTAAAGACTCAGGGACAAGCAGCGTCTCAACCATCACCTACTCCTGTTGCAACACAACCAACCAAAGGGGCTTATTGTGGAGGAAAAGGCGCTGGAAGTTGTTATTGTGATACTCAATCAGTTACTGGAACTTATAACGATTTCTGCAAAGACATTACTGAAGCATGCGGTATAGCAATACCACCAGGCGCAAGCCAAAAACAAGGCGTTAGTGGCTCATGCTTCAAATCACAAACATTAGTATAATTTTTGCATTCTTATCCTTATAAAAAATTTAGGTTATATATAACTGCTAACAAAGCCTTAAGATAGGTTTTTGCGAATTCTTATTCGTGCTTGTGTCGTGCTTGTGCGGAGCCTTAACTTACCACTCAACTTCGCAACATTTCATGTTGCTCGGGTCGTTTATCACAATTCTGTGAAACTTTCTGAATTGGCAAATTACAGCGGAGAGCACAAATAATTTATTGAAGTATAAGAGAGGAATTTAATATCCATAATAATTGTTAAATACAAATATTTCATCAGTTTTTAACTGATGGTATAAGTG
>JACPMQ010000019.1 GCA_016185955.1 Candidatus Woesearchaeota archaeon | reverse complement strand
CTCCATCCTTTTTTTCTCTCCCCCAGAAAATCCCTCATTTAGATATCTTAATGCAAAGCTTTTATCAATTTTCAGAAGCTTCATTTTTTCCTGCAGCAGCTTATGGAAGTCAATGACAGAAAGTGGCTTTTCATTTTTATTTTCCCTTTTTGCATTTAAGGCTGTCCTTAAAAAATTTGAGACTGAAACGCCTGAAATTTCTTGAGGATACTGGAAGCTCAAAAACAAGCCTTCTTTTGCCCTTTCATCCGGAGCAATTTTTGTAATGTCCTTATTATTCAGGAGAATTTTTCCTGAAGTTATTTCGTATTTTGGATGCCCCATTAAGGCATAAGCCAAAGTGCTTTTTCCAGAGCCATTAGGACCCATCAAAGCCACAACTTCATTTTTATCAATGCTTAAGCTTATTCCTTTAAGTATTTCCTTATTTTCAACATTTACCCTTAAGTTTTTTACTTCCAAAAAAGCCATTTTTAATTGCCCTCAATTTTTGTTATTTTTATAGCATCAACAGGGCATGATTCTGCTGCGTCTTTGTTTGCAGCATAATCATCTTCTTCTATTATCAGCTCCCATTTGTTTGTTTCTTGATTGTAAGATGCATTAGCCAAATCAACTTTTCCGTCTTCTGTCCTTGGCCAGAATTTTTCAGCAACTGCATTGCATGCCAAAGCCCCTATGCATATTTCCCTGTCAAACTCTATTTTGTATTTTGCCATCAAATTTTTTTAATTCCCTCTTTAATTGCCGTTAAGCACAACATAGCGCATTTTGTCCTTACCACGCCAATTTTTATCCCTAACATATTTACAATGTTATCGCGCTGAATATTTTTTATCTGCTTCAGGCTTTTGCCTTTTATCTTTTCAGTCAGCATTGAGGCTGCTGCCTGCGATATTGCGCAGCCGCTTCCTGTAAATTTTATATCATCTATTAATTTCATACCATCTGTTTTATGGTTTTTAAGCTTGATTGTAACTGTAATAACATCTCCGCAAAAAGGATTGTTTTCTGTAAATTTTATGTCAGCATTTTCTATAATCCCTTTATTATGCGGATGCTTGTAGTGGTCTAAAATATTTTCCCTGTAAATTCCTTCTCCGGCATAGCTTGGCTCCATGTTTTCTGTCATTTTGCATTGAATATTTTAACTACTTTAAAAATTCCCTCAGCTAATTTATCTATTTCTTCTTTAGTGTTATACACGTAAAATGATGCCCTTGCGCTTGCGGCAATTCCCAATTTTGAAGCCAAAGGCATTGCGCAATGATGCCCTGCTCTTATGGCAATTCCATTACTGTCTAAAATTGCAGATACATCATGAGCATGAACTCCTTCGACATTAAATGCAATTAACGAGCTTCTTTTATTGGATTCCGGACCGTAAATTTCCACTTCCTTTATTTCCGATAATCTTTTGAAAGCGTATTCTGTAAGCTTTTTGTCATGCTGCATCACATTTTTCATTCCGATTTTTTTTAAATAATCCACTGCAGTTCCCAATCCAATAGCTTGCGCAATATTTGGAGTTCCTGCCTCGAATTTCCACGGCAATTCATTAAATCTTGTATGCTTAAAAGTAACTTCCCTTATCATTTCGCCTCCGTAAAGAAAAGGCTCCATTTTTTCAAGCATCTCTTTTTTTCCGTATAATGCTCCAATTCCTGTGGGACCTAACATTTTATGCCCGGAAAATGCAAGAAAATCACAATCAATATTTTTAACATTAACTGGAATGTGCGGAATGCCTTGCGCAGAATCCACTATTAGCATTGCATTGTTTTCATGCGCAATTTCTCCAATTTTTTTTATGTCGTTTATCGTGCCTAAAACATTTGAAACATGCGTTACCGAGACAATTTTTGTCTTTTTTGTGATATTTTGTTTTATGCTGTCCTCTTTTAAAATTCCTTTGCTGTCAATTTCAATAAACTTCAGCTTTAATTTCCTTTTAAGCGCAAGCTGCTGCCATGGCACAAAATTACTGTGGTGTTCCATCTGGCTTATTGCTATTTCATCATTCTCTTTGAGGCTGCTGGTTAATGAGTAAGCAACAAGATTTAAGCTTTCTGTAGTGCTTTTTGTGAATATAACCTCTTCAAAAGCAGCGTTAATAAAATCAGAAACTTTTTTGTGCGCAAGCTCATAAGCAGCAGTAGCTTCCTCTCCTAATTGGTGTATGCTCCTGTGTATGTTTGCATTATAGTTTTCATAATAATGTTTAAGTGCGTCAATTACAACTTTAGGCTTCTGTGTTGTTGCAGCATTATCTAGGTAAACCAAAGGCTTTCCGTTTACTTTTCTTTTTAAGATCGGAAAGTCTTTTCTTATTTTTTCAGCATCCAATAATCTTGTTTCAGGCATTTTGGGTTATTCCATTCTTTTTTCTATCATTCCATTCATTTTTTCTCTCAAGTTTTTAATCTGTATTTTTTGTATTAGCGGCTCAAAAAATCCCCTTACATACTCTTTTGTGGCTTGCTTTTCATTTAATCCGCGGCTTCTCATATAAAATAATTTTTCCTTGTCAATCCTTCCAATTGAAGCTCCGTGAGTGCATCTTACATCATTGTTGTCTATTTCAAGGTTAGGAATGGAGTCAGCGACAGCATTGTTGCTTAAAAGCAAAGTGTCCTCTTTTTGGTAGCCATTTGAGCCAAAGGCATTCTGGTTTATCTTAACCAACCCGCGATAAACGCATTTTGAGCTTCCGCTTAATGCCCCCTTTGTAAGTATATCCGATGTTGTGTGAGGTGCATTATGTATTGAGTTTGCAACCAAATCAAACTGCTGGCTTTTATTCCCAAAAAATATGCCATAATTGTTTGTTGCAGCATTATCGCCATTTAAAATAGTTGTAACTTCCGACATTGTTATTCTGCTTCCAAAGCAGCAATCTATCCAGTTGATAAGGGAATTTTTTCCAATAATAGCTTTTTTTATTGTGAAATTTGCTGTATTTTCATTCAGCAGCTGCACGTTTCCATAATCTATTTTCGAGCTATTTCCTGCAAAAATCTCAACAATTTTGCTTGCATAGCCATTCTTATCATCCTTCTTATCGCCATTTTTATTGAAAGTTTTTGACTCATAGTTTTCAACTAATTTAACTTGCGCATTGTCTTCTGTTAATATGATAAGATGGTCAAATGCAGCATCATGGCTTGTTGTTGACACTTCTATAGCTTCTTTAGCATCCACATTTTTAGGGACATAAACAAAAACCAGATTGTTAAAAAAGGCATTATGGAAATATGTGAATTTTCCATTAGCTTTTGCAATTTTCATAAATTTTTCTCTTAAAACACTTTCATAATTTTTTAGCATTTCTTTATAATCCGCAATTATTACATCCTTGTTGGCATTTTTTATTTTTATCTCAGATTTAGGCTTTTTTATGTCGAGAGCATCTAAACTTAAATCAGCGTTCAGGCTTATATCAAGCCCGTAAATGAAATTGGGCATTTGAGACTCTTTAAAGAAGTGGTAAGCTTCAAGCCTTTTGTTTAGCATCCATTCCGGCTCTTTGTTTTTTTCCGAAAAACCTTTAATAAAATATTCGTTGTTAGATTCCAGTGTCTCTAGAGCATTGTGTTTCATTTTTGTATGGTAATATAGCATAAATTTAGCCGAGAGAACCTTCCATTTCAAGCTCTATTAGCCTGTTAAGCTCAACAGCATATTCTAAAGGCAATGCCTTTACAACAGGCTCTATAAAGCCAGAGACTATCATTTGAGTTGCTGTTTCTTTGCTCAAGCCCCTGCTCATGAGATAAAAAAGCTGCTCGTCGCTTATTTTTCCCACAGTGGCTTCATGCCCTAGCTCAACTTCCTTTTCCTTTACATCCATGTAAGGAATAGTATTGCTTTTTGAAATATTATCCACCATAAGAGCGTCGCATTGGACATGGCTCTTGCAGTTTGAAGCATTTTTTTTTATGTGCAACAAGCCGCGGTAAGTTGTAATGCCGCCATCCTTGCTTATGCTTTTTGACTTTATTGTGGAAGTTGTGTTTGGAGCAAGATGATACACTTTAGTCCCTGTATCTTGGTTCTGCCCCTTTCCTGCAAATGCTATTCCTATAAAATCTGATTTTGCATTTTCTCCGAGTAAAACAGAAGTTGGATACAGCATTGTAGCTTTGCTGCCCATATTTCCATTTACCCATTCAATGACACTATTTTTTTCCACAATTGCGCGCTTGGTGTTTAAATTATAGGTATTTTTGCTCCAGTTTTCAATGCTTGAGTAGCGCGCTCTTGCATTTTCCATCACAAAAATTTCAACACAGCCAGCGTGAAGTGAATTGGCGTTATACTGCGGAGCGGAACATCCCTCAATATACTGAACTTCAGCGCCTTTGTCTACAATTATTAATGTGTGCTCGAATTGCCCTCCCTTTTTTGCGTTCATCCTGAAGTATGCTTGCAAGGGCATGCTTACTTTAACTTCCGGGGGAACATAGATAAATGTGCCGCCGGACCAAACGGCAGCATGCAAGGCAGCAAATTTATGCAATGTTGGGCTAATACAGGAAGTCATAAAATATTTTTTTATTAAATCAGGATGTTTTTGCAATGCTTCGTCGCAATCAAGAAAAATAACTCCTTTGTCTTCCCACTCTTTTTTAAGGTTATGGTAGATAACATCAGATTCATATTGGGTGCCGGCTCCTGCCAATGCTTTTCTTTCTGCTTCAGGGATGCCTAATCTTTCAAATGTTTTTTTGATGTCTTCAGGAACCTCATCCCAGCTTTTTGCATTCTTCTTTGCATCAGGCCTTTGGAAAAAGATTATTTCATTTAAGTTAAGCTCGCTTAAGCTAGGCCCCCAGTTTGGCATGGGCATTTTTTCAAATATTTCAAAGGCTTTAAGCCTTTTTTTAAGCATCCATTCAGGCTCGTTCTTTTGCCTTGAAATTTCCTCTACAATTTCCTTGCTTAAGCCGGGCTTTGCTTTATAGATATACCTATCTTCATTGTAATGATCGTAATTTGCCCTGTTTATCTCTAAAATCTGGCTTGTTGTCATTTTTCAATTTCTCTTTCAAAGCAAATGTCGCATGATGCCGGTAATTTTGCATCCTGTCTTTTATGTATGCCACACATTATGCGCTTTACTTGTGTAAGCTTGCAAAGCCTTATTATTTCAGGAATCAATAAAGAATTGTCTGCAACAACCTTTTTTGCAGATTTTTTTATTTCAGCCAGAATTTCCTTGCCAAAAAGCACTTCTTTGGCTCGTTTTAAGCTTAAATATTGGGAAACTGCTGCCTCTGTTATGCCCATGCATGCCGCAACCTTTTTTTGTGTTAGCTTAAAGTCCTTAATCATTACTTTAGCAAGCTCCCTTCGCAAAGCTGGTATTACATACCATACTTCTATTTCCTGAGGCATTTGTCCGTGCATTTTTTACCTTTTGTTATATAATAAAAATTAATGTACTGCTAATTAACAATTGTTAAGATATATATAAATTTTTTGGTGGTGTTTCAAAACACTAAATTTACACCACCAAAATATATACATTTTAGTGTTATATGTATAGTAGTATACAAAAACGTAACATTTATATACTAGCACAGTTACATCTAATTGCCTTTAGCAAATAAGCTAATTGATAGGCAAAAAATAATAAAACAAGATAATAAAAGATAATAAAAAACAAAAAAGGATAAAAAAGGACAGGTGAATTTTTATGGAAAATGAAAAAATAATTCAACAAATGGTAGGGGACATAGTAGAAAGCAATGCAAAGCTGATAAGTGCAAGTGCAAAACAAGATGCAAATAAGTTCAACAGAATTTTGCCTTCTCTATTAAAAAAAGGATTGGACAGGATTAACTTATCAATGTTCAGTTCTGAGCTCAAATTTGAGCTTCTAAGCGCAGTAGGAGAAGAATACAGAAGAAAGGGCAACCTTAGCGATGCTGTTAAATCCTTTGTCTTGGCAGGAAATCTCGATAAATTAAATGAAGTTGCAAGCGATTATGAAAGGCTAGCCCAATTTAATAACTGCATTGAAGTGTATAAGCTTTCAAACAATCAGGCAAAACTGCTTGAATTGGGAAAAAAATGCCTTGAAGACGGAAGATTGGAATATGCCATACAGGCATTTGTCGCAATAGGAGATAATGCCAAGCTTATTGAAGTTGGCGATCAGTGCATAAGCAAATTTAAGTTTGATTACGCATTTGAAATATTCTCCACAATGAAAGACAAGCAAAAATTAGTGGAGCTTGGCAATAAATGCCTTGAGGAAAAACAATATAATTATGCAATAAAGGCTTTTCAGATAGCGGACGACAAAGAAAAACTAAACTTGGTAGGGGATATGTGCCTAAAAGAAGAGCAAGTATCAAAGGCATTGGAGGCTTACGGGCTTGCTGGAAATCAGATGATGGCGCAATTTATAGAAGAAAATTTCACAGAATAACGGAATAATCAGAGATGGAAGCATGGAAAAGATAATATTGCAGAGCAATTCCCAGCAAAGTCCTCAGGAATATTTGCTCCAAAAAAAATTTGAAATTATGCTTGAGATGAGCAACAAGAAGCTGTTGAGCGACATAAATAGCATCCATAGCATGATAGGCAAACTAAATGAGGAAATCATCAGCCTAAAAAAACAAGTAAGCGAAAATGCAGCGGCAAAATCTGAAGCAAGAGTAAGCGAGGCAAATGTAAATAGCGCAAGCAACAATAGCGACACTAATGCCACAAGAATTTACCAGCAGAATATGCAAAGAAACCAGGCGAATAACTCAAATAATGAGAAAGTAAAGCCAAGATACGGAGATTATACCTCAGAAGATGTTGCCATAGAAAAAATGTTTTATTTCGGAAATAAAAGATAGGAAGATAGCGGCAGAGATGGTGAAATTATGAGTGAAGACACAAAAAGCGAGGCAAATTACTTATGCACTTTATGCAAAGGAAAATTCAGCATTGAAGGCATAAGGTACAATAGTGAAGGAAAAGTGGTATGCGTAAATTGCTCTACTCAAAGCTTTAAACAGGAAAGCCCTACAATAAGAGAAGATAAAGAGTCCTTTTCAGCAAATCCAAATCCTGATGTAGTTCCAGTTATATGTATAGACTGCAGATACAAGTTTTCCATAAGAAAAAACTCAAGAGTGAGGATTGCATGCCCCTACTGCGGCAAAAAAAATCTTATAAGGGATGATACAACTGCTGATGAATTGATAAAACAAGTTTCGCAAATTAAGGATAGGTATTAGTTTAATAATCGTAACCGCTAACACCTCTTATTCTAAATATGTATGAAACTTAAAGTGGCTGCTCCAAAATAAGGGGCGGTAGCCTGGCAGAAGAATGTTAAGTGTGCTATCAAAATGGCGTGTATGCGCAAAATAATTTTTGCTATAATAACAATCAAGATGCGCCATTTTGCCTGTAGCGCGGCTCTGGAGCAGCCACTTATATTGTCAGCAGTTACCATTCAGTATCTACACAAACAAGAATTATTTTCAAAAATAAAAGCTACTTGCATAGATACTGGCATTTTCGAAGGGTTTAAATAACAGATATTCACTTAAAAAATCCCCAATTCATAAAACCAAAATTTTGCAAGAGGTATAGACTATGCCTATTATTGAGGAAGTTGAAATATCACCTAGTTTTTTTAAAAAAATTGGACAAAAAGACATTGCTAGATGGATTGACAAGCTTACCTTTGTGCGCATATTGCTAGTATGGCTTACAACAGTTATAATGTTTGGCCTTGTTTACTTTTTTTTTAAAAATGGCAGCTCTTATTTGTTTTACAACACAGAAGGAAAAATCGTAGATACAATAAGGGATTCCATATATTTCAGCTTTATCACAGCAACTACAACAGGCTTTGGAGACATAGTGCCTTTTGGATTCTTTAAGTTTATTGCAACTGCCGAAGTAATATTTGGATTGATGCTGCTTGCAATTGTAACGTCAAAACTAGTTTCAATAAAGCAGGATGTAATACTTAGCGAACTTTATGACATTTCATTAAAGGAAAAAGTCAATAGGCTAAGATCTTCTATGCTTTTGTTTAGGCAGAACCTTGAAAGGGTTATGAGCAAAATAGAAGATAGCTCAATACAAAAAAGAGAAATTAATAGCATATACATATATATATCCTCTTTTGAGGATGTCCTTAGCGAGATACTTGCGCTTACAGTGAAACAAGGCAAGCAAATATTCATCAAAAACATTGATACGGTAAGCATAGAGCTGATTTTTAACAGCATCTTAAGCTCGTTTGAAAAACTGAACGAGCTTATGGTTATAATGAACCAAAAGAAGATTAAATGGGATACGGATATAAATCTGCTCGTCTTAAACAAATGCTTGCGCATAAATGAAAACCTCTTCAATATGCTAGTTTCTTCTAAAATAGCGACTAAAGAGTTTCTTGCTGATTTAGGCGCAAGAAAAGCTAAAGTAATAACCGCGATTAAGAATGAGATTGCACTAAAAGAAACAACTGCTAAAGACGCTTCTAAGGAAACAGCAAAAGAAATGCCAGAAGATTTAATTAGGGAAGTATAAAATTTATTCTCAAAGAACCATTAAAAGAAAAAGGTTAAAGGAAATAAACCATAATTGTATAAATTATAGATTTGATAATATAACGCTAATTCTCCACATTCAATATGTTTGATGTGCATGTAAACAGCTTATTATTGTACCAAAAAACACCCTTTGTGACAGGCAGAGTAATGCTTCCAAGTATAAGCAGCTTAGACTTAATCTTATAAGACAGCACTCTTTCTTCTGAAACATCTAAATTGTCTATTGACCATTTTACAATAGTAGTGCCATGTTTTTCATGCACTAATACCTTATTAGGCTGCAAAGAGCCAATTGGGACATCACTCCCGACAGAAACCAAAGCTGGAATAGCGTCTGTTATTTCTATTCCTTTTGTCTTGCTCTGGCTGCGGTTTTTTATGCGAAGCACAATTGTCATTTCTGAAATGCCGCCTTCGCTCCTCACTATGCTATTTGCTTCTTTGGTTATAAGGAGTGGCGATCTAAGCCTGTAATATATCATTACAACAGCTACCAGCAGCATTAGAACAACAAATAAGGGTATAAAATTTCTGCTTACGCTGACGCCCATTGCATTATTTTCTAATTTTGCATCCCATATAAAGTATCTTTTGCCGTTTTCCCTTACAATATTTGCTTTTGGGCTAGTTGAAGAAAATATAGATTCAAATAAGGAAGTTTCAACCTTCAGTGCGTTTTTATAATCATTATTATTTGAAACAAGCCTGTAGCTGTTTTTTGTGCGCAAAAACTTTTTTTCTTCGCTTACAAGCTCTTGTGTGCTATAGGCTATTACCTCAATAGGCTTTATCACCGGGTTTATGATGCTTTTGCCGTCTTTGAAGATGGCTATCACTATATTATCTTTCTGAGGTTTTGTTAACGCATCAATATTTTTTGCCAGCTCAAGCGTTTTTTCTTCTTTAGGCCCTAACTTTGTTGTTATTGTATCCTTTATCAAATTGCTGTCTATTCTTATAAGCAACTCAGGATAATCCAATACATTTTGGTTATTAAGGACAATTTTTATCGGTATTTCTTTTCTGGGGTCTACTGCATCAGGAATGTCTATACTGGTTAATACTGTGGGAATGTATCCTTCAACCAATCTATCTGTTGAGGTAACAGTCACCTTCAAATTTACAGTAACAACTTCATCAGTAACCTTTGACCTTACATTTACATTAACAGCATCAGTCCCTATATCTTTTACTTTTAAGGGGTCAGCTATAAGCTCAACGCTTCCTTCTTCTTTAGGCTCTAATTCCAAGGTTATGGGATTAACTATAGGCTCTGTTCTTACATCCCAAATTGGGAAGTCTATTGTATAAATCCTGTATTCATCTTTTTGGCTAAGAGTGTTTTTTATGGTTAATTTGAATTTGGCAAATTCATCAATTTGGATTCTGTCTTTGATAGGTGTTACTTCAGTTGTAAAAGAAACTGCATAGCTAAACGGCAGGAAAATTAGCAAAAAGAAAATGAGGGGTATATATTTTTTAATAATAGCCATTTAATCCACCAAGCTTTATTAGCTGCATACTTATATATAAATCTTTTTGATAATAAAAATTCCGCCGTTCATGGAACGGCGGAATCTTTATCTCCGACCTTGATATTGTACTTTGGCATCGTTTTGCTTCAAACATGATTCGTAATTATAAAAATCCACCGCTCATAGAGCAGTGGATTTTTTGTTTGAATGGGGCTACGGAGATTTGAATTCCGGCATTTCAATGTAATGTCTCCGGTTACTAGCTGTTCATGTCATTGTCAGGAAGATATTCCATCTCCATGAACCCCGAGCTAGGGTGATAATCCAAGCTACACTATAGCCCCATAGCTAAATGAGAAAAACATGATGTTTTAAAGATTTTTGGATGAAACAAATTTAAAATAAGCAATAACCCCTGCAACAACAATTACCAGCGCAATTAAAGCTCCTATGCTTTTGTTTGCTGCTTCCGGCGGCATTAAAAAATAGCCAGTTATGTCCGGCAAAGAATATTTTTTTCTTTCTTTTGCATCATTTTTATTATTCAATAATTTTTCAGCATTTTCTGTTTTTTTGAAATTTTCTTCTGATTTTTCTCCATTTTTTTCTTTAATAGTTATTTCATAACATGCTCTGCTTTCTGCTGGCTTGCTTAATGAAGTTCCGCATTTGCTTATGTCTGTGCATGCTCTGCTTTCCATATTATTAATGCAGCCAGACCATAAGGTGCATTCCCATTTTTCTGTGCATTGGGCATTTGCATTATTGCTAGCTCCAATATTTCCAGAAGAGCTTTCAGATGATGCTGTACTTCCTGCGTTTCCTGTGTATTCAATTTGTTTTATTCCAGAATGGTTTAAACCTTCTACTTTATATTTTTTGATTGTTGCATTATAAGTGCATTTGTAGGAATTTTTTAATATTGCGTCGCACTCAAGCTTTGTTTCATTTGTGCCATTGCAATTCTCGCTTATTTCAGACAATAAGCTAATCCCACTGTCTTTAATGCACACTCCGCTTTTAGATTGGTCTATCCTGTCAACATAGATTGTTTTTGTTGAGCCGTTAAGCTTTAGCCCCTTGATTATAGTATAGCCAAAAGAGCTGTTGCTTTGCTTACTCATCATTAGATTTGACAAATTCAATGGAATTTTAAAGTTGTAGTCAAGCTCCAAAATTTTTGAGTTGTTTTCAAAAAAATTTATTTTTAATGTCCCATTAAAAGTTTTTGAGAGATTTGATATATTGCCTATTATTACTGTAAGATTTTTTATTGTTGTGTTGATTGATTTCTCATTCCCAATCAATGCATCAGAATCATCGCTTATGCCATCATCGTCCATATCATTGGGCAATTTTATTTCCGGTTTCAATGAATTCGCGATGTTATTTGACTTGTCAATTTCATCAACTAAATTATCAAAATCTGCTATTGCTGTAAAAAGAGTTGCGTTTGTGCTGTTTGCAATAATAAAATTATAAATCTTGAAGCCATTTTTATCCAAAAAGTCTAATGTCCTGCTATTTTTATAGGTAGAATTGCTGAATATATCCAAGAAAATATTAAATACGGGAATTTTGCCAGCATTGCTTATGTTGACTGTTAAGTTTGTCTCTTTGCTTGCTTTGTTAAAAACTGCATTTAAACTCACTTTTAAGTCGGGCAATAAAGGCATTTCATAATCTGTGTAAAAGCTTTGCTTAATGGCATCGGTTTTATAAAAAACATCATTTGTTTTGTTGTCGCTCTGTAAAATCGCGTTGATTGCATAAGGGCCATTAACTTTTGCCTTATAGATTTTAGAGCCATTTATCAAAACTTGCATATTATTAATGCCTGAATTCAGAAGCTGCGTTTTGCTTCCATTAAGAATAAAACTATTGAAATTGTCATAAAGGCTGTATTGAATTGCAAATTGTTTTGGCTCTTTTGCATTAGTTGTAAAGTTAAGCTCCAAGAAATCGAACATGCTGTTGTTGTCCAAATCCAATTTTTCGTCGGTGATTGATTTAATGTAAGGAGTTTTTGCAAAATCTTCATAATTATAAAGCAAAGTGCTTTGCTCAAAATCAAACATTTTGTTTCCTATAATTGCATAATCCACTATAAAGCTTCCATTATAATGCGTGCTTTTTATTGTTTCATTATCAAAAATTATGGAAATGGTTTGCATACCATTAGCCAATATTTTTTCTTCTGTTTTTGAAATTATATCTGCGAGATACTTAAGCGCAACTGTTACATTTGCTTTTATTTCTGATTTTTCCGATACAACTGTTAGGTTAATCCTTATAAGATTATTATTTGCATTTTCATCTGTTATTTTTGTTATGTTTAATCCCTTGTTAAATCCTGAATAATCTTTGCTCTGAACATTAAATTTTCTAAAGAGTAAGTTATCATTAATGTCGTTAATTCTTATGCTGTAATTAAATTTATTTTTTTGCAATAATTCTGAAGGAAAACTTAAAACTGCAAAATTGTTGCCATTATCGACATATTTTTGTGTGTCGTTTAAGATAATCCCATATTTATCCATTATTTCAACAATGAAGTTATAAGTCCCTGACTTTCCTGTAATGTTAGCGTCTGTTGTCAAGTTTATTATTGAATGGGTTAGCGGGATTAAGATAAAAATAAAAAATAAGTACATTAAATGGGTTAATTGGTTTTTAGTCAATTTTTGCTAATTTTTTGTTTTAATTGCCTTCTTGTAGCATTGCGGTTGCATTCGTTTTTAATTTTTTTTGTTTTGAGTATAGCAAAAAATGAAAGCTTAAAAATCTTTGATTTTTTTCCTAGCCAATTTAACAATTTAATTTAAATTTTGTTTTAATTTTTTATTTGAATTATCATCTTTACCTAACTAAATCATTTAGTTATTTCTCTTTTTTAATAAAAAAGCAATAAGTACTCCTAATATTGGATACAACAGGAATAATACGATTAAATTTAAAATTATAGATTTATCACATAAAATACAACTACTAAAAAAAGCAGTAATGTTTCTTGGAAGATATAAAATAATAAAATTTATTTCTGCAAATTTTGATGTAAACAACTGCGTGATTGGTAAGAGAGATATAACCAATCCTATTATACCACCAACAATATAATATTTATTTTCAGTAAAATTATATCTAAATTTTTGGTCAACCATTTAAAAATACCTCCACCTCTTTTATAAAATTATCATCTTCTATATCCCCATGATAAAAATTAGAATAATTAATTAATTTGACATTATTTGTTGAAGTTATCCTATCTGATATTTGTTGTGAATCTTGTTGACTTACTACAAGGTCATGTTTTAAATTTGTTTTATCAAATCTTCCTCCTCCTAATGCGACAATTATTCCCAATTGCTGTGATGAACTAAAATCTACATTTGAATATAGTTTAAACTTATTTATAGACAAATCTTGATTAACTTGAGGTTCATTTTCAGTATCTTGAATATTTTGAAGATAGCTCAGTAAGAGATTTTTAGAAACTTTAAAGTCTCCTTCAACTTTATTCAACCCATTCGCAGCCAGAATGCAATACTGTTGCTCATCTACATCTAATTCACTCTTACATAACCCAAGCAATTTTTGGCTTACTTCTTCTGCTGTTACATGCTCTGATTTTATTTGTGAAATAATCCTATCTCCAAACATGCCAAAATATTCATAGAATGGTGAGTACCCATCCAAAGCTCCCGGACACCCTTCACCAGCAAAAGTATCTATTGCGTTATTGGTTAAATTCATCAACTGATAAGTTCCCCTTGGTGTATCAAAGAAGTAACCAGCATTTTTTTTACCAGAAACCTGATATTGGTTTATTGATGCCAATGCAACTCCACATCCATTTGAATGCCCTACATACTGCAATGAATCCTGACCGCTATATGTTTGGACTCCTGCTATCAAAGCAGTCCAATAATAATCTCTTAAATCGTTATAGTTATAATCTGGGCTATTTGATTTTCCATCCTGCTCTGGCCCTCCTATTATCTCTATTTCCCATAAATCCCTCCCATCATTAAGAAGCTTATTTATTAAATTATCCCCATTTTTTTCCCAATAGAACAAATTATTCCACAACCCACCGGAAAAAACTATTGGTTTTGAATCATTTGAAAGGGCATCTTTATACCTCTCCGAAAACCCACTATTAACATTCTTCAACCTCAAAGTAGTATTGTCATTGTAAGTCTTAACAGTCTTAATGCTAACCTCAAAATTATTGTCTGTCAAAATATTCTCAACAACTTCCTTGAATTCAGGGCTTTTTTGTTCCATATAAGAATTTTTGTTTTCATCATTGTGCATTATATCAAAAACAGAAATCCCCAAAATATCATTATCATCAATTATGCTTGTTTTTGAAAAAACATACTCTGGAAAATACAATTGCAGAAACTGGCTTCTTGCATTTGCAAGCCTTTTTACAGCTGCTATTGTGCCTTCTATTTCTTTTCCAATGACAAATATATTTATTTTTCCGCCATAATCAGGAGGCATTTTAAATGCCCCAACTAATGCTGTGTAGGGCATTGCTCCAATCTGCTTATTGCTAAAATACACAGAATTTCTGTCGGAATACCATCCATACCTTTCTCTCGTCATTGAAGACTTGTTGTTAACTAACGCATTGCTATTCCTTACGCCAACTGCAACAGTGATTAATGAGTCACTTTGAGAGGAAGGCACAACAAAATTGCTTAAATAATCATAAATTGCATTGTCAACATACAAATTTCCTGTGTCTATGTTGAGATAAGCTTTAATTTTATTTTTAAGCAATGGAACAGCAACATAATTGTTTGCCTTTGGCTCATTCACTTTGTTTGTTGCATCAGCATAAACATGCAAATACTCGGCATTGCCAAGATTTATAGGAATTGCCCTTTTTACAAATTTGTCTTCTAAGTTAGCGTCAAACAAAATGCTGTTTTCATTTAATATTAATCCAGTCTCTTCATCCTGCGTTTTTACAGTAAGATTAATACCGATAGCTGCAACATTCTCGCTTGTTACATTAATGGTTACTTTACCCTCGCTTATATTTATGCTGTAAAGAGATATTTTTAAGTCTTGGTTTCCAGTGCAAACTGTGCAGTCAAATTCCAAAAAATCAAAGTCATTATCAAAATCAAAAGATGCTGTTTTTGTTTCACAAGTTTTTGTGCTGTTCATACATTTTAATGAATAAGCTGATTTTTTTCCGCAGATATTGCTTCCTTGCAGCTCAAATAATCCTAAGCTGTCAGTATTGCCTTTTAAAATGTTTTCGGAGTAAATATTTGCATAGCCAACAGGATTGCTGTCAGAGTCTTTTGAATATACCTGCACAGTTCCTTTGCACAAATCTATATTTGGCTGGAATATATAAGTTGCACCTTTTTTTGTTCCCAAAAGCTCTAAAATCCCGTCTTTATCGACATCAACAGGCACTGGCGCAAATTCATCAAAATGAGTATAGTTTCCCTTTAATATTGTGCCGTTCAATTTCCAAATATATCCGGGACCTATAATCTCTTCTTCATTGTCATTATCCATATCAGCAGCATATAAAGGAGTATTATATTGGACTGGAAAGCTTCCATAGCGCTTTACATCAGGAGTGTTTTTTGGATAGCCTTCTAAATTTTTTCCAAATCTATTAATGCAGTAAATATAGTCATTTAAAATACCTGGATAACATTCTTCATCCCCTTTCATAATAAAGCATATATCCTTATAACTATCTTTGTCAGCATCTAAAATAATAGGTGTGGATATATCGCAATGAGAAATTCCAAAAAATTCGCATGGCGCTGGCGTATTAGCCCATATCAATGTTCCGTCGCTGTCATACGTTTTTAAAACACTGTTGTAGCAAATAGAACCGCCACGTGTTGCACTTTTTTCATTGTTGTAAGAAACTAAAATCTCATAACTGCCAGCATTATCATTTTGATAAAAAATTGGATTGCCTTTCAAAGTCTCGAAAGTCCCAACATAATCATAGCCGCTGCCTTTTGTTACATCATCTATAAATCCAATGTCATTAAAATTTGTATCAAAGCTCATAGTTTCAATTTCAATTATTGCAATTCCCGGGTATTTATTGCTGTTATTGTCAAACCACCACATAGCCTCTGTTTTTCCATCGTTGTCATAATCCAATAAAGTTGGAACTGTTGGCAAAGTATCTGTAATGTTGTTTGTGGTTAAATTCGCGGTTTGCTTGCACAATTCCATATTAAAATTATAAAAAATATTCTTGTTGTCCTTGAAAAAGCATGATTTTGTGTTATTTAAATCAGCGCATCTTATTCCTGCGCCAATCGCATTGTTGCTTAGGGTTATATTGCATTGCTTACTGAAATTTGATGCATATTCATAAGCCATAAGATGGGCTTTTGAGCTTATGTTTGCAATAAAGATAATTTCCATTTTCTCGTCATTGTCTATGTTAAAAATTGTTGGCTGTCCGTTTAAGTAGCCAATATCATTTTCCGCTATAAGCCCAAATGTATGGTTAAACAACAATAATTTTGAGCCTGAAAAAATAATTATTTCATTTTTTCTGTCATTATTAATGTCCGCGGTTAATGGCTCAAATTCCATGCCATGCACTGCACTTATATTTTTTATTACTTCATTGTTAAAGTAGCCCTTTCCGCTTTGAACACATAAGCTATTTGGAGCATTGCAGCTTTCAATCCATTCTGATTTTTTGCCTAAAATTTGTTTTTCAGTAAAAAGAATATTAGAGCTGTAACTCTTGTTGTTTGCAGAAACCGAGCATTTCCATTTGTCATTTTTTGATGTTTCAGAAGGAAAAATCTCTTTTTTTGAATAGCATGCATTACTATCAATGCAATCTGATTTTAATTCTGTTGAATAGATCACATTATTTTTATGCCAGTTAACATTTGCATTTACTGCTCCACTGCCATTCACTGCCCATGAGCATGTTAGCGCATCCTCTTGAGAAGGGATTTTGGGAAGAATAGAAACATTTTTCACTTCTAAAGAATTTGCTTTATCCAAATAAATGGTGGTTTTTCCGTCTTTTGACAGCATAATGTCAAGAGCATTATTTCCATCAATGTCAGAAGGAACAGCAAAGTTTAAGCCAAAGCCATAATAAAATATTACCTTTCCATCCATAGAATAAATTCTGTTTTCAGTCAGTATTTCCATTAGCCCGTCATTGTTGATGTCTGCGACTATAGCGTTTTCTACAGTATTTGTAACCAAAGATAATTCTGCATCATGCGAAATGCCTCCAGAATAGTTATAGCAGTTTATCGTCATGTTTTTGAAATTTCCATACCACTTTTTGTCTTTAATGAAGCATATTTCCTGCATGCTGTCATTGTTGCTGTCAAGCACGAATGGATGTGTTCCTTCTATATCGCCTAACTCAGTACTACCTCTGTCGCAATATCCTTTAGATAAGCCCTCTGCGCATTTTCTAAAAAGAGCGCTGCCGTTGTCAGCAAAAACAAACAGCTCAGTAAACCAGTAGCTATAATACGACGAGTATAAAGTGTCATCATAAAAAATGCTTACTGCAACCTCAAATTTTTTGTCGTTGTTCAAATCAACCAATACGGGATGCCCCTTAAGAATAAATTTTTTGTTGTTTACTCCATGAGGAACCATTATATCATCAACAGTCCCATTTCCGTTAAAATTTGAGTCGATGCTTCTGTTTGCCAAATTAAATGCCATCAATCCATACTGGTTATTTTTATTTGCGTCAAACCAAAAAACAGCTTCTAAGCTGTTGTCGTTGTGCAAGTCTGCTATTGAAGGTATTTTTTCCTTTGTATCATTATATGGAGAAGTATAATAGCTGCTGTCTGTTTTTGAGCTTAAATTCACAATATGCACGTATTGGCTGTTGTCCATAAAAACGCAGATTTTTGTGTCTGCCATTAGGGTGCATTTTACGCCGCTGCCAACAGCGCTATTTGCAATGCTAAAGTTAAATTCTTGCTTGAAGTTTTGATTGAATTCATAAGCAAAAAAATAAGGCATTGCAGAAATATTTGAAATAAAAACTATTTCCTTAAACTCGTCATCGTCTATGTTAAAAATTATAGGCTGCCCTTGCAGTTTCCCAACAAATTTTTCTTCAATCAAATTTAAGTCGCTGTTAAAAATTTTTAAATAATTCGATGAGAAAATAATTATCTCATTTTTTCCGTCTTTATTTATGTCTGCAATAAGGGGCTGTTTGTTTGTGCCTTCATTGTAAATTGTAACATTTACAAAATCCCTTGAGCCTAAATATCCAATGCCTTTTGCTATGCCTCTATTCTGCAAGTCGCCTTGATAAGTTTCCCAATCTGCAAAAGCTGAAAATAAAGAAGAGAGAAATATAGCTAAGGATATAACAAAAAATTTCAAGTGGTTAAACACCCCTTTACACCCCCAAAAACATACATTTCAAGATAGGATATAAAAATGTTCGTTTGCTGTAACTATTTTAATCCCTCTAATCATCTTTTAGCACATCTTTCTCTTTCACATCTTTTCCATAGCGAAAATAATTTAAAATAATAAAATATTAAAAGTTTTCAATATTGAAATTTTCTAAAAATACAATAAATTTATAAATAAAAACAATAACCAAATTCAAATGAGTAATGAAAATATTGTTCTGGAAAAAATTGTGCCGGACACTTCAGTAATTATAGAAGGGCTGCTTTCTGAAAAAATAAGCAATAAAGAAGTTATTGCCAATGAGATTATTCTGCATGAGGCAGTGCTTGCTGAATTAGAGCATCAAGCAAATTTGGGAAAGGCAATCGGTTTTTTAGGATTGGATGAAATTAAAAAAATCAAGGAATTTTCCGCTAAACATGATTATCTGCTTTCTTTTAAAGGCGAAAGGCCAAGAGCATCTGAAATAAGATATGCTTCTTTAGGCGAAATAGACTCCTTGATAAGGCAGCTTGCCTTTGATGAGGATGCTACCTTGATTACATCAGACAAAGTGCAGTCGGAAGTTGCATTAGCGCGCAGCGTCAAAGTAATTTATTTCAAAAAGCCTGACAAAGGCTTAAAAAAATTAAAGCTGGAAAAATTCTTTGATGAAACAACCATGTCAGTCCATTTAAGGGAAAATGTGATGCCTTATGCAAAAAAGGGAATGCCAGGAAAATGGTCCTTTATCTCATTAAGAAAATCATTGCTGAAGCAAGAAGAAATTCAGGATATAAGCAGGGAAATAATTGAAGACGCAAAGCTAAGAAGAGACGGCTTTATAGAAATAGAGCGGGAAGGAAGCACTATTGTGCAGCTGGGTAATTTTAGGATTGTTATAACAAGGCCTCCCTTTTCAGATGGCTGGGAAATAACGGCTGTAAGGCCTGTTAGAAGATTAGTTTTAGATGATTATAAATTGAGTGAAAAGCTTATGAGAAAGATTGCAGAGCAGGCAGAAGGCATTTTAGTTGCGGGCTCTCCGGGAATGGGAAAAAGCACTTTTTCTCAGGCTCTTGCAGAATATTATGCAGCAAAAGATAAAATTGTGAAAACTGTTGAGGCTCCAAGAGACTTAATTTTGCCTGATAACATAACACAATATGCAATAAGCCATGCTGATGCTCAGGAAATACATGACATTCTGCTGTTATCAAGACCCGATTACACTTTTTTCGATGAAATGAGAAATACAGATGACTTTAAGCTTTTTGCAGATTTAAGATTAGCTGGAGTTGGCATGGTAGGCGTTGTTCACGCAACAAACCCAATTGATGCAATTCAAAGGTTTATCGGAAGGGTTGAAATGGGAGTTATTCCTCAAATTATTGACACAGTTGTTTTTGTAAAAGACGGCTTCATTAACAAGGTATTGTCGTTAAAAATGACAGTTAAGGTTCCATCAGGAATGACAGAAGCAGATTTAGCAAGACCTGTAGTGGTAGTTAACGACTTTGAAACTGGAAAATTAGCTTATGAAATCTACAGCTATGGCGAGCAAACAGTGGTAGTTCCCGTGCAAGACAATGGAGCAAAGCAACCAAAAGGAGTTCATAAGTTAGCTGCATACACAATAGAAGACGAATTCAAAAAATATTCAAGAGAAGCGCAGGTTGAAATAATAAGCGATAATAAATGTGTTGTATATGTTCCTGAGAGAGATATTGCAAAAATAATCGGGAAGCAGGGAAAAAACATTGATATGATAGAAAAAACTCTTGGCATGAGCATAGAGGTAAGAGAGCTTGGAAGCGAAAATAAAAAAACAGATATGACAGCCAATCAGGAAATTCCTTATAAGACAGATATTGACAAGAAAAGCATAACATTAGATTTGGACATTCAAATGCAGAACAAGGATGTGCATATTTATATTGATGACAAATTTCTGATGACGGCAAAAGCCGGCAAAACAGGGCTTATAAAAATAAAAAAGAGCAACAATATCGGAAAGCTGATTCTTGATTCCATCAACAGAGGAAGCAAGATAAAACTATATGTTTAATGTGGGAAATTTGACTGCAAATTTTTCGTCAATTTATCTCAAAACCCCTCTTAACCTTTCAGCTTCCAGTATTTTATTGACTGCAAGAATGTAAGAAGAATCTCTCATGCTGCAGTTTTCTTCTCTGCATATTCTCTGGATTTCTTTTGTTGCAGATATCATATGCTCTTCAAGCTTCTTTAAAACTTCTTCCCTTGTCCAGTAATAATTCATGCTGTTCTGCACCCATTCAAAATAGCTTACTATAACTCCACCGGAATTTGCCAATATATCAGGAACAACCTTAATCCCCTTTTTTTCAAGCATTAAATCCGCTTCAGGAGTTATAGGGCTGTTCGCAAGCTCCAGAATTATTTTTGCTTTGATATTATTTGCGTTGTTTTTTGTGATTTGATCTTGCATGGCAGCAGGAACAAGCACATCACACTCAAGCTCAAGAAGCTCCATATTCGTTATTTCTTTTGCGTCTTTAAAGCCCTTTAATGACTTATTATTTTTTTTGTGCTCTATGACTTTCTGTATATTCAATCCATTTTCATTGTAAATCGCTGTTTTTGAGTCACTTACCGCAATCACTTTCCATTTATTTTCGTGAAGAATTCTTGCAGCGTTCATTCCTGCATTTCCAAATCCCTGCACAACCGCTTTGGCATTTTCTGTTTTCATTTTAAGCTCTTTTGTGACTTCCTTCAAAACAAAAATTCCGCCTAAAGAGGTGGAAATGTCCCTTACCAAGCTGCCTCCAAGCTGTATTGGCTTTCCTGTTATTACAGCAGGAGCATGCCTTCCTATGATTTTTTCATATTCATCAAGCATCCACGCCATTATCTTTGAGTCGGTATTTACATCAGGAGCAGGTATATCTGTATTAGGGCCTATAAATCTATATGCCTCTCTTATGTATTCCCTGCTTACTCTTTCCAATTCTCCGGAAGAAAGCGATTTAGTATCAACCGCAACACCACCTTTAGCGCCTCCAAAAGGAATGTCTGCAACTGCGCATTTTAGGGACATAAGAAAGGCAAGCACCTTTACATCTTCCAAATCAACATCTTGATGGAATCTTATGCCTCCTTTTGCAGGGCCTCTTGCATTGTTGAATTGTATTCTGTAGCCAGTAAATATTTTTGTTTTTCCGTTGTCCATTATTATCGGAAAGCTGAAAGTAAACGTCCTTCTCGGTGTTGTAAGAATGTCCAGCTCTGTTTCATTTAATTTTAATTTAGCTGATACTTTAGCAAGCATATTCTGGCAGTTTACACACACATTGCTTTTTTCCATTTGTTATTATCATCTCTTAATAAATTTTAAGAATTATAAATTTTTAATGGGAGAGAGCCTTTTCTATAGCGTCTTTGTCATAGCCAACTATTACCTTTCCGTTGATGTCAATTACAGGAACGCCCATCTGCCCTGATTTTTTTATCATTTCATTAGCAGCATTTTGGTCAGCACCAACATCTATATCCTCAAATTTTACTTTCTTTTCCTTTAATAAGGATTTTACCTTTATGCACCAAGGGCATGTTTTTGTGCTGTAAACTTTCACTTTCATAAATTTCACCTTTATTTTTTTTAATCTGCATCTTTATATAAACTTTTTGCTTGCGAGTAACTGCTAACACCACATAAAAGGTTTTTGTGAATTGAATGCTTGTGCGTAATTTGCCAAATTTCCACTGCTCTAAAGAGCAGTGGAAATTTGATAGTGACAAGCCGTGGTTAAGGCAAAACGATGCCAAATGGATGGTTTATCGGTTTCGTCAATGACGAGCAACGGCCAAAGCAAAACAATGTT
>JACPMQ010000012.1 GCA_016185955.1 Candidatus Woesearchaeota archaeon | reverse complement strand
TCCTGAAATTATTTCCTCTTAAGCTTTTCGCTTGAGAAGAAATTTTTATGGGAAAAGACAATTGGTTTTGTTGCCCACAAACTATATAAACGATGCATCCTTCCATAATATCTAAAATTATGCATGCAAAATGATAAGCTATATGGATGAACCTTACAAGGCAGAGCAAATAAACCAAATACTTAATCTTATTGTAAAACAATGGTTTTTTTCCAGATTTAAAGAGTATTCTTTGCCGCAGCTTTATGGCGTTATGGAAATACACAGCAGGAATAACATATTGATATCAGCTCCTACAGGCGCGACAAAAACCCTTACAGGCTTTCTTTCCATTATAAATGAGCTTATCGATTCGAGTGAAAAGGGGATTTTACAAGACAAGGTATATTGCGTTTACATAAGCCCGCTTAGGGCATTAAGCGAGGATATTAAGCACAATCTTGTGGAGCCTTTAATGGAAATGGAAAAGATTGCAAAGAAAAAATTTAGCATAAGGGTTGCATCAAGAACCGGAGACACAACAGCTTCGGAAAAATCAAAAATGCTTGCAAAAGCCCCGCATATATTGATTACAACTCCAGAGTCATTAGCTATAATGCTCTCATCTGTAAAATTTATTGAGCACCTTAAAGATGTGCAATGGTGCGTAATTGATGAAATACACGCGCTTGCGGAAAATAAAAGAGGCACGCATTTATCATTAAGCCTTGAAAGGCTGCAAAAATTAAGCCCCGGAATGGCAAGAATAGGCTTAAGCGCGACAATTGCGCCATTAGAGGAAATTGCAAAATTTCTTGTTGGCTGCGAAGGAAAAAAAGAAAGGCAATGCAAAATTGCGGATGTGCAGTTTATCAAGCAGCTTGACTTAAAGGTATTAAGCCCTGTTCCTGACTTAATTGACGCGGAGCATGGCAGCATGCACCATTCAATGTACGCTTTAATGCACCAATTAATTCAAGCGCACAAAACAGCATTGATTTTTACAAACACCAGATCAGCTACGGAAAGGGTAGTGCATAACCTCAAAGACAAATTTCCTTCTTATTACACTGATAATATTGGAGCGCATCATGGAAGCTTAAGCAAAACCCATAGGCATAGCCTTGAAAACAGATTAAGGGAAGGAAAAATTAAGGTTGTTGTTTGCAGCACTTCATTGGAATTAGGAATTGATATAGGCTATATTGATTTAGTGATATGCCTTTCATCCCCGAAATCTGTTGCACGAGCGTTGCAAAGAATAGGAAGGTCGGGGCATAGGCTGCATGACACAACAAAAGGAAGAATTATTGTGCTTGACAGAGATGACCTTGTAGAATGCGCAGTCTTGCTGAAAAGCGCAATTGAAAAGAGGATAGACAAAATACACATTCCAAAAAACGCTTTGGATGTTTTAGCCCAGCAGATTTATGGAATTGCAATTCAGGAGAAAATCCACATTGATGAGCTGCTTAAATTAATAAAAAATTCTTACTGCTATAAGGAGCTTGAAAAAAAGGACTTTATGGAAATAATCGATTACCTTGCAGGGAAATACATTTCTTTGGAAGACAGGCACATTTACGCAAAAATTTGGTATGACGAGGAAACGGGATTAATAGGAAGAAAGGGCAAGCTCGCAAGGGTTATTTACATGACAAATATTGGGACAATACCTGATGAAACCTCAGTTATAGTAAAAGTCAATGAGCAGGTTGTTGGGACAATAGACGAGGCTTTTCTTGAAAGGCTAAAGCCAAAAGATATTTTTGTTTTAGGGGGCAATGTTTATGAATTTAAATTTAGCAGGGGCATGACTGCGCAGGTAAATGCATCCGTAAATAGGCCTCCGACAGTGCCGTCATGGTTTTCAGAAATGCTGCCGTTAAGCTTTGATTTGGCACTTGAAATAGGAAGATTCAGAAAACTGCTTAATGAGCAATTTTGCGCGGGAAAAAGCAAACAGCAAATTATTGATTTTATTAACAGCTATGTTTATGCTGATGAAAATGCCTCAGAATCAATATACAGCTATTTTTATGAGCAGTTTAATTATGCTGAAATTCCAAGCCACAGTAGGATTATAGTGGAGCATTATAGCGACGAAAGAGGCATGAAGCATGTTATATTCCATTCATTGTATGGCAGAAGGGTAAATGACTGCTTAAGCAGGGCAATCGCATTCGCAATTTCAAGAACGCAGCACAGGGACGTTGAAATAGGAATCAATGACAATGGCTTTTATATTGCATGCGACAAGCCAGTTAATGTCATGCATGCCCTTAAGCTTATCAAATCAAATGAATTTAAAAAAATTTTGAACATGGCAATAGACAGGACAGAAGTGCTGAAAAGAAGATTCAGGCATTGCGCGATGAGGGCATTGATGATTTTAAGGATGTATAAGGGGCACACAAAAAGGGTTGGAAGGCAGCAGATAAGCTCGCAAATTCTGATAAGCGCTGTTAAAAGGATAAGCCCTGATTTTTCAATACTTAAGGAAGCGAGGAGAGAAGTTTTAGAGGATTTAATGGACATAGAAAATGCGCAAAAGGTTATTGAGGGCATTGAGCAATCTCATATAAAAATAAAGGAAATAAGCACAGCAATTCCAAGCCCTTTTGCATTTAACTTGATTGCGCAAGGAATTTCCGACATATTAAAAATTGAAGAGCGAATAGAATTTTTAAGGAGGATGCACAAGAATGTTCTTGCAAAGATTAGCATTAAGAAGATTGTTGAGAGATAGTTAAGGAATAGTGAGTGATAAATGATATTAGGAGTTACAGGAAGCTTTGGAACTGGAAAAACAACCGTGGCTAAACTTTTTAAAAAATATGGCTTTGAAGTGATTAACTCCGATGAGTTGTATCATGGCATTTATAAAAAAAATAAATTTTTGAGAAATAAATTGCTGAAGGAATTCGGAACACTGCGCAGAAACAAAATCAGAAAAATTGCTTTTAGCGACTCTGATAAGCTAAAAAAGCTCAATGAAATAACCCATCCGGTAATAATAAAAGATATAAAAAAAAGAGTAAGCGCAATTATTAAAAAAGCCAATGATAAAAAAAATGATGTGAAGATTGTTCTTGATGCGCCTTTGCTAATTGAAGCTAAAATGCAGCATATAGCAAATAAAATAATTGTGGTAAAATGCAATGAAAAGGAGCAAATTAAGAGATTGCTGAAAAAGAAAAAATACTCTAAAAAAGAGATAAGCCAAATAATAAAATCCCAGATGCCTTTGAAGGAGAAAATAAAATATGCTGATTTTGTTGTGGATAACAGCAAAACAATAAAAAAGAGTGAAAGGCAAGTGGATAGGATAATGAATGAAATTTGTAACTGCTAACAATATAAGTGGCTGCTCCAGAGCCTTTCCGTAATAATTGTCAAAGTCCGCAGTATATAGGCACGGATAATTTATTTACGGAAATTAATGTCCGTGCCTATATAACAAAATTATTTTTGCACATACACGCCATTTTGATAGCACAATTAACATTCTTCTACTTGCCCACCGCCCCTTATTTTGGAGCAGCCACTTTAGTTTTTGACTTTTAAGATTTCTAATGAGCCTCAGAAACATAAAATATATATAATCAAAATTTATGTAATCCTAAATTGGTGGAAATTTATGATAAAGGCTGTTATATTTGATTTAGACAACACATTAATTGATTTCTTAAAAATGAAAAGGCTTAGCTGCAGCGCTGCAATTGATGCTATGATTGGAGCTGGATTGAGCGTAAAGCATGATGAAGCCATTAAAATGCTTTTCGAGCTGTATGATAAATATGGATTAGAGGAAAAAACTATTTTTCAAAAATTTTTAAAAAAGGTTGCTGGAAAGATTGACTACAAGATACTTGCAAATGGCGTAGTTGCCTATAGAAGAGTAAGAACAGGATTTCTTGAGCCGTATCCAAATGTGGATTATGTGCTTCTTAAGCTGAAAAGCAAAGGCATAAAGCTGGCTATAGTTACAGATGCCCCTAAGCTAAAGGCATGGATAAGGCTTGCGTCTATTAAGCTAACAAATTATTTTGATGTGGTGGTTGCATTTGAAGACACTGAAAGATTAAAGCCTTCTAAATTGCCTTTTAAGGCGGCTTTAAAGAAGTTAAAGCTAAATCCAGAAGAATGTTTGATGGTAGGAGACTGGCCTGAAAGGGATATTAAAGGCGCAAAATCCTTGGGAATGAAAACATGCTTTGCAAGATATGGGAACCCAAAAGTAAAAAAATCATATGCGGACTATGAAATTACTGACATTAGAATGCTTTTGGGCATTATTGAGTGAAAAACCGAAACGTTTATATAAATTTATTATAACAATAGTATAATAAAAAAGAGGGGTTGGTAGAAATGGAAGATAAAGATAATGAGCCTTATGATATTCTGCCGCACAGGCAAATTAATGAGCTTAAAAAACAGGTTGAAGCGCTAAACTCAAAAGTAGAAAAGGTTTCCCCTAAAGAATTGGTAAGCTCTATGGGAGTGCTGGCAAAATCAATGGATTCTATGATAAAATTATTTACTCAAGCTGCGGAAGAGCTTAAGATTGAGGAAAAAGAGCAGTTAATGCCCAGAGACTCTATAAATGCGAAGCTTGATGAAATAATAGAGCAAAACAGGATAATTGCAGATGGTATGATTGCAGTTTCCGACATGATTTCTGATTTTGTTAATAAACAGAAATTTCCGCAGCCCAAAATAAATTTTCCTGAGAATTTCCGGCAGCCGACATTTGAAAAGCCAAACTTTGAGCCAAGATTTAATGAAATGCCCATGCCGCAGCCTAATGAACCGCCTAATGAGCCAAGATTTGCGCAAGGCCCTGTTGCAATGCCAAACATACCATTTAAAAGCTTTAAAGAGGAATTTAAAGAGCAGCCGAAGTTTAATGAAGAGCCTAAAAAAACAGGGCTTTTCGGAAGGCTTAAAAAATAAAAACGAATTTTTCCACTGTTCTTGGAGCAGTGGAAAAATTCACAATGACAACCTAACCCAAGCAAAATCGAGATAAAACTAAAAAATACAAAAGAGTATTAGTAAAAATTCCGCTGTTCATAGAACGGCGGAATTTTTAAATGCAGGCTATGCAAACTATGGAAAATATTTCTTTGAGCAATTTAAGCAGGAAGGATTTCTTGAGAAGAATTTGTGTGATAGCCAGCAGGCATTCAAAAAAAGATAACAGCCTAAAAGCTGGAGAAATAAAAAAGGCAAAAACTGCTTTGGAAAAGGAGATGATGGAAAAAATTCATGGATTGGAGATGGAATTGCAAGCAGCAAAAGAAGAAAAGGAAAGGGCATTGAATGAGAACAGAAATATGATTAATGAGCTAAATGCGCAATTGCTTTCCGTGAAAATAAAAATTGATGATTTAATTGCTCAAAAAAAAGAAAGAGAGGCAAAGATAAGGAATTTGGAGAGAAAAATAAGAAGCTCGCAGCGTAACTGCTAACACAACATAAAGGGTTTTTGCGAAAGTCGGTGCTTGTGCGCAATTTGCCAAATTTCCACTGCTCTAAAGAGCAGTGGAAATTTGATAGTGACAAGCCGTGGTTAAGGCAAAACGATGCCAAATGAGTGTTTATCGGTTTCGTCATTGCGAAAATTCCACCGCAAAAGCGGTGGAATTTTCGTAGTTAAGGCTTCGCACAAGCACAAAGCATAGTGGCGCAACTAAATAATCGAACAATAATTATTGCGCCACTATGCT
>JACPMQ010000018.1 GCA_016185955.1 Candidatus Woesearchaeota archaeon | reverse complement strand
GGAAATGAAAAAAAATGAGCCATGGTCATTAAAGAGATGGGAAAATGCTATGTGCGCTCATGCCTCCATGAATGGTGTTTTTGTAGCTGCTGCCAACAGGGTTGGCAAGGAAGAAGATATAAATTTTTGGGGCAGTTCTTTCATAGCAGACCCTTTTGGGGAGGTAATTGCAAGGGCATCAGAATCAGAAGATACGGCATTAGTAGCAGAAATAGACTTAAAAAAGGTTTACACGTCTCAAGAAGGATGGGGTTTTCTTAAAAACAGACAGCCAAAGTTTTACGGGCAAATAAATTTATAAAAGGCGTATACGGCAATATTCATTTTAATGTTATGATATTGATTAAGAATACTCCAAAAAAACTGGAATATAGGATGCCTGCAGAATGGGAAAGGCAAGAGGCTGTATGGATTTCATGGCCCTACAATAAAGAAACATGGCCAAATAACATTTCTGAGGTTGAAAATAGCTACCTCAAACTTATTAAAGAGGTTCATACCTCAGAGAAGGTTAATATTTTAGTAAATGATAAAAAAATAGAGTCAAGGGCAATTAATAAGCTGAATAGCTGCTCAATTGGCTTCTCAAAAATTCTCTTTTATAGAATAAAAAACGTGGATGCATGGATTCGCGATTATGGCCCTATTTTTTTAATTTCAAATAAAAAAAAGCTTGCAATGCTAAAATGGAATTTCAATGCTTGGGGCAATAAATATGAGGAGCTTAAAGCTGATGATTCTGTTCCATATAAAATAAACCAGAAGATAAGAATTCCAATGTTCAAGCCAGATATTGTATTTGAAGGTGGCTCAATAGATGTCAATGGCAGCGGATTAGTGCTAACAACTGAGCAATGCTTGTTAAATAAAAACAGAAATCCGGGACTTAATAAAAAAGAGATTGAGTACTATTTGAAGGAATACCTTAATGCTTCCAAAGTTTTGTGGCTAAAAAAAGGAATTAAGGGGGATGACACTGATGGGCATGTAGATGATGTTGCCAGATTTGTAAACAAAAACACGATAGTTTGCGCCTATGAAGATAATAAAAATGATGAAAATCACCAAATACTAAAAGAGAACTATGAGCTTCTAAAAAAAATGACTGATGAAGATGGAAACAAATTAAAGATAGCCAAAATTCCGATGCCTGCTGCCGTAACCTACAACGGAGAAAGGTTGCCTGCTAGCTATCTCAATTTTTACATAAGCAATAAAGCTGTTTTAGTGCCTACATTCAAACATAAAAATGATAAAAAAGCAATAAAGATTTTGCAAAAATTGTTTCCTGAAAGAAAAATTGCAGGGATTAATTGCAGCGTTATGGTGCGCGGGTTTGGGACATTGCATTGCTGCACGCAGCAGCAGCCGTAAAGACACGCTTACCCAAACCACCTTCCAAGCCCTTCCTGCCTTTCTTTTTCTTTTCCGAAGAGGCTTTCAACGCCTCTTTTTGTAAGCTCTAAGTTTTGTTTAAGGTATGAAGGCAAGTTATATTTATCTGCCAAAGATATTGCAGGCTCCAAATATTTTATTATAGAGCCTTCAGATATTGTAAAAATTAATTTTCCATTGCATTTAAGGCACTTCCCTATTAATGGCGGCCTTCTGTATTTTTCATTGCATGTGCTGCACCTAAATTGCTGCATTGAAAATTTTCTTAAATTGCCCCTTATGTCTCTTATAAGATGTTTTTCAATGACAAGTCTTGCAACATCTGACTCATCAACAGCCCTTATCTTATCAGCTAATTCCATTTGCCCCTTTATCTTGTCTTCCATTGAAGGAATTATTTTATAAGCAGAGCATAAAACTCCTGAATTCATATCTGTAACAGGATGCGTGAAACCCAAACCGTAATATTGCTTTTCTGTTTCCAATCTTTTGCCAAATTGCTCTATTTCCACTTCGCGGGGATTTTTAAATTCCATGCAAGCCTCATAAAATTCAAGAGGGTACCTAAAGCTGATGTCAAGGTCAAATGCCATATCATCAACTTCTGCCGGAATTAATTTTGATGTGAGAACCAAGGGGGCATCTTGTGTGGAGCCTCTTTTGTCAGGCAGGTATTGTTTAGAGAAATTGAGCAAAGCGTCCATAAGCAGCATCACAGAAGCTTCATCTCCATCGCAGTCTCTTCTTGTTGCTGCATGGAAAAGCGGATGCGCAAACAAGCCCTGTGTTTTTGAAAACCCTATAACCCTGCCTACAACTGCTGCAGAGGTATGCGGCGCTAAAACAGCCACAAGAATTCCTGGGAGTTCGTCTTCTGAGTTTATATTATAAAACTTTTTAAACTTATAAAATTCCTTAAGGATGTCATCAATAAAAAAAGTTGCATTAAGGAGTATTTTATCTGCGCCTAAATCCGGGCTTTCCTTGCAAGCGGGCAAGATTATATCCTGGGGTAAAAGCTCTAATATCTGCTCTTCATTTTTCAGCTCTGCTCCGTAAATATCATATCTATAGCCCAACCCAATAAGCTTGCTGGCAGGAACATTTATTTCATTTGGCTTAAAATGTGTTATTGGCAGCTGCGTCATATCATATCTTGTCGTTCCGTCTTTATTGACGCAAAGGTCGTATTTTGCCCTGAAAATCCCTTTCATAAAATGCTCAGGCACATGGTTTTTATTTGAAGTTCCTCTAACTCCTTTTATTAAATCAGGATAAGTTTGGATGTTAAGCTTCTTTAAATACACATCAAAATAGTATTGTATGTTTATTGTCTGCTTTGTGTAAGTTGTTGTGTAACCGTGTTTGCACGTCTCTTTTTCTATTAAACCGCATGTATTACAGTAATGCCTTTTTATTGTTTTTTTGTCGCATGATTCGCATACACTGAAGATAGTGTTTTTACTGCAATTTTCACAATAAAAAACAGGAAATTCTGCTGTTATCTTATTATTTTCAAAAGTGCTTTGAAATGACCTTAATCTTCCGCCTTCCTCGCCTATTGGAAATAGGACATGAGGGCTTCCGGTAAGTTTTCTCATCTTTGCTTTTTCAGGTCTTCCCATCCTTGCGCCTACAAAAATTCCGGATTTGTCCCTTATTAATACGCTGGAAAATTTGTTAAGAACCGAAAGAGAATTATTTGCACCAGCTATTTCTTGCAGCAAATTAGAGCCGGCATTTGCCTTGAATATTTCAGAAATTGCGTAAGCGTCGTCATTTTCTATGACTATAAACTCCTTGTTTACAACTAAATGGGGCAATCCTATTTTATCAAAAATTGACTTTGCATCTTCATTGTAAGGCAATATTACTTTTGTCACTTCATCATTGGTTGATATTGATTTTGAATTTTGAAGCAAATCCATCAATTTCAGAAGCTCCTCTGATGAGATTAAACTCCAATGGTATGTGTATTTTGGATGCAATGGCACATTTAGCTTTTTTGAAATTGTAAATGCATCTTTTGCGCTTATTTTAGCTGTTAATGCTTCCTTAAACAGCCTTTCTAAAAGCAGTTTTTCTACTTCCAAGAATGCTGACAATTTATCTGTGTCTGGCGCCCCAAATTTATTCACAGTGGCGCGCTCTACTTCCAAAATCCACCATTCCTCGCAATAGCCCGGCGGCAATAATGTGTGCGCTCTGTTATAAAAGTCCCCGTAACTTATTAAGATATCTCCTAAAAATAATATTTCCTGGATGTCATTTGCTAGCCTTTTCGCAGTTTTTTCATCGTCAAGCCTCATAACACTATCATTCTTCAGCTTTACAATAGGACCTTCAATTGTATCACATACAGTTATTGCAGTTGCCTTTCCTGGACGCTCTACTTTAAGCTGGGTTCCTGTGGCTATATAATTTTTTAAAATGTGCATTGTTGATGGGTGTATTGATGTTGAGGAATAGCCAGAAATTCTGCTTCTTCCGTATCTTAGCCTAAAGCCTCCTGCTGCTAAAGGGTGTGTTAAAACGGGCCTTCCTGCAACCAGATCTTCTATATAAGTATACACAGGTAAAACTTTTCCATTGCTCGGCTTGTCTTTTGATTTTACTTTTTTCTGCAATGACAAAAAGTCTTCTAAAAAAATCCAGTTTCCTAAATCAAAATCATTCATCCATTTTGAAATATTGCTCCATATTTTTGATGCTTTCTGGGCTAAACATTCTCCCATAACAAGGCATGCTCCGCTTCTTATCTTGTTGGTTTCTATTCTATCAAGGTCTTTGTGGTTTGAAACCTCTATTACCTCTGAAGGGTCTCCATCTATTTGAACAGGCAAATGCTTAACAAGAAATTGAATTTCCTTTTCGCTGGGGAGATATTGTAAATTTGTGATGCGCTCATGATAATCATAAAGTTCCGTGGACATTCTCTCTATTTCTTTTTCAGTTGCGTCATACGCTTCATACCCCATCTTCTTGCGTATAAAATCTGCAATAATGACAGAAAACGCTCCTGCTGTGCCTCCTGCGCTTCTGATAGGGCCGGAATACATCAGGCAAAAATATTCTTTGTTATCTCTTCTCTTTTTTAGCTTTAATTCAACAAAACCTTCTAAAGGGCTTGAAACAACTCCTAAAGTAAGATAAGCCAAGCCTACCCTTATGCCTGCTTCCATTGCTTTAATCTTGTTTTCAAATTTACAGAATTTTTCATTGACAACTTCAAGCGAGATTGAAAGAGCAACTCTCCAATCAAGCTTGCCATATTTACGCTCAATTTCATTTATTCTTTTGGACAATCCTGAATTTATTATCCGGGGTATTAATGCTCCAATTAACCCTTCTACCCTTTCTGCCATATTTTTAGCTAAAGGTATGCATACATAATCTTCTGCATCATATCCTTTTTTCCTTGCTTCATTTGCAAAGGTATATGCAGCTGCAACTTCCTGCTCTATATTTTTGAAGTATTCTTCTATCTCGGATTTCATTTTAGGTTTATTATTTAGCCTACCAAGGGATTATGGGCAATTATTTACCAAATTTTAGCATTTTTATTTCTCGTGTTTGCAGATTAACCAAAGGCACTCTGCTTGGCTCTGGATTGTGTCCTACTTTTTCTTGAAATGCTGTTTTGCTCTGCCAACAGCTGCCTGAAATTAAAGTTGTGTTTTTATAATTGGCTGCGGCTGCTTTGTGTATATGCCCGCTCACAAAAAAGTCTGGAACATAAGAAATAACCAAATTATCTACCTCCGTATCAGGAACATACAAGGTGGATGTGTATGATGGCGCTAAATGCCTCTTTTGCAATAAAAATTTCATTATCAGATCCGCGCGGTCATACCCTCCTTTGTTTCGTATAGACTCCACTTCTGAAACATAAAAATCAAATGAATAGCCATGGTAAAGAAGAACATCGAAGCCTGAAAAATTTTCTGAGGAATGCATGTTCACGAGAGATGGGTTTGACACAATAACTGCATTTGGAAGGGCATAAAGCGGTTCTGCAAAATCTTTGTACACGGGCAGTTGCGGCTCAGCTAATCTCATTGCATCATGATTGCCCGGGCATATCACAAGAGGTATATGTTTAGGTACTTTACTAAGTAATTCTGCGCATAAATGGTATTGCTCTTTTATATCTTTTATTTCAAGTTCTTTTTCTTGCCCGGGATACACGCCGCAGCCGTCAACTAAGTCACCAATAATAAAAATGTATTTGACTTTGGATGCTATATCTTTTTGTGAATCATTGCCCAAAGAACAATTTATCCATTTCAAAAATTTGCTGAAGTCTTCTGCTAAAAACTTTTTTGATCCTACATGCAAGTCTGATAAAAAAATTGCATAAACTTCATCTTTGGTTTTTTTTACTTCCTTATCTAGAGGTATATCCGGAAAAAGGATGTTGCTTGAGAAAATAGTGTTATCACCATTAACACCAACTATGCCTATTACTTCGTCTAATACTATATCTTTTGTAAGCTTGAACAGTTCAGGCTTATTTTTGTTTATAAGCGCGTTTATTTTTGCTGTCGGGTCTTCTATTGCAAGGATACAATTGCCGTTCTTGGTGTATTGCTTATCAACAACCATGCCTATAATTGATACTTGCTCTCTTTCTTTTTTGTTTGCAAGCCTGCTTATTGAAGTTATATTTTGGAGTTCGGGCCTTTGTTTCAGGAGTTTTGATACTAAAGCGTATCTGCTGTTGAAATACTGCACAAAATCAGTTACTTCGCGTTTTTTTGCTGCCGCATTGTATGAAAAAATTACTTTTATATTATTGTTTGTGTCTGGAGAACTTATAGGTTTTTGCTGTTGCTTGATTTGATTAAATAATTCTTCTATAAAAGTGCCTTTTTTCTCTGAAATTGCTTCAATTCTTTCAATCTCAGCCCAATTCAAATCCAGCTCTTGATTGGAAGCCAAAACGCCTTGTATTTTTTTGTTGATGACTGTTATATTTTTCGGGGATTTTTCAATTAATGCAGAAAAATCTTCCAATTTCTTTTCGTCTTCAAAACAAGTTAAAATGTCGTTGCTTATCAAAAGCCCTTTTTTTAGGAAAATGTTTACTATCTCCTTTTTTTTAAGCTCTAAGGTTTGCATTTTTAAGTTAATGAAAGCCCTTCCTCGAGAATTTTTTTTGTTAAAGGCAAAAGTGAAGAAGGCACTGACAATACTACCTCTCTTGTTCTGCCGTATCTGCCTTTGGATATTGTTCTTGTGCTTATAATGCCAATTAATTCAAATTCTCCTATGATGTCAGAAACTCTCCTTTGTGTGAGAGGCCTTAAGCCTGTTTTAAAGCAGAGTTTCTTATAAAAATCATATATTTCCCCAGTGTAAGCAGAATTGCTATTGCTTTTTATTGAAAGTATTGAAAACAAAACCAATTGAAATTGTTTTGGCTGTGTTTTTATTATATCAAATATTTTTTCTCTCTCCAGCTTTTCTTCAGCTTCGTCTATGTGCTCTGTGTTTATTGTCTTATCTTTTCTCCTGTCTGCTATCTCTCCCGCAACCCTTAATAAGTCTATAGCTTTCCTGGCATCCCCATACTCTCTTGCTACATAAGCAGCGCATTTTTCAATTACGCCTTGTCCTAATACATTTGCTTTGAATGCTTTTGATGCCCTTTCCCTTAGTATGCCTTGTATTTCCAGTGCATTATAAGGAGCAAATAAAACATCTTCCTCGGATAAAGAGGATTTTACCCTAACATCTAGATTTTCAATAAAAGTGGTGTTATTGGATATGCCTACCAAAGATATCTTAGAATTTTTTAATTCTTCATTTATCCTGGTTAAATTGTAAAGTATACCATCACCAGCGCGTTTTATTAATTGGTCTATTTCGTCTAGGATTAGTATAACAATAGCACTTTGCCTTTCAACAGCATCATAAAATGCCCTGTAAACTTCATCAGTAGGCAGCCCAGTAACAGGTATTGCCTTCCCAAAAAGCCCTGCTAATTGCGCTAATAACCTATATTCAGTATCTGCTACCCTTTTTAGCTTGCAATTGATATAAATTATCTTTAAGGCTATTTTCTTATCCTTCGAAACGAGAGATAAGTTATCTGCTATGTGTTTTGTTGTTAGTGTTTTTCCTGTGCCAGTATTACCATAAACAAACAGATTTGAGGGCTTTTGATGTTTTAATGCTGGTGCTAAGATGTTTGCAATCTTATTTATCTCTTTTTCGCGGTGTTTTACTGTTTCTGGCATGTAAGAAGATAGTAAAACGTTTCTATCAACAAATAGAGATTGATTATTCAAGAAATCTTCAAAAAAAGACACTATTCCTTTCTTTTCCATATTATTTCCATAGGAAACAAAGCTATATAAAGTTATGTTTTAGGTTTTTGGTTTTCGTGTGTGTGGGTATAAATGGGTTGGTATAAATATAAATTGGAATTGGTATAAATATAAATTCATAAGTTGGATTTTATATGGGGTAGAGTGGGGTTCGTTTCTTATGGAAAGGATGTTTGTTTTCGTTTTGTTTGTTGTTGTTTGTTTTTCCTCCTTGTTTTTCGTTTTGTCTGAATTATTATAAATTTATCTTCTATATAGAAATAATAAAATAACAATCAAATAAAATTCAAACATATAAATTTTAAACAACATTTTTTTAAAATAAACACACTCTATAAGAAATGAAGGTGTGTGTTAACAAAACACCTAAGGATTCGTAAAAACAACAAACAAATAATATAAATCAAATAAAACAAGCCAAAGCATTGGCTTGTAAAAAATCCAAAAATGGATTTTTAGTATTTTGGAGGCTTATGCCGCCGCTTTGGCATCGGAATAATATTTTCGTTTTGTTTGTTGTTGTTTGTTTTTCCTCCTTGTTTTTCGTTTTGTCTGAATCTTCTATTTAGTTGCATAACTGCTAACAATATAAGTGGCTGCTCCAGAGCCGCGCTATAGGCAAAATGGCGCATCTTGATTGTAATTACAGCAAAAAATTATTTTGCGCGTACACGCCATTTTGATAGCACAATTAACACTCTTCTGCCCGCCCACCGCCCCCTATTTTGGAGCAGCCACTTCAATGTTCCGTGTATATTTAGAATAAGAGATGTTAGCAGTTACTTAGTTACGAAAGGTTTTTATATAACTCTATTCTAGAAATAAAATATATTAAACTATGCTGCAAAAACACAAAAAAAGAGGTGATTAGATTGGTGTATGGTGTTCAAGAATTTACTTTGGCCATTATTGTAGGAACATTGTTTGCGATAGTATACTCTTTGAGGGTTCTTGTGCTAATGGAAAGAAGAATCGCGAGGATAGAAGCCCACATTGAGAGAGTAGTGGACAAGATAATGAAAGAAGAGCTAAAACTAGAGCGCGTTTTAAAAAACAAGAAGAAATAGTTAGTTGATAATCAGTTAATAATCAATTCCTCAAAGAGCAATCCTCTGTTTTTTGCATTTTCTATGCTAATCATAAATCCACTTTCAGTTTGCGTCAAATCATCCAAGGAAATAAAATACCAATCACAACCCTTAAACTTTATTGCGAACCATGGCTCTGCGCCAAATATCTCTGCAAATTTTTTTAGCTCACTAACTTCTTCCTTCTCAAAATATTTGCTGCTTTTTTTAGTCAATTTGCATTCAATAGCCATCCTTCTTAGATTATTTCCTACTAGCAAATCGGGGCTTGGGTATTTATTTGAGCCAGAGCCTGCTATGCGCATGCATGCATAGTTTTTACTCCAAAACATATGGACAAGTTCTCTTTCCGCATTTATTCCTTTGGATTTACGGGACATTTTAAATATCTATTTTCATAAAGTCTTTGCTGCACAACACATCATCAAAATAGTTTCTTGCGTCTTCTTCAAGCTCATGCGTGTTCTTATAGCGCGCGCTGAAATGCGTTAAAATCAATTTTTTTGCATTGCTCCTGCTTGCAAGCAACGCAGCATCTTTTGCGGTCATGTGTCCATACTCCAGACTTTTTTCCTCTAAATTAGATGAATATGTAGCTTCGCATATAAGAACATCAGCATCTTTAGACAGTTTATCAGCTCCAGCACATGGCACAGTATCACAAACAACAGCAACTGCCCTGCCTTTAATAATATAAGTTACATCGTCAGCTTTTATTTCCTTTCCCTTGAATAAAATATCTTTTCCGTCTTGTAGTTTTCCTAACAAAGGCCCATCAGGTATGCCGAGCTTTTTTGCAACTTTAATATTTATTTTTCTTTTATCATTTTCTCTAAGCCTGTAGCCCAATGTTTCAATATTATGCTGCAAAGGCTCTGCCTCAAGAATAATATCCTCATTTTCAAAAAATTTCCCGCTTTTTATTTCATGGATCTCTGTGCGTATTTTCCTGTCAAATATAAATGTGTCAAACATATTTTTCATAAACTGTTTTGTTTTTTGGGGGCCATATATCTTCAGCGTTTTTGAATAATCAGACGAGCTCATACTTTGCAGCAAACCAGGAAGCCCTAATACATGGTCGCCATGCCAGTGGCTGATAAGGATTTTTGTGATTTTGGTAAGCTTTACTCCAGCAATTTTTAACTGCCTTTGCGTTCCTTCCCCGCAATCAATTAATATTCCTTCAGAGCCATAACTAATTAAAATTCCGCTTTGGTTTCTCTCTTTGGTCGGCACCATTGATGATGTGCCCAAAAACAAAATTTGCATATTCAGGAGTGATTTATTCTTTATTATAATCTTTTCTATAAACAAAAATATTTAAACAAGCTCTTTGTAGGTAGGTTTATGGTTTTGGAATCGTTAATCAATCCTTTAAAGGCTGAAAAAAAGCCTTGGGAAATGTTTTTTGTAGGGTTTTTGTACACTTCAATCGCTATTTTATTGTCCCTGTGGGTTTTCAGGGAGCAAGTAAGTTTGATGATGGTTTTTCTCACTGTCGTGGCTTCTATTCCAATTATATATAATACTCTAAAACTGGAAGAGGACAAAGACCTAAAAATATCAAAAGAAATACTCCTTTTAAAGGAGCATAACAAAGCCATTACTTTTCTTATGCTATTTTTTTTTGGCATGACTTTGTCTTTTGTAGCATGGTATGTGTTTTTACCTTCAGAATGCCAGCAGGAAGTTCAATGTCCTTCTGTTGGCGTAGTTTTTGAGAAGCAAATAGCTACAATCCAAGCCATCAACAATCTTGTTTCAGGCAATGCTTCCTACCAAACATCATTATTCTCAAAAATCCTTTTTAATAATGTTAAGGTTTTAGCTTTTGCCCTGCTATTTGCTCTTGTTTATGGTGCTGGCTATATATTTATTCTGGCGTGGAATGCCAGCATTATCGGAACAGCAATAGGAAATTTTATCAGATCAAACATAAGCCAGTACGCATCTCTTATAGGATTTGAAAAATTTTCAAATTATTTTAATGTAATCTCTATAGGCTTATTCAGATATATTTTGCATGGTGTGCCTGAAATAATAGCATATTTTTATGGAGGCTTAGCAGGCGGTATAATATCCACAGCTATAATAAAAAAGCATTATAAGAATGAGAAATTCCCTCATATAGTGCTTGATATATCCGAGCTTCTTATAATCTCTTTGGCATTTTTGGTAATAGCAGCATTTATAGAAGTATACATAACTCCGGCTTTATTCCAAAACCTTTAGCATCCCAGATCTGACTTGGAAAATACTTCCGTCTTTAAGAAGCAAATCCACGATTTTATCTATATCCTTTATATTTTTTGATAGAACTTCTTCAATAGGAACCCCATTGCCCTTGTCTCCCAATTTTATTAAATTAAGAACCTCATTTGTTGGATTTAAATCTAAATTATCCTCGTTTTCATTATTTTCTTCACTATTTCCGCGAGTATATATTTTTCAGATGAAAATTCTCTCGGTTTGCCAATAACCAGCACAATATCCCCCACATTTATTTCATCAAAAATCAGGCTATTTTCAAATGACCTAGACGAGATTTTGCTGGTGCCATCATCAATAATAATAGCCGCGTGGTGGCCGTGTCCCATTTTTTCCACTACAACCCCTATCACATTCAATCTAAATACTTCTTTAGCGTTTATTTCAAGATAATTTGGATTTAATCCTTCACTTTTGACATACTTCGAGCTAATAATATCATTTACATTTAACTTGTATGCAATCTGCCTTTTCCAGTTTTGAATCAAAATTTCCACCAATCTAGGATTGGTGGAAATTTTGCAGTGACTAACGACGAGCCTAGCAGGAGTAACACCAGCCCGTGAGGCTCATAAACCGCGTTGGTAAAAAATCCGATATTTTATGAACATCGGATTTTTTACGCGTAGGCAAGAAACACATCCTAGCTAAATCTTGCTTAAAAATCCACGGCGAGGCTCAAATATTTCACCAATCCTTTTCAACTTTTCTAAAACATCCTCTACGTTTTCTTCGCTAACCCCTTTATTTTTCGCCTCTGCTATAATATCATCTATTGGAATAGTTTTTCCAATCTTATTTTCCAACTCATTTATTATCTCTTTGATTATGCTTATATGGCTTCTTTGGGATGCTGATATGCCTGTAGCAATTCTATCAATATCTATCTTTCCAGTTTCTCTATCCAATCCAACCTGTATCAAGCAGAACTCAACCAATTCAATAGATCTTCTCGCATCCTTTTTTGTAGCTTCCGGGCTTAATCTCAATTTTGCAGATGCTTCCGCAAGCCTAACAAGAGCTTCTAATTGCCTTGCAGATATTGGAATAGTTTTTATGCCTTCGTCTGTTACGCCGCTGCTTCGCATTTTAAGATAAAAATTTTTTATTTCCAGCAAAGCTTCGTCCGTTATTGAAGGCAACATTTTTTGTTTTGCATACGCAATATACTTTCTTAGGAATTCTGTGGGTATCTCAGGCTCGTGAAGATCCGGCATTTGATGCAATTTTAATATGTGGTCTGCCATAATCCCGTCTTTTGCAGCATCAGGCAAATCTTTAATGGGGAATATAAGATCAAAACGATTAATTAATGTAGGAGGCAAATTAATCTGCTCTGCAATTATGCCATAAGGATCAAATCTCCCGAATTTTGGATTTGCTGCTGCAAGCACAGTGGTTCTTGAAATTAATGTTGCCTGTATATTTGCTTTTGAAATACTGACTGTTTGCTGCTCAAGTGCTTCGTGCATAGCAGCCCTGTCTTCAGGAACCATCTTGTCCATTTCATCAATGCAGCAAATTCCATTTGATGCCAGCACCAACGCTCCGGCTTCAAGGCTCCACCCTTTTAAAAATTCATCTCTTACAACAGCAGCAGTCAGCCCTGCGCCGGAAACCCCTCTGCCACTTACATATCTGCCTTTTGGGGCTATAGCGCTTATTCTTTTTAAAAGAGCACTTTTACCGCTGCCAGGATCACCAACAAGCAAGATATGAGTATCACCTCTGCTTACAACCAAATCCTTTCTAACCTTTCTGACACCACCTACAAGCTGCAACAGCAAGGCCTCTTTTTCTTTGGTGTAGCCGTAAATAGAAGGAGCTACAGAATTGATTAGCCTTTCATACAAATTCGGATCTCTGGAAAGCTCGAGTATTTTTTGCTCTTCCTCTTTTGTTATTTCCATTTCGTAGAAAGTCTCTTCAACAGAGCCTATGTGATTTGATTCTATCATCAAATCAGACCTTGTTGATTTTGAGCCGCTCTTCAGTATAATAGGGACTTCTTTTAATACGCCAACTACTCCTATCTTGCTGCCAGGATTAGTCCTTTTTTCACTTAGAGGGCTTACCAAATCATCTTTAAGGAAAATATTAATCCTTTTTGGTTGTTGTCCGCCTTCAAGGCTTTCAGGCACTTCTTCCAAAACAATGCCTTGCGCATCAACAAGCTCTTTGCTGAGCAGCATAAATTTTCCTTTTCTGCCGCAGCCGCATCTGGAAGGCTCCTTAAAGCTGCCGTCAAGCTGCAAAACATTAATTACATTGCCGCAGACAGGGCACTCAAATTTAGCAGCAGTCACCTGCGGCCTTACATCAGATTTCTGCCTTACAATGCCCTCTACCATAATAAATTTGCCGATATGCTGGCTTCTTACATTCCTTATCATAATGCGCTGGCTTTCAGGCAGATTTGTAAACCTAACCCTAAATCCCTTTATATTTTCCAAGTCAAACTGCTCAATTGAGAGCTCAGCAGCCCTTATAGTGTCTTCCGGCATTTCCAATAATGCATTTGCGATATCTATATCGAATTTAGAAAGCTCTGCAAAATCTATAACAATAAACTTATTGCCCTTCTCAAAATTTTCCGCAATTTGCTGGTAATAATAAGACTCTATAAACTCATGGAATTTTTTTATTTGCTCTGTAACATCTATTTTTATCAGCTCTTCCATACAATCACCGTTTACCTTTTTTATTGCAACAAACAGGCTATAATCAAAATTTTCACCAATCCGAGATTGGTGGAAATTTTGACAGTCCATATTCATTGCTATAAATACTCTATGCGTGAATGTCCAGTGCGTGTGGAATTTTTGCAGAAAATAATTACGCTTTGACTTTTTTGAGGTTTTCTATAAGCTTGTCTAAAGCAAGATGCACCTCTTTCTCGCTTTTTGTGCCCGTGCAGACAATCTTTCCATTGCTGAACAGCAAAAATGTCGCTTGCGGATTAGTTTTTGTAGGCGGTAATTTATACACCAAACCGGGAAACTGCTCAGGCTCATATTCCACATTCTGCAGCTTTGTCGCGAGTATATTGAGGTTTAAGTCCATGCCTACAGCGCCAGATGCAACAATATTCTGGATTTTTATTTCGGGCTTTATAGTAATCTTAATGTTTATTTTCTCCAAACTTTTTATAATCTTTTTTATGCTTTCCTGCACCTTATCAATGGTTCTTGCGCCAGTGCATACTATTTTGCCAGAGCTAAAGATTAAAGCAGATGTTTTTGGCTCCTTTATCCTTATTACAAGACCAGGAAATTGCTCTGTATTGTATTCAGTATTACTTAATGTTGCAGCCATTTTTTCCAATGGAATATCATGCTCCAAAGAAGTAGATACCACTATGTTAACTATTTTAATGTCTCTTGAGACTTTTTTTGACATGTTTACACCCCCAAGCAAATATTTATAAAGCTTTAAAAATGGAGTTGTATTTAAATACTTTTGTTTTAAAATACAAGGATTTAGATATACTCATCTAAAAAGATATAACCCCTGTGTTTCCGATGGAAAAATGATAGATATTGTATTACCCAATAATAATGAAGCTGAATTTCTTTTAATGGCTAAAAATTTAGGCTTTAATGGAGTGATTTTCCTTTATAGCCTTAAAGAGTATCTTGATAGGAGCCAGACAAATAATATCAAAGGCATAGAAACCGAAAAAAAATTTAAAACTTATAATGGAATTTTAGCAGATAACAAAGATATTAATAAAACAAAAAACACTTTAAAAAATCATAAAGCCTTTATTGCTGTTAGAAGCTCATATGATGACAGGGAAGTAATAGAAAAACGCAAAGCAAATTTAATATTTTCTTTTGAAGATAACCCCAAAAGGGATGCTATGCACCAGAGATATTCCGGCTTGAATCACATATTGTGCAAATTAGCTTATAACAACAATATTATTATAGGCTTTTCACTAAAAATAGTTTTAGACTCAAAAAATAAGCCGCTAATAATGGGAAGAATTATGCAGAACATAATGCTTTGCAGAAAATTTAAAGTTAATACAATAGCTGCGTCATTTGCCAATACTCCTTTGCAAATGAGAAGCCCTCATGACATTAGAAGCTTATTTGAAGCTTTGGGAAACAAAAATATTTCGTTTTATAGCGGAGAACACAAATAATTGGTTAAAATTATTGCTCAATTATTCAGTTGTGCCGCTTGCACAGCATTTTTACTGCGAAAAACAATAAAAATAAAAACACAGTATCCTAAAAACTCAAAAGAGGCATGATGAACCCCAAAAAAAAGAGCGAGGCATTGTTTTTAGTATTTTTAATTAGTTTAATTGCCATTTCAACTTCAGCTGTTTACGCAGCACAACCAACAATAACTGATATTTCTGTCAAAAATTCCAAAGTGTCAGGAGAAATAGAAGTTTTCTGCACCACAACAAGCAGAATAGACAATCTTTACGCTTATTTTGACAACAAGCAATGCGCATGGGATTTGTGGGTTGGAGCAACACCCCAATCAAAATTTACCTGTAAAAATGTTATTTTAGGAGAAGGAAAGGCAGTTAAATGTGTTATCGGCAACAACATAGCAGAAAAGAGCTTGACTATAGAAACCATTGAAGTTAATCCAGCCCAACCAATAGCAAACAGCCAAATAGAAGTTTTCTGCACCACAACAAGCAGAATAGACAATCTTTACGCTTATTTTGACAACAACAAATGCTTATGGGACTCTTGGATTGATGCAACACCAAAATCAAAGTTTGTGTGTGGTGCTGCGTTCGTATCAGAAGGGAAAAATAAAAATGCTAAGTGTATTATTGACGAGCCTCCAATCATTGAAAAAACATTAGCTAAAGACGTGAATTTGGCAAGAATAGAAACTATTGAAGCTCCAGCTGAAGCAACAGTTGGCACTTCAATAGAAGTTTTCTGCGCAACCACAAGCAGAATAGAAAATCTTTATGCCTATCTTGATAACAAAAGGTGCGATTGGAAGTTTTGGATTGATACCACTTCCAAATCGAAGTTTGTATGTGATGCTATAACAGTAGGGCAAAAAACTGTTAAATGTGATATTGGTGGTCAATCAAGCACTGAAAAGACCTCAAACATAAATGTAAAAAATCCATGTGAAAACAATAAATGCTGGGATAAAACTTCTAAAAAATGTATAGACAACCAAAAAGATGCACAAAATCCCCAACTAATTGAAAATAAAATATGTATTGATGGAAATTGGCAGTATTCTGATTCAAGATACACGCCAAATAAAGAGTCAAGAGGATATTGCCCAGAGCAGAATCAATGTTTGGTGAGCTTAAGCGGAGACCCATCAGCAAATAATATACCTATCCCTGAAAAAAATCCAAGATGCATTGCACAAGGACAATTCATTAACAATGATTACTGTGATGAAAACGGCGAATGGTCTACTTTAACTAAATTTGTAGCCCTCCAGCTAAAAAATATGGTTTCTAGTGGTAGTGATTATATCCTTTTCTGCGGCAGTCCAGAAACCGTGTTAAATGACTTAAGCTACCAATTAGAAGGAAAGTTGATTAAAGATTTTATCTCCAAGCCAAATAATTTAGCAAATAATTTTTGCGTGCTTTCTTACACCCAAAATAATGCAAATAAGGTTGTTATAGGGACATCATTAAATAAGCCATTAGAAGAGGACAAAGACTTCTTAAAGTCAATAAGCGTTAATATAGATGCGTGCAATGGGATAAAGGATGATGGCACCTACCAAAAATGCAGCAACACAAATGCATGGTACAATAAAAAAATGCGGAGCATTATTTACAACAAAAATGAAATTTTAATTGGACAGCAGAATACGCAAAGTTCTTTCCTTAAAAATATTTTTGCCGAGATAAAAACTAAGCTGGGAATAAGCCCATTGCCGGCAGGAGACAATACTTTTGTTGAAAATCTTGCAAGATTTGATAAGCTTTATTTGAGCAAAAACGGAAATAAAGAAATAAAGGCTTCCATTGATGAGAGAGGAACAAAAAACCTGCTTGCGCAATATTTTAACTTCAACACGGATATATGCAAAATTGTTGAAAATTATAATGCAAAAAATAATGATGCTTCTTCGGGAATTAAATGCAGAAAAGATGGGAATGCCTTTTATGTAATTGCGCAAGGATCCTCATCATCGAAATTAGATCCGTCTAAAATATGGAACGACTTAACATCAAAGCTAAGAGTAATATGATATCGCAAAAAAAATCACAAATTACAATATTTTTGATATTAGGGGTTATTATGATTATAGTAGTTATAATGCTTGTTGTGATGAGCAAATTTATTGGCAATAAAAATCTAAATGTTGAATCTGGAAGCACAAGAAAGGCAAAATTTGATGTGCAACCTATTAAGACCTATATAACAGAATGCCTTGCAGAAGTTTCAAAAGACGGGCTAAAAAAAATAGGCAGGCAAGGAGGCTATTTATTTACTAGCCAAGGAGGCACTCTTGTTGATTACACCCAAGATGATAGAGATAAATTTTTTATTGAGCATGAAGGCTCAAAAGTTGTTTACAACATCCTTAAGCCAAGATTTGATGTAAATGAGTATAGTGCAGCAGTTCCAGACTACCCTTGGAAATTTTTTCCGTATTTTCCATCCAAAAATGATCGTGAAAAATTTGAAGCTCAGGATATCTTTGGTGCTAATATGATGCCAGCGCTAAAAAAAACCAAAGCGCAGTCAATGCAGCTGCAATTAGAAACTTTTGTAGGGAATAACATTGGAAATTGCTTAGATTTTTCAACATTTGAGGAGCAGGGCTTTAAATTTAGTAAAAAAGAAAACAAAACTATTGTTAGCATTAATGAAAATGATGTTGTCTTTAAAATGGAATTTCCAATAACTGTGGAAGCATCCAGCGGAGAAAAAACAGAATTAAAGGATTTTTTGGCAAAACATAATTTAAGGCTGGCAAAAATGCACGATTTTGCAGATACTCTGATTGAAAATGACATCAGCAACATAAAGTTTGATATTTCAAAGGGCTCAAGCGGAGATTTTATTGTTGAAGTAAAAAGAGATATTTCAGGAAAGGATGATTTGATAATTATTACAGATAAAAAATCATTGCTTGATAATGCCCCTTACAAATATTTTTTTGCAAGAAAAAACAGAGCGCCGGCTTTGCATTATATTAAGGATGATAAAATATCTATGACAAAACAGATGAAACCCACTTATGGATTTGAATATAAAGAAGATCCAATTACCAAAAAAATTACTAAGAAGCTAGTTATAACCGGAGAGGAGGAAGACATGCAGCCATTAACCATAAACCTAAAAGCAAATGAGGTGGAAATAAGAAGAGAGAAGCCAGTAAAAATCAATCTTGATGCATCAGACGCAGATGAGGATACTCCTATTTTTTCTTCTGCCTCTTCGGGCGTATCCAATTTCGGATGCCCAACTAATGATTTTTCTTTCAAAATAGAAGTTGGAGATGGTGATGATGGGAATCCTAAAGACTATCAAATAATAACAGTAAGTATGGAAAGATGCTAAATGAAATACACTGAGTTAATCTATGTTGCCCTATTTTTGTTAGTTTTGCCGTTAATAGCTGCTGATACAACTATACTTGGATGTTGTACCAATCCAGGTGCAGGAAGCTT
>JACPMQ010000024.1 GCA_016185955.1 Candidatus Woesearchaeota archaeon | reverse complement strand
CAATTCAGAAAGTTCCACAGGATTGTGATAAGCGACCTGAGCAACATGAAATGTTGCGAAGTTGAGAGGCATATAATCAAAAATTCCACCAATCTCGGATTGGTGGAATTTTTGTCAATGACGAGCAACTACCAACGCAAAACAATGCCGAATTGCAAGATTACCAACGTAACTTGTAAAAATTCCGCTGTTCGCAACAGCGGAATTTTTACGGCTCCGCACAAGCACAAAGCATAGTGGCGCAACTAAATAATCTAACAATAATTATTGCGCCACTATGCTAGAGAACACAAACTGTTTTAATCAATTATTTGTGTTCTCCGCTATAGACTTTCGCAACCCCCCCTTTCGGACAAAGCCATGTTAGCAGTTACTACAAAACGAAATTTTCACTGCTACAAAACCAATAAACCGCACATTTTTAAAAATAAAAAATAATTAGTCAGCAATTATTAAGAAAATGAGATTTAATATTCTGAATAATCTGTCATGGGCTATATTGCTTGTTATTGCCACTTTTATTTTAGTTTCTGCTGTATCCGCCCAATCTAATCTTCCTATCGGGCTGCAAAAAATCATAGATTATAACACTAAAAGCACGGAAGCTTTTGCATTGAAAGTAACATTATTTATAGCATTTGTTGCCGGAATTTTAGGCATTTTGTCTCCTTGCATATTGCTATTTCTGCCTGCATATTTTGCTTACACATTCAAAGAAAAAAGAAGGATAACATTAATGACCTTAGTGTTTTTTGCAGGATTTTCAATAGCTTTTGTTTCATTAGGGGTCATAGCAGGTTTTCTTGGCTCTCAGCTTCTTTCTGCTGTCCAAACAAAATGGATTGTAACAGTCGGTGGAATTTTTATCATTATTTTTGGAAGCATGACTTTGCTCGGCAAAGGCTTTTCTTCTTTCATAAAGCTCAAGCACCAGTTCAAAGGCGATATTTTTGGTATGTTTCTGTTCGGCATATTTTTTGCACTTGGATGGACAGCATGCTTAGGGCCCATACTTGCAGGAATTCTCGGCATAGGAGCCATAATAGGAAGTCCGTTAAAATCTGCCCTCTTGCTTTTCTTTTATTCTCTAGGGAACTTGCTTCCACTATTCACATTAGCTATGCTCTATGATAAATTTAATTTAGCTGAAAGCAAGCTTATTCAGGGCAAAATATTCTCATTTTCCTTAAAAAATAAAACCTATGAAGTGCACTCAACTAACCTCATTTCAGGAATATTTTTTATAATTGTTGGATTAATTATGCTTGTTTATGAAGGCACAGGAATAATAAATGCTTGGGATATTTTTGGGACAAAGCAGTATTTTTACACTTATCAAAACAAGCTTATTAACTGGAGTTATGCAAATATTTTTGGCATCTTTCTATTTTTTATTTTTATGGCTGTTCTCACGCTTTTCCTATGGAAAAGAAAGAGTTGAAACGAAAATTCCACCGCTCTTTAGAGCGGTGGAATTTTCGCTATGAACGGTGGAATTTTTACAAAAATTTAAATTGTTGAAATAAAATAGCTGTTTGAAGTATATGCCAGCGTGCCAGAATCCGGCTAAATGGGCTTGCCTCGAAGCGAAAGTAAGAGAGCGAGTGTCCGCAAGGACGCGCAGGTTCAAATCCTGCCGCTGGCGTTAACACAAAAAAAAGAATTCTTAGATAGATAATGCCGCTGGCGGAATTTGAATCCACGACCTTTACGTAACCCAGTTAGCGCTCAAGTCATCTCCTTTGAGGATCAGAGCTCAAATATATGAGCGTAACGCTCTAACCAGGCTGAGCTACAGCGGCATACTCCCAAAGAAAAAGAAGGCATTTTAAAAATGTTGCTTTTAGCAACATATAAATATAACATATTTACTAATTTATGCCATGCTAATAATAGGATGCTCAAAAGGCAGGCATATTGCGCAAAAAGTAGCCAAAAAGGCAAAAACTTCTTATTCAGAACTCGGAGTAAATAAGTTTCCTGACGGAGAAATCAAAGTAAGAATAATTGCTAATGTAAGCAACAAAACAGTTGTTTTAATACAATCTTTTTATGAAAATGTAAATGACTGCATAATTGAGGTTATATTTGCTGCAAAAACAGCCCGAGATTTAAATGCAAAAAAAATTTTTCTTGTTGCTCCGTATTTCCCTTACTTAAGGCAGGACAAAAGATTTAATTCTGGAGAATGCATAAGCATTGAAGCAATAGCCGACATAATAAGCAAATATTTCGACGGAATTTACATTATTGATCCGCATCTTCACAGGCAGAAAAGCCTTTCAAATCTTTTTTCCATAAAGGCAGAAAAACTAACTGCTAATCCATTAATTGCAGAATACATCCAAAAAAACATAAAAAATCCTCTTATTGTAGGTCCAGATTGGGAAAGCTACAAGTGGGCAAGGCATGTTGCTGAGGAAATTAAATGCAGCTATGCAATTCTTGAAAAGAAAAGATATTCGGGAAGAAAAGTAAAAGTAACTCTAAATAAGAAAATAGACATGAAAGGAATAAAAGGAAAAAACATTGTTTTTGTTGATGATATAATAAGCACAGGCAATACAATCTTGGAGACAGCAAAAAAATTAAGAAAATTAGGGGCAAAAAAATTTATTTGCATAGGCATCCATGGGATTCTTGTGGAAAATGCCCTTCAAAAATTAAAGAAAGCAAATATAAATCTTATAACCACAAATACCATACAAAATAAAACTTCTAAGATAGATGTTTCTGGGTTGGTTGCAAAATATGTGAAACCTTAGAGCAGCTAAAAAACCTTATTGGGCTATATTAAACTAAATGGTTTAAGTAACTGCTAATAATATAAGTGGCTGCTCCAGAGCCGCGCTTTAGGCAAAATGGCGCATCTTGATTGTTATTACAGCAAAAAACTATTTTGCACAT
>JACPMQ010000017.1 GCA_016185955.1 Candidatus Woesearchaeota archaeon | reverse complement strand
ATTATTGACTTCCGTTCCTATACTTTGTGTTCTCTAGCATAGTGGCGCAATAATTATTGTTCCATTATTTAGTTGCGCCACTATACGCACAAGCACTTACTTTCGCAAAAACCCCACTTGTCGGACAGAGTAATGTTAGTAGTTACAATATTAGCATAAAATTAAATAGAAGCTAAATTCTTGTTTGCATTCCTGCTAAAAAAATAAAATGTATGAAAGACACAAAAACTGGGATGATAAATGGGATATACATAGCAGCAGCTATCATTCCTCTTCCAGCATCTCTTCTGAAAAATACCATCATGATGCTTATGCCCCAAACTCAGAACGCAATAAAGATGAACTTCACAGGCTGGATGAAGAAGCGGAAAGAAAAGATGACTCTATGGAAAAAACAATTGTTGACGCAGTTAAGCATGAGGATAAATACCAAAAAAATGAAACAGGCAATAAATCCATGGATGATGCAAATAATCCGGAGCAAAATAATTTTGCGAATGAGCAACATAAAGATGCAAATAAAGATGCAAAAAGAGAGCATGCTTCAATAGAAGAGGCAATAGAAGAGGCAATAAAAAAACAAAAGCAAATATAAAAACAAGATATGAAAACAAAATTAACAAAGTTATTTTCTACTGCAATTTTTATTTTTATGGTGTTAAATGTCCCTGTATTGGCTTATCTTTACAGCTTTAATGCGGTGGCATTTGATTCTGATTTTTACAAAAAAGAATTTTTGAAGCATGATGTTTATTTAACTCTGCAAAGCTATAACATTGATATAATCAACAAAAATGTTTTAAGCTATCTTGCAGGCAGCGCAGCAGCAATTGAAAATGACTTCTTCAATGAAAGGGAGAAAACCCATTTTGCCGACGTGAAAGCGCTTATTGAAAAAGTTTTGGCATTATACTATTATTCCGCAATTATTTTTTTGCTGCTGCTTTCTTTGCAGTTTTGCCTTAGCGGATTTGATGTCAAAAAAGCGGCAAAAAAAGTTTTTTCTGCGCTGGCGCTTGGAAGCATTTTAACATTGTTAACTGCATTTTTGCTTTTTGCCGTCGCTAATTTCAACTTTGATGCTGCTTTTGACATTTTTCATAATTCTTTTTTTGCAGCAGGAACTTACACCTTTGCTCCGGAATTCGAGAAAATTGTTTTGCTGTATCCTGAAAAATTGTTTTTGGACATTTTTGCAAAAATAATTATAAATGCAATAATATCGTCGATAATTATTTTTGCGCTTTCCGCTTCTTTGCTACTTATCTTTTTTGGGAGCAAATTTAAAGTTTTTTTCTGGAAAAATTTCGACGGAAAATCTAATAAATAGAAAGTTTTAAATACTACTTTTGAAACTAAGTTTTTGTGAAATTTTTTAAAAAATATAAAAAATAAAAAAGAAATAAAAAAAGGAAAAAAGACAAGTGATTCAAAAAATGGGGGAATTCGGTCTGCATTTAACAATTGATGCATCGTCCTGCAATAGAAAAAAGCTTGCTTCTGTAAGTTTAGTGTATGATATCTTAAACAGGCTGCCTGACAAAATCAATATGACCAAGATGACTTTGCCATATGTTGTCAAGTGGCGGGATAAGTTTTCTGAAGGCACAGAAGGAATTTCCGGCTTTGTGATGATTGCGGAGAGCCACATAAGCATTCATACTTTTCCCGATCAGGATTATGTGTTTATGGATATATTTTCATGCAAAGAATTTGATGCGGAGTTGGTGGTAGATTACCTCACTCAAGCTTTTGAAGCTGCGAAGTATGAAAAAAAAATCCTAAAGAGGGGAATAGATTTTCCGAGAAAAATAATTTTGAGCCATATAAGATAGTTCCTTCTCCTTAATAAAACAGGATAGCTTTAGACAAACATGCATTTTAAAATCTGTGATGAAGTTGATGAGTGTAAGTCGGTTTGGAATTTGTTCAGCTCAAATAAAAGGTTATTTGATGTCTGGGATTATAGGTCCTGCTTTTTTGATAAAAGATACCACAAACCTTACTTTATTGTAGGCTATAACAAAAAGAGAGTTAATGGGGTAATTCCTTTGGTTTTTGTCAAGGGCAAAAACCAGTATAGCTATATAGGGGGCTGGTTTACTGCGGAAAGAAATTCATTATACTTAAAAGACAAAACCAAGCTTAAAAATTTCTTGGAGCAATGCCCTAACAACACATTTATGGAGGGTTTGGACATCAAAGAGGGCAAATATCACAATTTCTTAAATGACCAGTATACGCACTACCTTAACTTATCCAGATATAATTACAGCTTTGAAAAATATTTCAGCTCATTGGACAAAAAAAGGCAGAAAAACCTGAGATGGGAATTAAAAAATATTCCTGAATACAAGGTTTACCTAAACAGGATTAAGGATTACAAGAGGCTTGTGGAATTAAACATCAAAAGATATGGAGAAGAATCAAAACTTAATGACAAAACAATCAGAAAAGGCATATTAAGGATGATTAAGCTGGCAAAAGAAAAAGGAATTTTAGATATGATAAGCGTGGAAATTAACAATAAGGTAGAAGCTGTAGATGTGTGCATCTCTTTTAACAATAGGTATTACGCTTTAATAGGAAGCGCTAATTGCCAGAAAATACCAAACCTCGGAAAGCTTATGACAATTCTGAACATTCAGAATGCGATAAAAAAGAAGGCGAGATGTGCAGAGTTTGGTGCGTCAGCAGACCACTGGAAAAATATGTGGAGATTTGACAAAGACATGCTGCTAAAGTTTGTGAAATAGCTTAACTATTTTTGCTGCGAAGTGTTTATCTTTAGTGTAAACCCTTTCATTAGCTTGTCATACAGAACACGATGGCGAGTATCTTTCCATGGCGCATCAACAGGGCCTCTTCTGTACGGGCCAACCCAACAGGTTATACCACCATCTATAGTGTGATACCTTTGAAAATGCCCCCTTACCATTTCCTGATAAGCCCTCTCTTGCTTATGCCAGTTTGAAAGTTCTTCTTTGTGATAGACTACATGCTGCTTTACATCAATCCAGTGATAGGGCTTCAAGGGCTGTATTGGCTCTTCTTTCGGAATACTTCTTCTGCTATTAGCTTCTCTAACTCTATCAACTCTATCAACTCTATGTATTGTTACATTATGAGAGTTGATATAATCTATAATGTTTATAACTAAATTCATTATTCTGAAAGATGCAATAGTCATGCTATTATTATAAGCTGAAGAATAATCACGCCCATCAGAAACCAACACGCTACTTTGGGTAATTCCAGCTTGAAATTCCTTAAAGTCCTTAGGATGGAAAAGGATTTCATCCGGCAAATATTGTATTGTTGGCTCATCATAAAATAAGATTATTCCCATGCAGCTTCTCATTTGATGCCCTCCAATTTTTACAATTTCCTCCAGATTTTTTTTTGGCAAAGCAAGGATATCCAAAAATTTTCCCATTAATATAGCTTTTAACGGCAATGTATTCGTTGCTCTTGCTCCTTGGGAATAAAGTGGCCTATCTATAAGGATAGCATCCATAAACTCAAAGAAGATTATATCATATGGCAAATGAAAAGCAGCCTCATAATTTGTAGCTTCTGAAGGTATATTAGCCAAATCATCAGCAACAGCACCGTTTATTAGAAACAGATGAGATTTCCTTAGTATAGCTATTAATCTCTCTTTATCAGGTGTAAGCAAATCCCGCTGATGAGCTCTTGGCCCTAATTTAGGATTGCGTAATTCGCTTAAATACTTCTCAACCAAAAAATCAAAAAACATTGTCTCTTCCATAATTTGCTATGGTAAGATGGATTAACTTAAAAATTATTCGACAGGGGTTTTTGCAAAAACCCTATTTTTCTGAAAAAGTTATATTAGCAGTTACGTTGCAGAGGCTCAGTAGAAATCCTTAACAAATATAAGTGGCTGCTCCATTATTAGTGGCGGTAGGCTGGCAGAAGAATGTTAATTGTGCTATAAAATGGCGTGTATGCGCAAAATAGTTTTTGCTGTAATAACAATCAAGATGCGCCATTTTACCTACAGCGCGGCTCTGGAGCAGCCACTTTAGTTTTTGACTTTTAGGATTTCTGCTAAGCTGTTGCAGAGAAAAGTTTAAATAATTGCTCTATATTTTGTTTTGAGAAATATTGGGTGGCAATAAAATAGAAAAGAAAAATGGGGAATGTTTTGATTATTGGGGCTGGTGGCGTAGGAAATGTTGTTGCGCATAAATGCGCCCAAGTTCCTAAAGTTTTTTCTAAAATTGTTTTGGCAAGCAGAAACATAGAAAAATGCAGAAATATCCAGCAAAGCGTGAAAGAAAAGACAGGAAGAATTATTGATATAGCTCAAGTAGATGCTGATGATGTTCCACAAACAGTTGAGCTGATTAAGAAAGTAAAGCCTGATGTTGTCATAAATGTAGCTTTGCCATATCAAGACTTATCAATAATGGACGCATGCTTGGAAACAAATGTAAATTATATAGACACTGCAAACTATGAGCCTAAAGACACTCCTAAATTTGAGTATAAATGGCAGTGGGCTTATCATGAGCGCTTTAAAAGCAAGGGCATAATGGCTCTGCTCGGCTGCGGCTTTGATCCTGGCGTAACCAATGTTTTTTGCGCTTATGCCCAAAAAAAATTCTACGACAAAATTAAAACCATAGACATTCTTGACTGCAATGCAGGCTCCCATGGGCATCCTTTTGCAACTAATTTTAATCCGGAAATAAATATAAGGGAAATAACCCAAAACGGAAAATACTGGGAGAAAGGAAAATGGATTGAAACAAAACCTTTGGAGATTGGCTTTGATTTTAATTATCCTGAAGTTGGAGCTAAGAAAAGCTATTTGCTTTTCCATGAGGAATTGGAGTCTTTGGTAAAGCACGTAAAAGGGCTTGAAAGAATAAGGTTCTGGATGACATTTTCTGAAAATTACATAACTCATTTGAGGGTATTGCAAAATATTGGCATGACAAGAATTGATGAAGTTGAGTTTGATGGCAAGAAAATCGTTCCATTAAAATTTTTAAAGGCTTTACTGCCCGACCCAAGCTCATTAGGAACAAATTATGAGGGAAAAACAGTTATAGGCTGCGTTTTTGATGGCATAAAAGATGGCAAACAAAAAAAGGTTTATATCTATAATGTTTGTGACCATGCTAAGTGCTATGATGAAGTTAAGTCTCAGGCAATCTCTTATACAGCAGGAGTGCCTCCTGTAATTGGGGCTATGCTTATCATAAAAAATATCTGGAAAGAAAATGGTGTTTTTAATGTTGAGCAGCTTGATCCAGAGCCTTTTATGGAGATGCTTAATGAACACGGATTACCATGGAAGCAAGTAGATTTCCCAAGTTCAATATTGGAGAAGTAAAAACTCCTTCTTTTATCATAGATGAAAGAGCGCTAGAAAAAAATCTTAAGATTCTTAATGATGTGAAACAAAAAACCGGAGCAAAGATATTGCTTGCGTTGAAGGCTTATTCCGCATTCAGCACATTTCCCTTAATTAAAAAATATTTGGATGGCGTATGCGCAAGCTCGCCGCATGAAGCAAAGCTGGGCTGCAAAGAATTTGGCAAAGAAGTAGTGGTTGCAGCCCCAGCATATAAGGAAGAGGATATACAAGAGCTTGTGGAGTATTCCACGTGCATAGTATTTAATTCTTTTAATCAATGGAGAAGATACAAAAAAATTGCTCTTGAGCATGGCATTGAATGCGGAATAAGAATAAATCCGGAATATTCTGAGGCTCCTGTGGAGCTTTATAACCCATGCTCTGCTTATTCAAGATTGGGAGTTACTATAAAAAATTTTGAAGAAGAGCATCTTAATGGAATTAAAGGGCTTCACTTTCATGCGTTATGCGAGCAAAGTGCAGGTGCGCTTGAGCGAGTTTTGGAGGCTGCAGAAAGAAAATTCGGAAAATATTTCAGCAAAATGAAATGGGTAAATTTTGGCGGTGGCCATCATATCACAAAAGAAGGATACGACACAAACTTATTATGCAATCTAATCCAATCTTTCAAAAAAAGGCATGGTATAGATGTTTATCTTGAGCCCGGGGAAGCAGTTGCGTTAAATGCCGGCTTTTTAGTTGCGTCTGTTGTGGATATAATAAATAACGGAATGGACATAGCAATATTAGACACGTCTGCAGAAACCCATATGCCGGATGTTTTGGGCATGCCCTACACTCCTGAAGTAGTAGGCGCAAAAATTGCATCAAGCTGCACAGAAAAAGATAAAAAAATTTTCAAATATGATTACAGATTAGGAGGGCTTACTTGCCTTGCTGGCGATATAATAGGTGATTATATGTTTCCAGAAAAACTTTCCATTGGCTCAAAAATAATATTTACTAACATGGCTATTTACAGCATGGTAAAGACAACAACTTTCAATGGCGTTAATCTGCCATCAATATGCGTGCAAAGGCTTAATGGCAAAATGGAAATTATAAGGGAATTTGGATATGAAGATTTTAAGCGAAGATTGTGACTGCTAACAAAAAATAAGGGGTTGTTGCAAAGGAAAGGTGTCCATAAGTGAAAATAATCAATGATGTTGTTAAGCATGGAAAAATAATAAAAAGCTCTATAAAAAAATACGGGTTTTTTGCTGAGCATAACTACATGCATTATCTTTATAATGAATCTTCTGCAAATAAGAATGTGTTTTTTGGGTTTAACAGAGGCAAGGGCATTTTAGCGCAAGTAAATGCAGAAAGCAATGCCTGGAGCCTTTTTCCAAATGGAATTTTAGCTCCCGAATCAGAAAGAATTGATTTGCTGCTGGAGTCTATTAATTATATTCTTAAAACGCAAAATGCCAAAAAATTTGCTGTTGAGCTTTCTGAAGACATAAGAAAAAGCCTTTTAAGCGCCTTAAACAAAGAAAATAATTTCAGGGCATGCAGCACTTCATGCATTCTTTACTGGCCCGTCTATAGCATGAAAATGTGGGATTCAAGGCTTGAAGGAAGAAAATGGAAAAAATTAAGGAACATAAAAAATAGGTTTTATCGCAAAAATAATGTGGAAGTAGCAGATAGCAGGAAAGTTTCAAAAGACGAGCTTTTAAGTATCCTTAAAAGCTGGATAAATAAAAGGATAGGAAATGACAGCGTTAAAAAAAGTTATTATACTAGCCTAATCAACAATAATTTTGAAGGGGCAGATATAGCAAAAACTTTGCATGTTAATGGAAAGCCATGCACCATAACAGCAGGATGGAAAATACCGAACAGCAATAATTATTATTCTGCTGTGGGCATATTAGACTATTCTTATCATGGCTTGGGGGAAATAGCAAATATTGATGATTTGGATAGGTTAAAAAAAAATGACTATGAGCATGTTGATTTCGGAGGCTCAGGAAAAACGCTGCTTTATTTCAAGAAAAAATTCAAGCCTGATAAAATTTACAAAACTTATATTTTTTCAATTGTGAGGAAGTAAACGCTTATGATTGAGTTTGAGATTGTTAAAGATGAGAATGAGTGCAAGAAATTATGGAATGAGTTTAGCCCTAAACAATTAATATGGGATTTGTGGGATTTTCGCTTTTGTTTTTACAACAATAATTATGAGTTTAATTTCATAGTAGGATTTGATGGAAAAGAGAAAAAAGGAATAATGCCATTGGTTTTTGACAAAAAGGAAAAGAGCTACACTTATTTTGGTGATGAGTTTCCGGAGCAAAACAGGATTTTGCTTAAAGATAAAACAAATGCAAGGCTTTTTCTTGAAAAATGCCCTAAAAATACCTTAATACCTTACATTTCTTTTGATGAAAAAAAACATTATGATTTTGCTGAAGGCGCAAAAAGGTATTTTTTAAATCTGGATAAGCATGGAAACAGCTTTGAAAATTACCTGAAATCCTTTAAAAAAAAACACAGGAAAAACCTGAGATACGACATAAAAAATCTGGAGCATCTTGGCTATGAAATTGAGCATGAAAAGGACATGAAAAATTTTGGCAGAATTGCTGAGCTGAACAGAATTTGTCTTGGCAATGATTCGGATTATAATGACAGGGATTTTGAGCTTAGCATGATGAAACTTGCGGAAGAAGCAACAAAAATGAATATTATTGATATGACAATCATACAAATAAATAAGAACACAGAAGCAGCAGGTTTAGGCTTTTTTTATAATAATATTTATACTGTTTCGGCATTTGGCAGAAATCCGAAAATAGATAATTTGGGAAAATTGCTTATTATTGAGCATATAAAAAGCGCAATATCCCATAATTGCAGGGAAATTGACTTTATGTCAACAGATGCAGAGTGGAAAGAGCTCTGGAATTTTGATTCCCAGCAATTGTATGAGTATAAGAAATGATTTTTACTTATTTAATCCTTAAAATTTCTGCCATATCGCTAAAAGCATTGGGAATATTCCATTTGTTTTTTATGAGAAAAACCAGCAGGATTACTACCAATACAAAAATTATAAATTTGAATGTCTTTTTGATGAATGCCTTCTTTCCTATTTTTTTCATGAATCGTGAGATTGATTGCATTGCTTATAAATATTTGCTGCAACTTAAACCAACAATAATAAAAACATAAAACTGACTCCTAAAATAATGGCAATTAGCTGCATCATGGATTTTTTAATTTCAACTTCTTTGTGCAGTTCAGGTATTAAATCAGAACCTGCTATGTAAATAAATGTTCCTGCCGCAAATGGTATGAGCATTTGGGTAACATCCTCAAAATAATAGCTTCCAATTAAGAAAAGTATTGCGCCTAAAACCGCAGTTAATGCAGTGATAAAATTAAAAAACAGCGCTTTTGATTTTGTGAAGCCTCCGTGCAAAAGCACTCCAAAATCCCCTATTTCTTGCGGCAGCTCATGCAAAATAATGGCTATTGTTGTTGCTATGCCTACAGGTATGCTTACTAAATAGCTTGCGCCGATTATTAGCCCGTCAATAAAATTATGGACAGAGTCTCCGAACAAGTTCATCATGGCAAAAGGGTGTATGTGCTCCCTTGTAGTTGGTATGTGGCAATGCCTCCAATGAACAAATTTTTCAATGGAAAAAGAGATTATAATCCCGAAAATCAGATAAAGCGATGTCATTAATCCAAAGCCGTATTCCTGAACAGTTTCCGGCAGCAAATGCACAAAAACATCGCCGAATAAGGCTCCTGCAGAAAAGCTTACCATATAAATCAGCATTTTTTTAAGCTTGTCCGTTTTTATCGGGAAAATCAGTATGCCCACGAAAGATACCGAGCTGACTATCAGAACACTTGCAAGTGCATAAATCCAATTTACGAGCATAATTTTCTTATTTTTGCTGTATTATTAAAGTTTTTGTTTATTTGTATCTGCTAACACTCCCTAAAGGGTTTTTGCGAATTCTTATTCGTGCTTGTGCGGAGCCTTAAATTCCTCTCAACTTCGCAACATTTCATGTTGCTCAGGTCGCTTATCATAATCCTGTGGAACTTCCAGAATGGGCAATGACGCACAAGCATTTACTTTCGCAAAAACCTCACTTGTCAAACGAAGTTCTGTTAGCAGTTACGTTTATTTCAGTATCTACACAAATAATTTTTCTGATGCAAAAGCCAAAGCGGTGGCTTCGTCATAAAAATTCCGTTGTTGCGAACAGCGGAATTTTCGTAGGCGGCATACGCCACCGCTTCGGCTTAATTTTGTTTACTTGAGTAAATACTGTTATTTATCTCTTTTCGCTATAACTCCATCTTTGGTGTCTTCAAGAATATAGCCTTTTTCTTTTAATTCATTTCTTATTTTATCGGCTTTTTTAAAGTCCTTTTCCATTCTAGCCTTTTCCCTCTCATCAATTATTTTTTTTATTTCGCTAGGAATTTCCTCATCTTTTTTTTCTAAGATTCCTAAAACTTTATCCAGCTCCAGCATTAGGCTGTGAGCGTCATCAGCATCTTTGCCTGATACCTTATTTTCCATTATCAATATGTTAGCCTTTTTTACAAAATCAAAAATTACTGCCAGCGCATTTGAAATGTTCAAATCATCGTCCATTTCTCTTTCAAAGCTTTTTCTTGCCTCTTCAATAAGCTCTTTTATGCCTTTATCTCCTTTATCTTTTGCTTCATTGTTTTTGTGCTTTATCGACTTTAATTTAATTACAAAATCCTGAAGCCTTTGAACGGCATTTTCTGATGCTTTAACCGCTTCTTCAGTAAAATTTAACTGCATCCTGTAATTGGCCGAAAGCAAAAGATAGCGTATCGCTTTTGGATTATAGCCTTTGCTTAGCAAATCCCTTAAAGTGTAAAAATTTCCGAGGGATTTTGACATTTTTTGCCCGTTAACAAGCAAATGCTCATTATGAAACCAGTATCTTACAAATGTTTTTTTTGTAGAGCCCTCACTTTGAGCTATTTCATTTTCATGATGAGGGAATATTAAATCAATTCCGCCTGCATGCATATCAAAGCTTTCTCCAAGATATTTCATGGACATTGCTGAGCATTCAATATGCCAGCCTGGCCTGCCTTTGCCAAGCTCAGTTTCCCAAAAAACTTTTCCATCATCTTCATCCCAGAATTTCCACAAGGCAAAATCCTGAGCTTCTTCCTTACTGTATTGATCCTGCTTAACTCTTTTTCCTCCTTGCAGCTCTTCCAATTTCGTATGGGATAATTTTCCATAGCTATTGAACTCAGAAATATCAAAATAAATCCCGTCCTTTGCCTTGTACGCAATATTTTTGCTCAACAAATTTTTGATTATTTCCACCATTTCCGGAATATGCTCTGTAGCCCGTGGAAAAATATCTGCCTTGTCAATGTTTAAAGTTTCCAAATCCTCAAAAAAAGCCTTTTCGTATCTTCTTGTATATTCTGTTAAAGAAATTCCTTCGTTGTTTGCTCCTCTGATGGTTTTATCATCTACATCTGTTATGTTCATGGCGTGCTTTACTTTGAAGCCTTTGTACTTTAAGTAGCGCTTAAGAATATCGCTGCATACATAAGCCCTAAAGTTGCCGATATGGGCATAATCATATACGGAATGCCCAAAATTACATCCTAATCAGATTATAATTTGCATTGTAATTTTGTTTGGCCCGCATGTATAAATGCCCACAAAGCCCTTTTTTATCGTCTTAAACAGCTCTTTGTTTCTGCTTAAAGTGTTGTATAATTTCAGTGCCATCTTTCATAAAAAATGCCCTTTTATTTTTAATTTTATTGTTTTTGTTATCCAAAGTTAACAACTTTACTTGACAAATTACCAATAATGTATACTGTAAGCATAAGATTTAAATATTAACAGCATTGTGTTATTTTTTTAAGATGGATTTTAAAAATAGGGATATAATTTCAATCAACGAATTCTCAAAACAGGAACTGCTTTATATCCTGAAAATTGCAGGATTAATGGAAAAAAAGCCAAATCCCAATCTGCTGAATGATAAAATCCTTGCAACATTGTTTTATGAGCCGTCAACAAGGACAAGGCTTAGCTTTACTTCCTCTATGGAGCAGCTTGGAGGCAAAGTCATAGGATTTGCAAGCCCAGGCGTAAGCTCTGTAAAAAAAGGAGAGACTTTATGGGATACAATGAAAATGGTAGATTGCTATGCAGATGTTACAGCCATAAGGCATCCTCTTGAGGGTTCTGCAAGGCTTGCTGCTGAAGCATCTTCAAAGCCCGTGATTAATGCAGGCGACGGCGCAAATCAGCATCCAACACAAACAATGCTTGACCTTTTTACAATACAAAAGGTAAAGGGGAAGCTAGAAAATTTGCATATAGGGCTTTTAGGAGACTTAAAATATGGCAGAACAGTCCATAGCCTGACAGTTGCCTTGTCGCATTTTAACCCTACATTTTATTTTATAGCGCCAGAGGCATTGCAGATGCCAAAAAACTATTTAGATGAGCTGCGTGAGGAAGGCATACCCTTCTCTACAGAGCAAGATTTGTTGAAAGTAAGCAAGAAGCTGGATGTTCTTTATGTGACGAGAATACAAAAAGAAAGGTTTCCTGATCCAGTAGAATATGAAAAATATAAGGGAGTTTACAAGCTTGATATGGGGTTATTGCCCCATATAAAAAAAGAGCTTAAGATAATGCATCCATTGCCAAGAGTTGATGAAATAGACACTAGTATTGACGAGACAAGGCATGCAGTTTACTTTGAGCAGGCAGCAAACGGAATTCCTGTAAGAAAGGCGCTTTTGGCTTTAGTGCTTGGGAAAATAAAATAAGCTTGAAATAAAACAAACTAAAGAAAAAAATTAAAAGAAAAAATGAAAAAAGAGCTAACGGTTTCAGCAATAAGGAATGGAACTGTGATAGACCATTTGCCGAGCAATATAACCTTTAAAGTAGTTGAAATTCTTGACATTAGCGGAATAGAAAGCATCATCTCAGTAGCAACAAATCTTGCAAGCAAAAAAATGGGTAAGAAGGGCATTATAAAGATAGGCAATAAAAGCCTCACTAAAGATGAGGTTGATAAAATTGCGCTGATTGCTCCTGATGCCACAGTAAACATAATAAAGGATTATGAAGTGAGAGAAAAAATAAAGGTTGCAATACCAAAAATAATTATGCGCATAATTAAATGCTCTAACCCTAATTGCATAACGAATAATGAGAAAGCGGCTACTAAATTCTCTGTTCTTATGAAAAATCCGTTAAAGGTAAAGTGCAGTTACTGCGAGAGAATTATGGAAGAGGAGGATATAGTAATATTATGATACAAAATTACCACTGCTTGAGCGTGGAATTTTTACAGGATAAAAAAGAATGCTGCAAACAAATTTATGCGGAATAAATCTGCGCAACCCTACTATTCTAGCTTCAGGCATTTTAGGAGTTACAAAAGAAAGCATTGACAGAATAGGAAAAAATGGGGCTGGCGCTGTAACTTTAAAGTCCTTATGCCATGAAGAAAGGCTTGGAAATAAAAACCCGACAATGTTTGGCTATGGCAATATATTTCTTAACGCAGTCGGGCTTCCAGGACAGGGGATAGACAATGCCCTTAAGGATTTTAAAACACTTGACGATTTAAGCGTTCCTGTTATAGGAAGCATTTACGGCTATAAAATTGAGCAGTTTGGAGAAGTTGCAAAAAAAATGTCTAGATTAAAGCCCGCAATGATTGAAGTAGATATATCATGCCCTCATATGGATTATGGAAAGCCGTATTATGCTGATGCAGCTTTAACTGCTGAAATTACAGGAGTTGTTAAAAAAAATTCAGGGAATATTCCAGTAAGCGTAAAATTAAGTCCTAATGTTTATGACATAAAGGAAATAGCCCATGCAGCAGAAAGGGCAGGAGCAGACGCAATTACTGCTATAAATACTGCTGTAGGCATGGTGATTGACATTAATGTAAGAAAGCCAGTATTGGCAAACAAAATAGGAGGAATTTCAGGCCCTGCTTTAAAGCCTATTGCTGTGAGGTGCGTTTATGAAATATATGAAGATGTGAAGATTCCAATTATAGGTACAGGCGGAGTTACTTATGGCAAAGACGCAATTGAGATGATAATGGCAGGCGCAACCGCTGTCGGCATTGGAACAGGAATTTATTACAGGGGCATTAATGTATTCAAAAAAATATGCGACGAAATGTTAATTTGGATGAAAAAAAATAAAATAAGAAGTTTGGAAGATATAAGAGGATGCGCGCATGAATAAAAACTTTAAAATGCAATGCTGCGAAACAATAAGGAATGAAATCCCTCAAATAATGGAAATAAGCGAGGTAGTTTCCGAAGGCAAAGGGCAAAAGTCATTTTTCTTTAAACATAGAATTAGCTGCAAGCCAGGACAGTTTATTATGGTATGGCTTCCTGCCATAGATGAAAAGCCAATGGCAATTTCTTATAATAACAAAAAAGGATTTGCATTTACTTTTCAGGTGATTGGAGAATTTACCCGCGCTTTGGATGCTTTGAAAAAAAATGATAAGATAGGAATAAGAGGGCCTTACGGAAACAGCTTTTCAATCAAGGAAAATGCGTGCGTTGTTGCTGGAGGCGTTGGAATGGCTTCTGTTTCCACTTTAATTGATGCTTTAAAGAATCCTTGGATAATAAACGGCGCAAGGAGCAAAGAGCATCTTATTTATGCCAAAAGGTATAAGAGCAAGAATGTTCTTTTTGCCACAGATGACGGCAGTTATGGGAAAAAAGGATTCACAACAGAAATTTTAGAGGAAGTCCTTTCCAAAAACAAAAAAATAAGGATTGTTTGCACTTGCGGCCCTGAAATTATGATGAAAAAAGTGCTGGAAATATGCAACAGATTCAAGATTGAGTGTGAGGCTTCCCTTGAAAGGTTTATGGCATGCGGCTTTGGAGTTTGCGGAAAATGCATGATAAATGACAAGATAGTATGCATAGACGGCCCTGTTTTTAATTCAAAGCAGTTAAATGAAATGACTGAATTTGGAAAATTTGCAAGGCTCAAAAGCGGTAAAAAGGTTTCATTGGGAGAATACCACTCAGCACACTCGTAAAATCAAAGCAAAATGTCACTTCTCATAAAAAACGGAAAAATATACCAAAATGGAAGTTTAGTTAAGAAAAATCTTTTTATAGAAGATGGAAAGATAATAAAAATAACAAATCAGGAATTAAAGGCTGATGAAGTTTTTAATGCAATTAATAAGGTTATAATTCCTGGAGCAATAGACTCTCATGTTCATTTCAGGGAGCCAGGATTAACCCATAAGGAAGATTTTCTTACAGGAAGCATGGCAGCTGCTGCTGGCGGCATTACTACTGTGCTGGATATGCCAAACACAATTCCAGCTACAACTAACCTTCAAAGGCTTGATGAAAAAAGAAAGCTTGCGAAAAAAAGCATTGTCAATTACGGATTTCATTTTGGCTCTACAAGCGATAATACAGCGGAAATAGAAAAAGCAAGGAATGTAGCTTCAGTTAAGGTTTATATGGATTACACTACCGGCGACTTAAAACTAGACAAATTAGATGTTCTAGAAAAAATTTTTTCATCCAATAAGACAGTGGCAGTGCACTCGGAAACTGACCATGTTCTTCAGGCAATAGAGCTAATAAAAAAATCTAACAATAGCTTGTATTTCTGCCATGTAAGCTCGAAGGAAGAGCTTCATCATGCAAAAGCTGGAAAAATAAAAAATAATGTTTATGTTGAAGTGTGCCCTCATCATTTATTTTTGACAGCAGCTGATTTGAATGAGCTTCAAAGTTTTGGGGAAATGAAGCCAAAGCTCAAGACAAAAGAAGATCAAAAGGCATTATGGGAAGGAATTTTTAATGGCAAAGTTGACACTATAGCTACAGACCATGCTCCCCATACAAAAGAAGAAAAAATGCAAATAAATTATCCTTACGGGGTTCCAGGATGCGAGACAATGCTTCCATTGCTGTTTAATTTACTAAATGAAAAAAAGCTAACATTGCAGAAAATTGTGCAGCTTTGCTGTGAAAATCCAGCAAAAATTTTTAAGATTAAAAACAAAGGCTTTATTAAAGAGGGTTTTGACGCTGATTTAGCTGTTATAGACTTAAATTTGGAAAAAGAAATTAAAAACGATGAGCTATTTACCAAATGCAAATGGAGCCCTTTTGACAGTTGGAAACTAAAAGGCTGGCCCATAGCAAGTATAGTTAATGGAAATATTGTATTTGAGAACGGAAAGATTAATAATGTAAAGGCAAAGGAGGTTTTGCATTATGAATGAAAAAATTGCTAAGGCTTTGGCAGATGCCGATGTTTTGAAGTTTGGAGAATTTACTCTTGCATCAGGAAAGTTAAGCCCTATTTATGTCAATCTAAGAGTGCTGCCTTCTTATCCTAAAAGCATGGCTATTGTGGCAGAAGAGCTTGTTAAGGTAATTAATAAACTGAAGCCTGATGTTATTGCAGGCGCAGAAACAGCGGGCATACCTTTGGCAACTGCCATTTCATTAAAAACGCAATTGCCTATGATTTATGTAAGGAAAAGGCCTAAAAGTTACGGCACTAAAGATACTGTTGAAGGAATATTAACAAAAAATGCAAAAACAGTTTTAGTGGATGATATGGCAACAAATGCATACTCAAAGCTTATATTTGTTGAGGGAATAAAAAATTCCGGCGGCATTGTTAAGGATGTTGTTATTGTTTTGGACAGGGAGCAAGGTGGCTCAGAAGCTGAAAAGCATTGACAAAATTGATGAGGATAAATATAATGGAATAATTGATTATTTAGAGCAGGATAAGCTGCAAAATGATTAATAGAATCAAAATTTCCACCGCTCCTTGAGCGGTGGAAATTTTGCAATGACAAACTATTGGTTTCAGCACACTAAAAAATCTGCAAGGCAGATTTTTAGTGTTTCGTAGTGCAGGGCTTACCAACGTAACTGGTAAAAATTCCGCTGTTGCGAACAGCAGAATTTTTATGACGAAGCCACCGCTTTGGCTTTTGTATCAATAAAAGCTATTCGCATAGATACTGAAATAATACAAAATGGCAATAATTAAGTTAAGCAGGAGCATAATTCCAAGCTGCGATGTTGCTGATTTAGAGCAGCTCAAAAATCTTGTCAAAGAAACATGCTCTGTGGAAGGAATAGGCGCTTATAAAATCGGGCTGCAATTATGCCTGCCTTATGGAATCCCGAAAGTTGTTGATGCTGTAAGAAAATATACTAATCTTCCTATTATCTATGACCACCAAAAGGCTGCTAATGATATACCTGAATTAGGCAATAAATTTGCAAAATCTGTCAAAGGCGTTAATGCAGTGATTTTATTTCCTTTTGCAGGCCCTGAAACTGAAATTGCGTGGATAAAAGCCTGCAAAAAGGAAAAAATGGGTGTAATTGTCGGAGGAGAAATGACGCATAATGCGTTTTTGGAAAACGAAAGCGGCTTTATTGCAAATGATGCTCCATTAAGGATTTATGAGATTGCTGCGCAAGAAAAAATTGCTGATTATGTTGTGCCTGGAAACAAGCCTGAAAAAATTAAATTATACAAGGCTTTCTTGGAAGCAAGAGGGATTAAGCCTGTTTTTTATTCTCCTGGATTAATTGCGCAGCACGGCAATATTGCAGAAAGCGCAAAAGCTGCCGGAAAAAATTGGCATGCAATTGTAGGAAGGGCGCTTTATGAATCCAAGAACATTAAAAATGACGCAAAAGAAATGGTAAAGCTTCTTGGATGATATGACTTACTTGCGTAGATACTACAATATACATAACTGCTAACACCTCTCATTCTAAAGAGATATGGAACATTAAAGTGGCTGCTCCAGAGCCGCGCTACAGGCAAAATGGCGCATCTTGATTCTTTTTTATAATAAAAATATCTTTACAGATACACGCCATTTTGATAGCACAATTAACATTCTTCTGCCCGCCCACCGCCCCTTATTTTGGAGCAGCCACTTATATTGTTAGCAGTTACCAATATACGAAATATATAAATATAAGCATGCAAAGGATATCTTAAAACAACAAAAAAAACAATTTTGATTATAAGATGATAAAAAAAGGGGCATTGCTTTTGTTAGGGCTTTTTATTTTTATTATATTTTTATTGCCGTCTGTTGCGGCAAATAGCTATACCACTGATTTGAGTTTTGTCACATCTAAGACAATATACACTCCTTCTGAAAGGATAGAGCTTAGAGGAATTGCTTTGATTTCGAATTTTAGCAGTAATGGCACGGTAATTTCCAATCGCACATCTTTGATTAATGCAACTCTGAATGTTTCTATAATCAATAAAAACACTAACGCGACTGATTCTGTTTATGAGCTAAATACCACTACTGCAGGAATATTTTACTCTAGAAGCGATTTTTACCCTTCAGCCCAATTGATAAGCGCACCATCAACAACTGCGCAATACTATATTAAGGTAAGCTATACTGATCCAAACAGCAGATACTTGTTTGTCCAAACAGAGATTCAAGTTATGAACAAAACAGTTGACAAATTGTTTGTTAGCTCTGATAAGTTAAGTTACCGACAAGGAGAAAATGTTACAATACAGGCAGAGTCCATCAGAGAAGTTGGCGACCATATAGCTTACGTAGCAAATGTAACCGTTAATATCACTATATGGAATAGCAACAAAACAGTGGTTAGCTTCTTTAATTGCACTACCGGAGAAACTGGAAAATGCAGTATAAACTCTTCAGCCCCATCGCAGTATGGAAAATATATTGTTGAAGTAAATAACTTCAAAGGCTTTAGCGTATTTGAAGTCACAGGATTCGACATAAAGATATTTATGAAGGATGAATTGGGAAAATCAATTAAGTACACATTTGACAAAGGAGAGCAAGCGTCTATTGAAGTTGTTGCGGTAACCAATAACAACTCTGATGTATATAGTTTTAATGGCACTATTAAGAATAGTGCAGGAACAGTTATGAAAAACATAACTACAACCAACTTATATAGCAATAATTCATTTACCAACAGGTTTGCATTTACCCTAGATGCCCTAAACTTTGTCGTGGATAACTATAAGGTGGATATAAATATCACAAAAACAAATGGAGTGGCAGTAGGAGCTTCAACATCCTTCAGAGTAAGGAGCTGGAATCTTTTGATTACAAAAAAAGAGGTTAATTCAAACTTTGAGTATAGCTACAGTGTTTTTCCGAATAAAACAATTTATTTCCAGGTTTATCCAACGTGGAGAGTTAACGGCTCGACAATACTTGACATAAATACTACGACTTCAATTAATGTATCTGTAGTTGACAACATCAGCGCAAAAAATATTACAGGAGACACAAATTTAAGTGATGCAAAAATAGCTTCTTTATTTTACATGAATGGCACAGAGTATGGCTACACTCAAAAAGACAGCTTTGATTTGGTAAATGCTTCAAATAGCGTTTTGGAATGGGCTTGGAACACTACATTACAGAGATTTAAATTAGATACTCCTCCAGCAGGAGGCTTTTATACTATCCAAATAAGCGGACAGAATGACACTATTGCGACACAAACCAGATTTATAGTGAATCCTTTTAATGTTTGTGTTGTGGCAAAAAATACTGCAGGACAAGCAGGAGGCACAACAGGCTATTATTATGTCTATCAGTTTAAGACAAGCGATACAATATATCTGGAATTAAAAATTACGCAGGCAAATAATCCAAGCGGAAGAGCCGCAACAGCAAATGGCACAAACACTTCTTATGGAAAAGGCTCTGCTTGCAGCGTAGACACACAAAGCCAGCAAGTTGTTAGCAATGCTACCATAACCGTTAGCGAAGTGATGAATATACAAACAGGCAAAATTTTTCCGTTGAATACTACAGAAACTACTTGCCAATCAGATGACAATCAAGGTGGATATACATGCACTATTAAGCCAGCAGGTCTTTGGGATGGCGGCAGCTACGGGATAAAATTAAAGGTTGTTTCTCAAGATGCACAAACAAGTGACATTGCATATGCAGGCTTTGATGCAAGAGCACTCTATATATATGCATGGAGCAGCAATTGGCAAAATAGGCCTACAAGCAATATAACATTAAATGTTTATATGTATGAAGCTGGAGACAATTGGTGGAGCAATTACGGAAGCGGAGGCTTGAGCGGAACTGTAAGCATAGAAAAGGTTGAATACAAGGGAAAGATAGGCGAATGGCTATCAACCCCTATAAATTATGGCTATAATGTCTCTAAGATAAATACAACAACAATTACCAATGGACAAGCTTCTATGATATTGCCAGTTAATTACACGCCAGCAGGCACTTGGAAAATCGGAGAATACAGGGCTATTCTAAAAGGAACAGATAGCCAAGGAAATGTTGATTATGGATATGCTTATTTTGGAATCAAAAGATGGGAAACATATGCATCTCCGGTAGAGTGTTCTGCTTCAAGCTGCGTTTCAACTTACAATATTAATTCAAAAAGCAACATAAGCTTGTATGTTACTATAAACAATGCAGGCGAATGGGGGCAAGGAGGCACAAGTCTCGGTGGTGATGTAGTTATAAGCGTCAAAAAAATACAAGACTGCAGGGGATGGCCATGCAAAGACCTTAATTCCAGTAAATATAATTCAACATTAATCAATGTGAGCAGCTCTAGTACATGGTACTGGAGCATTGTAAATAAGAGTTATGTGATAAACATTACTTCTATTACTGGAAGCTGGGGCACGGGCTATTGGCAAGTGCTTTTGGATGTCAATGAGACAGAATCAGGAATGGGATGGTTTAATACCATAGCATTTTACGCAGAAGCAAAGCCTACTGACGAAAACGGGACTAACTGGAAATACAGCATTAAAAATAATGAGCCGCAATATTTCAATATTAACACAGTCAAAAGCCAAAAAAGCGGATATTATTATGGCAGCTATAATGTAAGCGATTATATTAACACAACAATACAAAATGCAGTTTTAAGAAGATGGGATCAGACTACTGGGAACATTGTTGAGTACAAATATAATACTGATATTAATGTTACAATAGTTGGCGGAGGAACTGTAATAAACGGGACAAGGGTTGTAAATGTAACCAGGACTAGCGGCAGTTGGACTAGCGGTTATTATTGGGGTGAATTAACATTAGCAAATGACCAAAATGAGACTGCAACAGCATGGCTTTGGTTCCAAGTAAGACCATTCCGTGTCGAGACAACCAGAAATCAATACGAAATTGATAGTGATGCCTGCATTAACGGCACAATGAGTATTTATGATCCTGATTGGCGCGTAAGCACCATATTAAACGCCACTTATAATATTACCGGTGTGACTGAAACAACATGGACTATGTCAGGCTCATCACTAACAACATACACAACTTTTTCACCTTCGCGCGGATTTAATGGGAACACCAGCTTTGGAATATGCCCAAACAATAACAAATGGGGCTCAGGCAGTTGGGGAAACTACCATTACCTTACAATTAAGATTATTGACAATGCTAGCAATGCAGAAGATGGCTGGCTATCATTTAGAACAATACCTTTTTCAATTAAATGGCTTTCTATAGTTGGAGGCACAGATGTAATGAAATCTGGCAATGTCCAGATTCCGGTAAATATAACCAAGGCAAGCAGCGGAGCAAATGCTTCAGCAAACTTATCAGTGATATATCAGTGGAGATGGGAAGACAACAGAAATATCAAGGAATTCTATAATTTTTCTGCAGGAAGCTGTGATACAAGAACAGCAGGCACAGTTGGATGCAAAATTAATGGAACGCAAATAACTGTAACAATATATCCGCCGAGTGCTGGCTGGCGAGAAGGCTACAATTACCTGCAGACAGAATGGACAGAATATGATGATGCAAGCTCAAAAATCCAAGATACTACAGGAATTTGGTTTAATGGAAAATCAGTGTATAATGGCTGGTGGAATAATGTTGATGAAAATGGAAATTACAAATATTTTTTTAGCGCTGGCGAAAATCTGACAATCAAGCTGTATGTTAGGAACAGCTCTAACAATGTTGTTTCAGTAAATGTAACCAAAGTAGAATATACCAATCCTACAACAAACTGCTGGAGTGAATACTGCAGGGCTTATATTAATGCCAGCTTTTCAATACTTAATCAAAGCACGCAAAACCTTACTGACAATGCAATTATTAAAATAACAAAGCCAGATGCAAACTGGTCAAGAGGCTATATTTACATACGCGCAACACTAAGCGGCTCAAGCACAGAAACAATAAAAAATGGCAATGTGTATGTTAAGGACACAAATGCCCCCATTGTCGTAATAAACTCACCGCCAGTAGGCACAAATATAACCACTTCCACATTCCATATTAATTGGACAACCAGCGAGAGCGCAACATGCGGGCTAGAATTGATAAACTATGCAGCATTCAATGCATGGTATTGCAGCAATGTCTCCAATTCCAGTTCAGTATTTTACAATTACTGCAATAGCACAACATTTACAGGACTTGAATATTATTATGAACACATTAGCAGTTCCTATAGATCCTGGAATGGAAGGTCATGGGGATGGACATATGGGACAACAGGATTAGTCACAGGAGGAACAAGCCACTATTACTTATACACTGTTCCTTCTGATTTAGTAAATCAAGATTATGGCATAAGGATTTATTGCTACGACATTGATTGGAATTCCGGCATTAATTATAGCGCATTTAATATAAATATTTCCACAACTGCATCTAATACCACAAACGTTACATTGTTGTACCCTTCAAATAATTCTATAATTACAACTGCAACCGTTGACTTAAACTACTCATTCAAGGGGCCTGGGCAAGCTAACTGCAGCTTGTATGCCAATTTTACAGGAAGCTGGCTAAGAAATTTAAGCGAAAACCAGATTGCAAATGGCTCTCATAATTTCACAGTAACTTTAAGCAATGGCACATTCCTGTGGAATGTAAATTGTGTAGATTCAACAAACTCGAGCAATGATGATTGGGGTGATGTCAATAGAACATTTGCTATTAATACAACAAGCACAACAACAACTACATCTAATACTACAAATGTCACTTTGCTCTATCCACTCAATGGCTCTACAACCAGAACTGCACTTGTTGACTTTAATTACACTTTTAGAGGTCCTGCATTGGCTAATTGCAGCTTATACACAAACATGAGCAGCAGCGGCACATGGCTATTAAACGCAACTAAATACCAAGCTCTTAATGGAACAAACAACTTTACTGTTAGCTTAAGGAACGGAACTTATTTGTGGAATGTAAATTGTGTGGATTCTGGCAACAGCAGCAATTCTGACTGGGCAGATTCAAATTTCACATTCACTTTAAGTGATGTGTTGAATGTTACACTTCTCTATCCAACAAACAACTCGGTATTAACCGTTACTAATTTAACTTACAACTTTTCATTTTCAGGAAGGCAGTATGCAAACTGCAGCTTATACACTAATGTAACAGGATTATGGACTAAAAATGTTACAGGAACAAATCTCAGCTCAGGCATCAACTCTTTGAATCAGACAAATTTATCCAGTGGAAGATATGTATGGAATATAAACTGCATTGATTATTATGATGTGACTAGTGATGTGTGGGCAATGAGCAATTATACATATACTAAAAGTTAATGGAGTAAAACAAAATGAAAAAAATTTATCTGCCGTTTGTTTTATTGTTGTTAGCAATATTATTAATAATGCCTGAAATATACGCAGCAGCTAATTTTGAGGTAACAGCATTTTCATGCAGCCCAGACGAAGTTGTTATCAACAATCAATTTTCATGCACTGCAACAGTTCAAAACACGGGAGATGCGTCAGGCACGCTTAACACAGCAACCCTTTATCCAGATGCTTCAAATTGGCTTGAAAGTGCAAGTTATGCGCAGACTGTCAATACAAATATAAATTCTGGAACTTCAACTGATGTTTCATTTACCGGCTTAAAAGGCAAGAAAGCAGGAGTTAACGGATTTTCTAGAATTTTGCTGGATGATGTAACCGATACTTATGTGGCTGATAATACCATTACAGTTAATGTTATTGATGTTACTGTTACAGCAACCAATTCTGCTGATACTGCTACATCCAGCTCTAATGTGGATGTTACATCTCAAGCTACTTCCGGCGGCAGTACAGATATAACCCTTACTTTTTCAGTAAGCAGCGGTGGCTGCAGCATAGGCAGCCAGTCAGCTACTTCATCAACAACTGGCTTGACTGATGGGCAAACTTATTCAAACACATGGACTGTTACAATGGGAAGCACTACTTGCTCTTATTCAGTATCAGCAGAGGCTACAAGCAATCCTTCAGGCACTGCAAGCAAAACAGATTCCATAAGCAAAACCATAAGCTGCTCAAACTGCGGCAGCAGCAGCGATAGTAGCAGTAGCAGTAGTGGTGGCGGTGGTGGTGGAGGCGGCGGTGGAGGTGGTGCAGCAACACCTCTTGAGTCAACATCAAAGTTATGGGATAAAGTCAGCAAAGGAAGCACAGTATCAATGGCTCTAAAGAGCAAGTTAATCGCATTAACATCTGTTGAAATATCTGTAGCAAATGCTCTTGTAAATTTTGAGGTAAAGGTAAACAGCTATTCTGAAAATCCTGTGAAGGGGACTATTTTTGATGGCATTGCATACCAATATGTTGAACTTAGCAAAAAAAATGCTAAAGATGAGGATATTGCAAGTGCTACGCTTTCCTTTTCGGTAAAGGATTCATGGCTAAAGGCAAATGGCGCTGATGTTGCTGATGTTGCAGTCTATCGATTTGTAAATTCCTGGGACAAGCTGGCTACTTCTTATGGCGGAACAACAGCAGATGGCAATCACATCTTCAAGGCAACAACTGCTGGCTTCAGCTTTTTTGCAATAGGAATAGAAAAGGCAAAATTGCCAGAGGAAACAAAAAAACAAGAGGAAATAACATCACAGCCTGCAGAGGAATTGCTGACAGGCGAAGCAGTTCGAGCTACTCCTGATTCAGAGAAAAAGGGGCTGATTAAATTTATTTTTAGTAACATAAAAACAATAGTTATTATGCTTGCAGTTATTTTTGTCATTTTTTTATTCAAGCCATACATAGAAAGAAAAAGGCAAAGGGAAGGTTGAAAGATAGCAAAAATTAATGGTTTCTATTCCTTTTTTTCTTAATTTCAATCCTACAATAGTTCTATTAAAACTAAAAACAAATTTTTAATTCTTGAAGCTGCAAATACTTTTCCATCTTTTAGTTTATCTATCTTTATGTTCCCTATCTCTATATTGTCCTTTTCGAAATCGTCATGGTAGATTTTGCCGATTTTTACAAGCTCTGATTCCTGCTCGCATTGTATTTTCCTTGAGAAAAGCCATAGCTTGCGCTTGCAGGCGAAGAAATAGTTGATATGAGTGGCTGCTATTCATCCAAAAGCATTATTTACCCTCAAGTATCTCAGCATAGCCAATCAGCCTAAAGCGGTTGCCTATCCTTCTCGATATAGTAACCCTTGAGTTTATTTCCGTGCAAATGGGTATTTTTAGCTTGCATACAACACTTTTTTTCTTTAGAGACGTAACTATGCCGACTGTTGCAGCTGAATTTACATTTAGCATTAAAGCTTCATTCATCTTTATTGGCTGGACAGTAAGCTCTTCTTGCGTTCCAACCACCCTTTCAAGCAGATGAGGCTCAAGTGTTATCTCATACAAAGTGTCTGGCAATTTTTTAGGGAGCCCTACAAGAGAGCCTGTTAATTGGTCTGCTTTCACAATTGAAGGGTCAAGTGAGGTTAATATTCCTACAGTCCCTCCAGGGTAAATCTCATCAACAGAAATGCCGCCATATCTTAAATCAATAATCTTTGTTTTAATGGGCTTCATGATTTCCTTATTTTTTTCAATTATTTTTCTGCCAGGCCTTATTTCTATTTCATCCTCTTTTTTTAAGATTCCTTGCTTTAAGCCGCCAGCAATAACTCCTCCTACTAAGTTTTCAGGCAATGTTCCGGGCTTATTGATGTCAAAACTTCTTGCAACAAACATTATAGGGTTTTTGCTCCTGTCACTTTTTGGGGTAATAATTGTTTCCTCAATAGCTTTGATTAAATTGCTTATTCCAGCATTGTGCTGCGCAGATATTGGTATTATAGGCGCATTTTCATAAGCTGTTTTTTTTATGAAGTCCTTAATCTGATTGTAGTTTTTTATAGCCTCATTTTCATCAACAAGGTCTATCTTATTTTGGGCAATGACAATGTTTTTTATTCCTATAATTTGCAGTGCCATTAAATGCTCCCTCGTTTGCGGCTGAGGGCATGTTTCATTTGCAGCTACAAGAAGCAAAGCCCCGTCCATTATTGTCGCTCCTGAAAGCATAGTTGCCATCAGGCTTTCATGGCCCGGAGCATCAACAAAACTCACTTTTCTTAATGCCTTTGCTTTGGAAATATCTTTGGGCTTTGTAGTGTAAGCATCGCCTTCCTTATAGAAGATGGCATCGGCATAGCCTAGCCTTATTGTAATGCCTCTCTTTATTTCCTCAGAATGAGTGTCTGCCCAAACTCCAGATAATGTTTCCAGTAAAGTGGTTTTTCCATGGTCAACATGGCCTACCATCCCTATATTAAGCTCAGGCTGCAAGAAATTTTCTTTTTTTTCATCTGGTTTTGGTTTTTTTGACATAATTTGACCTAATCTAGCTTGTTATTACTTACTTTTTTTCTTCTTTTGTTTCTTTTTCTTTTGCATCTTTGCCTTCTTCTTTGACATTAAAAATATCAGAAAGATTTTTTGCCCCTTCCTTTATGACTTTAAGGTTTATTGCAGATATCTTTTCGTGTATTTTATGGCCGCACACAGTTTTTCTTTTTTTCATGCCCTTTAAGCCGCCTCTAAAGCCAACACTTTGATATATGGCTATTTTTTTTCTTATGCCTATAATTCCCTTTCTCATCGGAAAGCCGCAATAATCTGTGCCGCCGGTTATAGCGAATTCATAGCCATCCATGCCAAATTTGCTGCCATCTATTGTTTCCCCTATATTAAGCCCAATAAAAGGCGCTGCTTGTTCGTCCTTAACTTCCATTTTATATCCTTTTCCGGATTTTGCATCCGCAATATTAAGCTTAAAGCTGTTCATAGTGTTTACCTCCTTAAAAATCCTGGCGTTCACAGAACGGCGGAATTTTTAATAATTCTGGAATAAGGTGTTATTTAAAAAGGTTATTGCGAATAGGATACAAATCTGAAGGAAGGCAGCTTTTAACAGCATTTTTTTTAAAAAAAGGGTATTGCCTGCATATCTTAGGCCTGTTTTCATATATGCTGCATGAATACTTTCCATCTTTGTGCTTTTTCAGAAAAACGCAGCCATCATGATTCTTTTTTAGCACAAATTTTTTTGAGTCTATTAAATCTGCTGCAGCAAATTCCTCTTTTTTATGCCCTAAAGCTGCAATCTTCCCAATCTCTTTTTTGCTTACTTGCACAATTAACTTTTTGCAGCATTCTCCGCAGTAGCGGTTGCATTGGAAGTTTTGTTTTTTGAAGAGTTCAATCATAGGCTGCAATTAAAATTTTGTGTATAAAAATATTTGGTATCTTACGCTATCGCAAATTGTTTTTTGTCAGCTCTCCGGCAAACTATCAGCTTGCCGTTCTTCAAGTGAAAATAACTTTGTTTGGCACAAAAGTTTCTGCCGCTTGGCAAATTCCTAAGCTGGATTATCGTCAGCTATAGAAAAATTTATAATGTAGCTGTCTAAAGAGCATTAGGGGGTAAAAATTACATCCAACCTTATTTTTCTTGGAACTGGCGGCGATAGTTATGTAGTTACAAAACAGATAAGGACATCTGGCGGCATTATTCTGCAAATAGATGACGATCAATATCATATTGATCCAGGTCCTGGCGCATTAAGTGCGGCAAAAGAAGCGGGAATAAACCTAAGGGCAAACACTGGTTTATTTGTGACTCACAACCACATAAACCATTGCAATGATATTAATGCTGTTATAGATGCCATGACATATGGGGGTTTTGACAAAAAAGGAGTTTTAGTGGCAAATAAAACTGTAATAAACGGATTTTTAAACCATCAGCCTTTTTTGCAGAAATACTATAAAAATTGCCTTGAGAGGTTTGTAATTCTTGAAGCCGGCAGAAAGGTCGGAATAAATAACATAGAGGTTATAGCAATAAAGGCAAAACATTCCGAGCCTAATGCAATCGGCTTTAAGTTTATTACTCCTGATTATGCAATTACTTACAGCGGGGATACTTGCTATAATGAAGAGATGGTTCATGCCTATAAAAATTCAAACATACTCATATTAAATGTCCCTTACTTGAAAAAGGAAGAAAATGATGATAATTTATGCAAGGAAGATGCAATTAAGATAATAAAAAAGACAAACCCTAAATTGGCAATAATAACTCATTTTGGGAGCAGCATGCTCAAAGCAGAGCCTTTATACGAGGCAAAGGAAATACAAAAGGAAACTAATGTGAAGGTTATAGCTGCAACAGACGGCATGGTAATAAACCCGATAAGCTATGATATTGTGCATGAGCAAAAACCATTATACAAGTATGACGCAAAAGAAATGGTAAGATTGCATGAATTTGAGCAGGAAGAAAGTGTCAAAGAAGTTAATGAGCTGATTGAAGACAGCGAAGCTAATGATGATAATAAATAAAATTTATTTTTTATGATTGTTACTTTCAAAGAAGTTTATTTAAACAATGAAACAAGCCAATTAATCACTTTTTGCATGAGGCCTTTTTTAGTTACTGCCTTGTTTACTGCCCCCCGTGGTTCAGTTTTTTCTTGTTGCACTGAAGATGTTTTTGTCGAAGACGTTTTGTCTACCAAAGCCATACACTTATCATCACCAATAAACTTTCCATTTACAATGCATTCTTTCGGAGGCGGAGCGCCAGAGGAACCTTTTGCATGCTTTTTATCCATCAAAGCTCTGCATTTGTCCTCACCAATGAACTGTTTGTTCACTATGCATTCTTCCGGAGGCCCATCACTACTTTTAGGACCGTCATCTTTTGGAGCATCCATTGGCATGCGGGCTTCTTTTCCGATAATTTTTTCAGATTCTACATTAGTGTTTGTTACTGTAGATTTTGATTTATCAGAGCATCCACCTTCAATGTTAGGATGAACTTCATGGAAATGCTCGCAATTAGTTGCACCCATATTGTAAAGAGCAACCCTTCTTAATTTTTTTAGATTATCAAGGGAAGCCAAGTCTCCATAAAATTTAGAGCCATCCATTTCTGAATCAGATAATGTCAATTCTTCCAAATTGGTTAAGCCGCTTAAAGAAGAGATGTTTCCAGCAATATTTGTTCCGCTAAGATACAGCGCCTTTAAATTTGTCATATGGCTTAAATCAGAAAGGTCTCCAGAAATTTTTGAATAAGTCATGGCAAAAGTATCTAAGTTTAAATCTTTTAAGCATGAAATATCTCCGTAAACTTTCTCGTCAAAAGCCAATTTCAAGCTTTTTAGCTTAGTAGCCTTGCTAAAAGCGCAAACATCTCCTTGAACATTAGGATTAGTATGCAAACTTAGAACTTTCAGGCTTATCAAGCCTTTTAGTTTTTCTAAATCTCCGGAAATCCCTTGATTATAAAAATCAGCAGATTCTAAGCATATTAGCCCTTTTAACTGCTCCAAATTTTTTACAACTTTTGAATCAACCATGCGTACAAATTTCTCATCTTTGTACTCTGCTTTTTTTCCTGGCTCCTGATAAGGGTAGCTAAACTCTGTTTTGATGCCATTATATTCGCAAGTCTCTTGAGCAAAGACAGAATTAACAAAAACCAATAACATCAAAATCAAAATTGTTTTCTTCATTTCCAACAACCTTTTATTAATAATGATAAACACCCTTTTATTAATAATGATAAAAGTACTATTTAAATACTTCCAAAATGCGTAACTGCTAACACCTCTTATTCTAAATATATATAAAACTTAAAGTGGCTGCTCCATTATTAGGGGCGGTGGGCGGGCAGAAGAATGTTAATTGTGCTATTAAAATGGCGTGTATCTGTAAAGATATTTTTATTATAAAAAAGAATCAAGATGCGCCATTTTGCCTGTAGCGCGGCTCTGGAGCAGCCACTTATATTGTTAGCAGTTACTAAAAAATGTAACTGCTAACATCACTTTGTCCGAAAAGTTGGGTT
>JACPMQ010000004.1 GCA_016185955.1 Candidatus Woesearchaeota archaeon | reverse complement strand
TTTTGCACATACACGCCATTTTGATAGCACAATTAACATTCTTCTGCTTGCTTACCGCCCCTTATTTTGGAGCAGCCACTTTAAGTTTCATATATGTTTAGAATAAGAGGTGTTAGCAGTTACCCTAAACAAAAATAATTTAAAGAACGCTTGAATAATGCTTTCAGGTGGTTTAATGAAGATTCTCTTAATGGGGAATGGCGCAAGAGAGCATGTGATAGCAGAGAGTTTAAAGAAGAATAAAGATGCCTTGCTTTATTCCTTTATGAAGTCAAGAAATCCCGGAATAGCTTCATTATCAAAGGAAATATGCATGGGCTCTTATTCTGATTTGGATGCAATAAAAAAATTTGCGAGAAAAAATGAAATTGACTTTGCTTTTGTAGGGCCGGAAGAGCCGCTAAGCTTTGGAGTTGTAGACTCATTAATTGAAATAGGGGTACCTTCCATAGGCCCTACAAGGCTTATGGCAAGGCTAGAGACAAGCAAATCCTTCACAAGAGAGCTTCTAAAAAAGTATAAGATAGAGGGCAATCCGAAATTTAGGGCTTTTAATCAGGAAAATTTTAATGAAATAAAATATTTTTTTAATGAGCTAGAAGGCATTGTGATAAAGCCTGATGGCTTAACCAGCGGAAAAGGAGTTAAAGTGCAAGGAGACCATTTTGATACAAAAGACGAGGCATTAGATTATTGCAAGGAAGTTCTTGAAACTCATAAAGCTGTAGTTGTTGAGGAAAAGCTTGACGGAGAAGAGTTTTCCCTGCAATGCCTTACTGACGGAAAAACAGTTATTGCAACTCCTCCGGTTCAGGACCATAAAAGGGCATATGAAAATGATGAAGGGAGCAATACCGGAGGAATGGGCTCATATTCATGCGAAAATCATCTGCTGCCATTTCTGAAAAAAGGGCATATTGACAAAGCCTTGGGAATAACCCAAAAGGTTGCTGATGCAATTTACAGGGAAACAGGGCTTTATTACAAAGGCGTTATGTATGGAGGCTTTATTTTAACAAAAAAGGGCATTAAGCTGCTTGAGTACAATGCAAGATTTGGGGATCCGGAAGCTATGAACGTGCTGAATCTGCTTAAAACAGACCTTGCTTCAATATGCTACGCTATGAATGTGCAAAAGCTCAGCACAATAAAGGTTGAATTTGAAAAAAAGGCGACTGTATGCAAATATGTAGTCCCTGAGGGCTATCCTGACAATCCTATAAAAAATGAAAAAATTGAAATTACAAAAGTGCATAAAAAGGCAAAAATGTATTACGCGTCAGTTGAGCAAAGGGGCAATGAGATTTATATGACTGGCTCAAGAGCAATTGCCTTTTTAGGCATAGGCAATAATTTGGATGAAGCAGAAAATATTGCAGAAGATTCAGTTTACTGCATTAAAGGCAGAGTCTTTCACAGAAAAGATATTGGCACTAAGGCTTTGATTGAAAAAAGGGTTAATCACGTAAAAAGCTTTTCGGCATGAAACACATTCTTAAATCAAAAATATTAGAAAGAAGAAATTTAATGCCAGCTGCAGAGATAAAGGAAAAAAGCTCAAAAATAAAAAAAAAGCTTTATTCTTTGCTGAAATTTAGAAAATCAAAAAATATTATGACTTATGTTTCCTTTAACAATTAAGTTGATACAATAGAATTGATTAAAGAGATGCTAAACAAAAAAGAAAAAAATATTATTGTGCCTTATACAGCCAAAGGAAATTTGCGGCTTTCAGAATTAAAAAAATTTAGTGAATTGGAGCAAAAAAAATTTGGCATTTTGGAGCCGAAAAAAGAATTCATAAGAAAATTTAACCTTAAAGAGCTTGATTTGGTTATAGTTCCTGGAATTGTTTTTGACAAAAATCGGCATAGAATAGGATATGGCTATGGCTATTATGACAGATTTCTCAAAAATTTAAGCAATCATGTTATAAAAATAGGGATTGCATTTGAGTTTCAGCTAGTTGACAAAATACCGCATGAAATGCATGATGTGGCAATGGACATTGTGATAACAGAGAACTTCATCCTAAAAAAATAGAAAAAGGCGTTTCGCAAAGGGAAGGGTGCCATCAATTTTGCGAGGCTAATCAAGTTAACAATAAAGAAATTTTCGGGGTTCAAGGGAGAAAATTTCCTTCTAATAAAAAAATTACAGCCGAGCCGATGGCACCCCGAACGAAAGTGAGCCTTTGCGAAACGCCGATATTTTTGCCGTGGCAAAATCACGCTCATATAAAGACGGCAACATAGATTTTGCCAACGGCATTATACACTTTTCAGGGTGAAGCTATGGCAAGGAAAAAAAATGTAAATCCAAAAAAACCTTAACAACAAATTTTTTAGCGGAAGTTTTACTTTAATATTCAATTCCTTTCCTTGCCTTTATGCCTTTTTGCCATGGGTGCTTTAAGCCCTTGATAACAGAAACGTAATCTGCATTTTCCATTATTTCCTGCGGAGCATCCCTTCCAGTAAAAAATAACTCAACATTTCCATGGTTTTTTATAAGCTCAATGACATCATTAATAGGAATAAGCCCTTTATCCAGAACAACATTTATCTCGTCAAGAATAACTATATCATAATCTTTGGAGCTTATTATTTTTTTTGCATGCTGAAATCCTAACATTGCAACTTCTCTTTCTTCCTCATCGGGGTTAAAAACAAATTTGCTTCCCTTGTCGCGGAAGGCATCAAGCTTCTGCTGCCTCTCTTTGACGGCATCAACTCCAAATTGGATAATTTGCATAGATGGAAGATAGTTTTTTATTGCGTATAGCTCTCCTGTTGTTCCTGACTTCAAAAACTGTATCATATAAACCTTTAAGCCATTGCCTAATGCCCTTAAAGCAAGCCCTAAAGATGATGTTGTTTTTCCTTTTCCGTCTCCTGTAACAACATGCACTAGTCCAAGATGCTCCCTGTTTTCATCGCCTTCCACTACTATCGGCTTCTTTATTTTTGTTACCATGCAAACAGCTAAATTTTTTGTGTATTTGATATTTTCTGTGCAGTATCGGTCAAGCTCCGGAGGAGCCAACCCCCTGACCTCTGTTATTGTGTAGCATAATAATGCCAGCAAAAAGGCGGCATACACTATCGCTTTGGCTTTGCTTATTTAATCGACAAACTTGGATTCTTATGCTTACTTAAAATCTCCATTATTTTTTTTCCATCAACCTTGCCTCTATATTTTTTCATAAGAATTCCCATGTAAGCACTGATGTTCAGCCCTTTTTTATCTTCAATAAGCGCTTTGATTTCTTTTTCCAAATCTGCATCAGAAATTGCAAAGTTTTCTAAACTTATCTTTTCACTTTTTATTTTTTTAACCAGCAATTCAATCACTGCTTCTTTTGCTATTTTTCCTTCATTCAAATAACCTAAAACTTCCTCAAAGTCTTTATCTGCCAGATTTGAAGGCTCTAGTTTAAATCTTGCCTTGATTTCTTTTGGCATGGTTATTAATGTATTTGCAATTGTTACTGGCTGAATATTGCTGAATTTATCAACAAATTGCTCAAAGACTTTATTGTTAACAAGCTCTTTTGCCAATTCTTTGTTAATGTTATATTTTTTTTCAAAATCGTCCAATTTATGGGAAATCAGATTTGGAAGGTTTTTCATTAATTCATTAACATATCTTTCATCTATTTTAATGGGCGCAATGTCTGTTTCAGGATAAAGCCTTGCAGCTCCGGGCATTGGCCTCAAGAAAGTTGTTGTTAGATTAGGCTCTGCTTTTCTTACCTCTCTTTCAAGCTTTTTTCCATGGCTTATTGCATTAAGCTGCCTTTTTACCTCATATTCAATAACATTGGGAATGTTTTTTAAATCCTGAAAGCCTTTAATTTCCGTTCTTTGGGCATTTTTAATGGAAATATTGACATCCTGCCTTATTGTGCCAAGCCCTCTTTTTATGCCTTCAACGCTCCTTAAAACCATTCCAAGATAAGACGCAATTTCCTTTGCATGCTCCGGATTCTTAATGCTGGAATCTGTAGCTATTTCTATCAAAGAGATGCCAAGCCTGTTAAGATTGTATCTGACAAAATCATTGGTTTCCTCAATTTTCTGTGCAGCTTCCTCTTCCAAGCATATTGTTTGTATATTCACCTTTCCAAGAGAGGTGCCGATAAAACCATTTGTTGCAATTAGGGCAGTTCTTTGAAAGCCGCAGACATTGCTACCATCAACAACTATTTTCCTCATTATTTGTATTTCATCAATGATTTTTGCGTTGAGAAGCAAAGCAACCTTAAGCGCAATTTCCAGAGCTTGATTGTTGATTGGATATGGAGGGGATTCATCAAGCTCAACTAGGCACGTATTTTTGCTATTGCCTTCATACAAGAAATATTTGCTTTTTTCAGTTTCGAATTTAGCAGCAACATCTATTTCTCCTGTTTCTCCTGAAACAGCCCTTAAACGGCGTTTAATAGCGTAATCAGGCAGTTTTTCTATTGCTGCAGAAGGGCATTTGCAGAATAATTTATTGGCCCCTATTTGCTGATGAAGCTCTAAGCCGCATTTAAATTCCAGTGATTTATAATCCAATTGCACTTTGCATTCACCTTTATTTTGAATTTGCAAGTTGCTTTAAATAAATTATGATTCCAGAAAGTATTAGTAACAAAAAGGTAACTGCTAACAGTCCATAAAGGGTTTTTGCGAATTCTTATTCGTGCTTGTGCGGAGCCTTACATTCCTCTCAACTTCGCAACATTTCATGTTGCTCAGGTCGCTTATCACAATTCTGTGAAACTTTCAGAATTGGCAAATTTCGCACAAGCACTGAATTCGCAAAAACCCCACTTTTCGAGCAAAGCCCTGTTAGCGGTTACACAAAAAGCAAATGTTTATATATTATTTAATAATATTAAATATCTTTTAATATTATAGCACAATAATGGGAAAGGAGCAATTCGTAAGGGCAACAAGAAAAACAGGCACAAGTTTAGGAGTAAACATCCCTAAGGAAATAGTGGAATTGCTTGGATTGAAGGAAAACGAAATAGTTAGAGTCACATTAGAAAAATTAGATAAAAAAAGGTGATAAGAATCAGCATAAACCCTATTAAAAGCCCGAATGAAAGAGCAGAAAGCTTTGAAGATGTAAAAAATGAAATTGAAAAACTCTTCGAATATGATGTAGTTTTTGACAGCCTTGAAAATATATTTGCAAACAAAAAATCTGTTTGTAACGATGCCTTTTACAATGATGATTTAATAGAAACGCGCATGCTCATTTCTGAAATAAGGGAAAAACAGGAAATTACAGAGAAAATAGACAACTTAAGCTATAATATCGGGCTTTTGAGGGCTGCAATCATTACAAACAACAATAAGGGTATAAGAAAAACAGTAAGCCAGATAATGAAAAATGAATACAGCAGCATAAATTCCATAATATCGGAGCTGAATTCATTAAGAAGCAAGCTGGACAAGCTTGAAGTTTTGCATGAATCACTATTAAAAGGTAACCTTAGCCTCGACATAAAGGTATTATTAGAAGAAGATTTCCGAAAAAAACGCAAAAAGCTCAATGAAATCCACAACAAGCAAAAAAACGCCATAATAAACTTAGGCAATATCTTCTTTAGTCTGGTTAGAAAAAATTTAATATCTGGGAAATAGAAAATTTTATAAAATGGCTATGACACTCACATGGATTTCCCCTATTTTGAATAGGGAGGTGAGCGTAATGGATTGGAGAGAAAAAGACGACGAAGACGAGTTTGAAGATGAAGATGAGGATATCGAGTCTGAATACTAATCAAGTTGTCAGATGCGCAGATTAAAATGCAAAAAATACACACCGCAATAAAAAGAAGGCTTGGCTTAAGTAGGCGTCGAAGCCATTACTACTTTTTTCATTTTGGCACAAAAAAAAGAAGACCAAAAACCTTCAAAACAGAAAAGGCTGCAAACGAGTGGGCAATTAAGAATGGGCTTAAGCCAGAGCAATACGCATTAAAGAAGGTTAAAAAAGAAAAAAGATTTCAGGTGGTTAGAGCAATACAGAGCAATAAATAGCTTTCAATTGATATTATCAATCCTCGCTGCCAGAATAAAATCATTTTCTGACAATCCTTTAATTGCATGAGTCCATAATTCAATGCCTACCTTATTATAGCTGATAGTTATATCAGGATGATGGTTTTCCTCTTCGGCAATATCTGCTACTTTATTAACAAATTCAACTGCCTTTTTAAAATCCTTAAATTTAAATTGCTTAAAAACACGCCCATTTTTTATACTCCAAGACGGAATTTGCTTTAGGAAATTATCTGCTTCCTCATTGCTTAATGGCTGTGTGCAGCCTTCACAAGGCTTACATTTTTTTTGTGGAAGGTTTGTGTTTGTCATGATTAGTAAAAAATCCGCCGTTCTATGAACAGCGGATTTTTTACGGTTTAATGCCTATTTAAATTTTTTCTTGGGAAAGGCTCAGTAGAAATCCTAAAAGCCAAAAACTAAAGTGGCTGCTCCAGAGCCGCGCTACAGGCAAAATGGCGCATCTTGATTCTTTTGTATAATAAAAAATTTACAGATACACGCCATTTTGATAGCACAATTAACATTCTTCTGCCCGCCCACCGCCCCTTATATAGGAGCAGCCACTTATATTTGTTAAGGATTTCTACTGAGCCTTGGGAAAAAAATATATATTCCAGCACAAAATAGCATTAAAATGCTCTCTGACATTTTTAAAGCGTATGATGTGCGTGGAGTTTACGGAAAAGATTTAACAGAAGATATTGTGTATAAAATAGGCAGGGCTTTTGTTTCTTTTTTAAAGTGTAAGGACGTTGTTGTTGGCTATGACATGAGGATTTCTTCTCCAAAGCTCTCCAAAGCATTTATGGAAGGCGTTAATGACGAGGGAGCTGATGCAATTGATATTGGAATGGCAAGCACTGATGCCCTCTATTTTGCTTCCGGATTCTTAAAAAAAAGCGCAGTCATGTTCACTGCATCACACAATCCAAGAGATTATAATGGCATTAAGTTCTGCAGAAAAAATGCGATGCCTATAAATGAGGATACAGGCTTGCAAAAAATAAGGATGATAGCAGAAAAAATTAAGTTGAATAAAAAAAATGCAAAAAAAGGAAAAATAATTTTTAAGGATATCTTAAAGGAATATGCTAATCATGCTATTTCTTTTGCAGATAAAAATAAAATCAGCAATTTGAAAATAGCAGTTGATGCAGGCAATGGCATGGCTGGCAAAATTGTTCCGTTAGTTTACAAGAACTTTGCAGTAAGAATAATTCCATTGTATTTTGAATTGAATGGAAATTTTCCAAATCATCCTGCTGATCCTTCAAGGTATGAAAATCTCAAGGAGCTGCAAAAGACTGTAAAAAGCGAAAAATGCGATTTCGGCATGGCTTTTGACGGAGATGCTGACCGCGTCTTTTTTATTGATGAAAATGGAAACGTCATTAACAGCTCGCTGATTTCTGCTTTAATAATAAAAAGAATTTTAATGAAAAATAAAAATGCAAAAATTATTTACAATCTCGTATGCAGCAAAATTGTCCCAGAGACAATACAAAAATATAATGGAAATGCAGTAATGGAGCGGGTAGGGCATTCTTTTATCAAAGATACGATGAAAAAAATAAAAGCTGCATTTGCATGCGAGCATTCTGCGCATTATTATTTCAAGGAAAACTATAATGCAGATTCTGGATTGATTGCAAGCCTTATAGTTTCAGAAATTGTAAGCAGCAGTAAAAAGCCTATATCAATTTTGTTAAAGGAATTCCAGAAATATTACAAGATTGAGGAAACTAATTTTAAAAATCAAAATTAATGGAAATAGAGCAATACTACAAAAAAAAGAATCCGCAAAAAATTATGAGGATTGATGGGATAAGCATCGAGTTCAAAGATTACTGGTTCAATGTGAGGGCAAGCAATACAGAGCCTTTGCTAAGGGTTAATTTGGAAGCGGTAAGCCATAGATTAATGAAGGAAAAAACAGAAGAATTGACGGGCTTGATAATGCGACAATGACTAATAAAGCAGTGGTGTAAATCAGTATCTACGTTAGTATCTACGCAAGTAGCTTTTATTTCGATACCAAAGCGGTGGCTCGTAAAAATTCCGCTATTGCTAACAGCAAAGTTTTTACAAGTTACGTCGGTAAGCCCTGCACTACAAAACACTAAAAATCTGCCTTGCAGATTATAAAAATTCCACCGTTCATATAGCGGAGAACACAAGTGTTCTCTAACATAGTGGCGCAATATTCATTATTCAATTATTTAGTTGCGCCACTATGGAACGGTGGAATTTTTATCAATGCTTTAATATCCTCGTACTTTGGCATTGTTTTGTCTTGCCCATAGTTGGTCATTGCAAAATTTTCACCGCTCCTTGAGCGGTGGAAATTTCGAATTAAAACAAAAGTCTTTTAAATCTCTGGCTTTCTAATGCAGACAATTTGGTGAGTTCATGCTTTTGCTAACGCCTTCAACAATATTGGCAGCAAGTTTTTTTGCCGGCATTTTTGCTATTCTCTTTGCGTTGCACTTAACTGCAAAAATCAAAAAAGAGCCTGCTGGAAATAAAAAAATGCAGGAGATTTCTGAATTAATACACAAAGGATCTATGGCTTTCTTAAACAAAGAGTATAAAGTTATGCTTGTGTTTACAATTGCTATTGCTTTGCTGCTTTATTTTACTCTTGAAAATGGAGCTAAACTTGCACTTGCATTCTTAACTGGCTGCATATTTTCAGCGCTTGCCGGCAGATTGGGAATGTATATAGCAACAAAGGCGAATGTAAGGACAGCATGGGCATGCACATTTAATATCGGCAAAGCGCTTAGAATTGCTTTTTCATCTGGAGCTGTAATGGGCATGTTTGTAGTTGGGCTTGGCGTGTTTGGAATAAGCGTTTTTTATTTTCTTTTTAATGAGCCAAATTTGATATTCGGTTTTGGCTTTGGCGCATCCTATATTGCGCTTTTTGCCAGAGTTGCTGGCGGCATTTACACAAAAGCTGCTGATGTAGGCGCAGACTTAGTCGGAAAAATAGAGAAGGGCATTCCAGAAGATGACCCGAGAAATCCTGCTGTCATTGCAGATAATGTAGGAGACAATGTAGGAGATGTAGCAGGCATGGGCGCTGACTTATTTGAAAGCTATGTTGAAAGCATCATAGCAGCAATGGTCATAGGCTTTATTGCGTTTAATGCAAATAAGGATTATGTTTTGCTGCCATTGGCAATCTCATCTTTAGGAATTTTAGCGTCAATAATTGGAACCTTTTTTGTAAGGGCGGGCGATAAAAATAATGTTACCTCAGCCATGAATAAAGGCATTTTTGCAGCTACTGCCATAACCGCAATTTTGTCATATTTCTTAATACGGTCCATTGTAGGCAATCTTGGAATTTTCTGGGCAATACTTTCTGGGTTATTAGCTGGAATTGTTATAGGGCTTTCAGCAGAACATTATACTTCTACTGAGAGGAAACCCGCACAGGGCATTTCAATAGCTTCAAAAACAGGAGCTGCAACAAATATAATAGAGGGGCTTTCCGTTGGTATGCGCTCGACTATAGTTCCTGTAGCAGGAATATCTGCTGCTATTTTGGCTGCATTTTTCCTTTCAGGTGGCGCAGCTAATTTTAAAATTGGGCTATATGGCATTGCAATTTCTGCCGTTGGAATGCTGTCTACTTTAGGAATTACATTGGCAGTGGATACTTATGGACCTGTTGCTGATAATGCTGCGGGAATTGCAGAGATGTCTTCCTTAGGCAAAAAAACAAGGGAAAGGGCAGAAGCGCTTGATGCTGTAGGAAATACGACAGCAGCTATTGGAAAGGGCTTTGCAATAGGAAGCGCAGCTTTAACATCTTTAGTGTTGTTTGTTACATTTACAGAAGTCGTTGGATTAAAAGGCATAGACATAACAAATCCGAAAGTTTTGGTAAGCACTTTTATTGGCGGCTTGCTTCCTTTTGTTTTTTCCTCTATGCTGTTAAGGTCTGTTGGCAAGGCTGCAATAAAAATTGTAAATGAAGTCAGGAGGCAGTTTAAAACAACAAAAGGGTTAATGGAAGGAAAAGCAAAGCCTAATTACAATAAATGCATTGAAATAAGCACTGTTGCTGCGTTAAGGGAAATGATTGCGCCTGGATTGTTGGCAATAATAATCCCTATTGCTATCGGCTTATATCTTGGTGCAGAAGCATTAGGAGGCTTATTAGTTGGAAAGGTTGTAGTTGGATTTTTAATGGCTGTTTTCATGGCTAATTCAGGAGGCGCCTGGGACAATGCAAAAAAATTGATTGAATCAGGAAAATTTGGCGGCAAGGGAAGTGATGCGCATAAAGCAGCAGTTACCGGCGATACAGTGGGAGACCCCTTTAAAGATACAGCAGGACCATCCTTGAATATACTAATAAAGCTGATGGACATAGTTTCATTGGTTTTTTTCCCGTTATTCATTTAATTCGAAAATTCCACTGCTAGAGCGGCGAAATTTTTACAATTTGGCCTTATACCCCACTCTCATAAAACCCTTGCAGCTTAAGCAATAATAAACCATATGCCCTTTGCGTGTTCTTACCCTGCAATTCCTTCCAGGCACAAGGTATGCATGGCAATTCTTACAGATTCTTCTCTTAAATTCTGCTGGAATCTTGACTTTATATTTCATTGCAATGCGCCTTGCAAGCTGCGCATGCCTATTAGAAAGCTTCGGCTCTTTATTAAAAGACTCTTTTGCTTTCTTAAAAAGCTCGTCTATCCTTTCCAACGCGGTTTTTTTCTGTTTCAGCTTGTTTATGTATTTTTTTACCATCTTATCTAAAGTTTTATAAAAAATATAATAAACTTGCTATTCTATGCTAACTTTCATAAAAAACCTATTTGCCAAAAAACATAAACCTTTGGAAGAGATAGAGCTTTCTCAGCTAACATCATGGCTTGAAGAAAAATCAAAGCCTGCAATAAAAAGTCTTGAAAGCGATATAACTAGAATTATCTCAGCTCTAAAAGAAGAAAAGAAAAATACGCTGGCTAATATAAAAAAGCTGGAAACTGCATCTTTGCAAAATCCAAACATACCCGAGCGCGCAAAAATAATAATGGAAGGAAATAAAGCAGCTTTCATAAAAAAGATAACAAACTTCGTTAGCGATATAGATTTTGAATTAAATGCAGATTTAAATAAAAATTGCATAATTTTCATGGAAAAATGCAGCATAATCGAGAATGACATTAACTCATTGGCAAAATCCACTGAAAAAAGCTATCATATCCTCAATGAATTTTTTGCTCTTGAGGCAGAAGCCATTGCATTAAACATAAAAAGCATTGAAAGCCACATTAAAAAGCTAAAAAACACAATTGAAGGCAGCAAAATGCAGAAAATTAACGCTCTTAAAGAAGATGCAGCTGAATTGCATTCAAAAATAAAGCTAAAAGATTCTTTAATAAAAGAGCTTGAAAGCGAAAAATCCAATCTAATGCAGAGAAAAGGCAGCCTTTCAAAAGCAGAAGAAGCTCTTAATGAGGCAAAAAATAGCAAAGGCTATAAGGATTATGAAGCTCTTCTTTCTGAAAAGCAGAGTATTACTTCAGAAATCGCAGGCATGGACAATAAGCTTTTTCATGAATTTTCTGTTATAGAAAGGGCATTGAGAAAGTATGCAAAAATAGCCTTTGAAGATGAAAAGATAATCAGCCATTATCTTAAAAATCCGGTAGATGCTTTATCTCGTGATTCAGAATTAAGAATTTTACGCATTATGCAAAATCTTGAAGCTGTGCTTGTGGGCAACAAACTGGAAGAAGACAAAAAAAGGAATGAAAAATATCTAAAGGCAGTAAAACATCTCAACAAAGAGTATTTTAAGGCTTTTAAAGATGTATACCGAAAAGCAAAGGGCGATTTTGATAAAAATGGATTATTAATAAAAGACAATGCTGCAAAAAACAATTTTGACTCTTGCAATGAAGAAACAAAAATGCTTAGAGCAGATATAGATAGCATAAACAGCAAAATTATTGTTCTCAACAATGAAATAGAAAAAATAAATATAGCAAGCTTAAAAGAAGAGCTGCAAAAAAAGATAAATGAAGTTCTGGAGTGTGAGATTGTTACTATACAAAATTTCCGCCGTTCATAGAACGGTGGAATTTTTAGCTTCCTCAAGCGCAACCAATGCAGGGAGCCTTCCTTCATTTTCAATAAATTCAAGTGAAGCACCGCCGCCAGTGCTTACATGCGTTATATTATCAGCAAGCTCAAAGACATTTATTGCAGCTGCTGTATCTCCTCCACCGACAATCACAGTAGCATTTAAGCTTCCTAAAAATTCGCCAATTTGCTTCGTGCCTTTGCAAAACTTTTGCATTTCAAAAACTCCCAAGGGACCTGCCCAAAAAACAGTCTTTGCATTTTTTAATTCTTCTCTGTAGCTTTCAATTGTTTTAGGGCCTATGTCCAGAGCCATCCATCCCTCAATATCCATATCCTCAGCATCAACATTTTTTGCATTTGCATCATCGCTAAATTTGTCAGCAACAACAACATCCAATGGCAGCTTTAATTTATTGCCTGCAATTTTTATTATTTCTCCAGCAACCTTGAATGTTTCCTCATCAAACTTGGAAGAGCCTATTCCATATCCTTTAGCCTTAAGGAAGGTATTTGCTAAAACCCCTCCTATAAGTATTTTGTCTGCCTTTTTTGCAAGAATTTTTAAGGCTCCAATTTTATCCTCTTTTGCTCCCGCAACTATTGCCACAAAAGGCTTTTCAGGATTCAAAAGTCTGCTTAGCTGCTCATTTTCTTTTTCAACCAAAAAGCCCGCGCAGCTCGGCATTAATTTTGTAATTGCTGAAACAGAAGCGTGGTTTCTATGGCAGTTTCCAAATGCGTCATTTACATAAACTTCGCCGTTTTCTGCCAGCTTTTTTGCAAATTCCATGTCATCTTTTTCCTCTTCCGCATGAAGCCTTAAATTTTCAAGCAGAACAACATCTTTATCTTCTGGAATCTTAACATCAATGCAGTCATCTACAAATCCAACATCAATGCCAAGAAGCTCGCTTAAGTCATCTGCCACGGGCCTTAAGCTTAATTCCCTTTTTGCATCTTCAAGGCTTTTTCCTTTTTTTAACAGGTCTTTGGGTCTTCCAAGGTGGCTCATTAATATTATCTTGCAGTTCTTTTCAAGCAAAAAGTTTATAGTTGGAATCGTCGCTTTTAACCTTGTATCATCCTCAACCATGCCCTTTTTCAAAGGCACATTGTAATCCACTCTTACCAAAACCTTTTTATTTTCCAGCTCCATATCCTTTATATTATTAAATTTCATTGAAATACCTCGTCAGGAGTAGCTTGCTTAGATTCTTATATAAAATTTATTGTTTTTAGACTGCAAAACACTAAAAAATCTGCTTGCAGATTATAAAAATTCCACCGTTCTATGAACGGTGGAATTTTTAAAACATAATCTTTATAAATATCCAACTACTTCCACGATATACAAACTGTTCAAAAAATACTATCTGGAGGTATAAAATGGCAAAAGGAAAAGTACACATTAATCTTGTTTTCATTGGACATGTAGATCATGGCAAAAGCACTAGTGTAGGAAGATTGCTTTACGACACTAAAAACATTGATGAGCAAAGTATGAGAAAGCTAAGGGACAGGGCAAAGGAGCTTGGAAAGGTTGGCTTTGAGTTTGCTTTTATAATGGACAATTTAAAGGAAGAGCAGGAAAGAGGAGTTACAATTGATTTGGCGCATAGGAAGTTCGAAACGCCTAAGTATTACTTCACAATTATAGATGCTCCCGGGCACAAGGACTTTATTAAAAATATGATTACCGGAGCTTCTCAAGCAGATGCTGCTGTTTTAGTGGTAAGCGCAAATCCTGGAGACGGCGTTCAGGCGCAGACAAAAGAGCATGTTTTCCTGGCAAGAACATTAGGGGTAAATCAGCTAATAGTGTACATTAACAAAATGGATATGGCAAAATATGAGCAAAAAAGATATGACGAAGTTAAGCAACAGGTTTCAGCTTTGCTTAAAAGCGTAGGCTATAAGACAGATGAAATTCCGTTTGTTGCAGGAGCTTCATTATTGGGAGAGAATGTAGCTAATAAGTCGCAAAACATGTCTTGGTACACAGGAAAGACTTTATTGGAAACATTAGACACATTAAAAGAGCCTGAAAAACCTACTCAGCTACCATTAAGGCTTCCAATCCAAGATGTTTACAAGATTACAGGCATTGGTGTTGTTCCTGTTGGCAGAGTTGAAACAGGCATCATGAAGGTAAATGACAAAGTTATTGTAGTGCCTGCAAGAGAAGGTAAAGGCGTTACAGGAGAAGTAAAATCAATAGAAATGCATCATGAGCAGATGCAGCAAGCAGAGCCAGGCGACAATATAGGCTTTAATGTCAGAGGCATTGGTGAAAAAGATATAGCAAGAGGAGATGTTTTAGGGCATACAACTAATGCTCCGACAGTTGTAACAGAATTTACCGCGCAGATAGTAGTCTTAAACCATCCAACTGTGGTTACTGTTGGCTATACTCCAGTGTTCCACGTGCATACAGCACAAGTGGCATGCCAAATAATAAAGATAGAAAAGAAGCTTGATCCTGCTACCGGTCAAACAAAAGAAGAAAACCCCGATTTCATTAAGAATGGGGATGTTGCAATTGTAAAGGTAAAGCCCATGCAGGCAATGGTAGTTGAAAAGCAAAAAGATATTCCGCAGCTTGCAAGATTTGCTGTCAGGGATTCAGGCTCAACAGTTGCGGCTGGAATGTGCATAGATGTTGTTAAGAAATAGCAGCTTCTATTAACTTTTTCATGATTAGAGCATCTTATCATGAGGCATTAAAATGCAGAAGGCAAGAATAAAGTTAGCGAGCATTGACATAAACAAGATTAATGAAGTGTCAAGCTACATAAAGGACATTGCAGAGAAAACAGGAGTAGAAATGAGAGGTCCTATACCCTTGCCTACTAAAAAATTAAGAGTTACCACAAGGAAAAGCCCTGACGGAGAAGGGACTGCCACATGGGAAAGATATGAGATGAGAGTCCATAAAAGAGTTATTGATTTGGGATTGGATGAAAGGGCATTAAGGCTTGTTATGAGGGTTCCAATTCCAGAAGGCTTGAATATCGAGATTGAGATGATTGAATAAATATATTCTATTGACAAAGTTATAGATAAAATCAGTTGTTAGCAATTTCTAACAACAAAGTCTTGACTTCTGCTTACGTGACGTACTACAGGTATTCCTGAATCTGTTTTTTCTGCATTCTTGATACCCTTTGTTGAATATGCTGTTACTTTTGCATGTACGAAGTAATTACCAGCTTCAGGAGGCAAAATGGAAAATACTACCTTACGATTCCGATTGAAATATTCGCTTGTGGGATCTCCCAACATAACTTCAACATGTTGTGTAGAACCATTTATCTCTCCATATGCCGTTATGATTGTATAATATGCTAATGAGCTGCGAGCGTTGATTTCAACTGCACCTTCCAGAGTTTGTTTAGCGCAAGCTGTAGGGGGCATTACTATTTGAGCGTCTAAACCTCCTTTAGAAAATGAATTACTAACAATAGCTGCACCAGCAATTACAACTGCTGCAAGTTGAGACATGCCATTGCGTGTTAGATAAGGTGCTTTTTTTTGATAAGCCGAAATTTTTTGAGGTTCTATATTAACCGCCTATAAGAAACAAACTGTTAATTTTTTATAAATCTTTTGAATAAAAGATTTAGTCCCCTTCGAATTTAACCAAAGAGAATAACTTATGCCCTTTTTTTTCTATTTTATTCCTGCCATGCAAATCTTGCAGTTCAATTATTACAGCGCATTCAACTACTTTTCCACCAAGTTTTTCAATAAGGTTGATTGAAGCGGCTAAAGTGCCGGCTGTTGCAATCAAATCGTCAACAAGCAAAATCTTCATTCCACTCTCAACGGCATCTTTGTGAATTTCAACAATTGCGCTTCCATATTCAAGCTCGTATTCCTCCCTTTCAGTTTTAGAGGGCAGCTTGCCAGCTTTCCTTATAGGAATAAAGCCAACATTCAGCTTATGAGCTAAAGCGCCTCCTATAATGAAGCCTCTGCTTTCAATACCTGCCACAGAATCTATCTTGTCATTTTTATATCTCTCGTAGAATTCATTAATGACATAATTGAATGCTTTGGCATCCTTAAGCAAAGTAGTGATGTCTCTAAACATTACTCCATGCTTTGGCCAGTTTGGAATAGTTCTTATTACAGATTTTATATCCATTTTTTGTATGTTTCTAATTAGTGTATTTATTTCTTTTGATGTAAACAATCTTTTTAAACATTGCAATATTCCTATTTTTTATGCTAATTAATAATATAGATTACAGAACAGTCTGGATGCAAGATAGCTCTGTTTATATGATAAACCAGCTATTGCTGCCGTTTAAATTTGAAATTTACCAATCAAAAGATTATATTGAAACGGCAAATGCAATAAAGACAATGATTGTGAGGGGAGCGCCGGCAATAGGCGCAACTGCTGCTTATGGCTTGGCGCAGGCTGCTTTACTGTTTGAAGGTTATGGCTACAATGACTTTAAAGAATATGTTGATGAAGCTTTTAATTTGCTGAATTTAACAAGGCCTACTGCAATTGACTTAAAGCATGGATTAAATTTTGTTAAATCAAGAATGTTTGTTAAAGGCAGCATTGCAAATTCAAAGATGAAGGCTTTTGAAGCTGCTGCTGAATATGCAGATTTAAGCGCGGAATCATGCAAGAAAATAGGGGGGCATGGGAATGAAATAATAAAAAACAACCAAAGAATATTGACACACTGCAATGCAGGAGCTTTAGCCTGCGTTGATTTTGGGACAGCATTGGCTCCAATAAGAATTGCCCATTACAACAACAAAAATATTTTTGTTTTTGTGGATGAAACAAGGCCAAGAAATCAGGGCTTTTTGACTGCATGGGAATTATCACAAGAAAAGATAAGCCATGCAATAATAGCAGACAATGCTGCCGGGTTTTTTATGAAAAAAAAAGAAGTTGATTTAGCTATTGTCGGGGCAGACAGGATTGCATTAAATGGGGATGCAGCGAACAAAATAGGAACTTATGAAAAGGCAGTCCTTGCAAAAGAGAATAATATCCCATTTTATGTTGCTGCTCCATTATCTACCTTCGATGCCAACTCAAAAACAGGCAATGATATTGTCATAGAAGAAAGAAGCGAAGATGAAATTTTTTATGCGTATGGCATGAGTGAGAATAAAAATCTGGAAAAAATAAACATTGCGCCTTTAGAAAGCCATGCAAGAAATCCCGCTTTTGATATTACTCCGGCAAAGTATATCAAAGGGATAATAACTGAAATAGGAATAATCAAGCCAACAAAACAGGAAATTCAGAAGCTTGTAAAATATGGAAATGAAAAACGCTCAAGTTTTTAAGGAAATAATAATAAATGCGCCACGAAAAAGGGTATGGGAAGTATTCTCTGAATTGGAAAAATGGCCTGAATGGAGCAATTATGCGTTAAAGACTTACTGGACCTCTGAAAAAAAATGGGCTTTGGGCTCAAGGTTTGTTCAGCTCCTAAAAGGAGTTTTTTTCCTTAAAAAATTAAAATCCAATCCAACAATTATAGAAATAAAGCCAGCTGCTTATGTAACATGGATTGGAAGCAGAGTTGTGATAAAGGGCAAGCACACCTTAATTTTTGAAGATGCCGGAAGCAAAACAAGAGTTATAAATAAAGAGAGCTTTACAGGGATATTGGCTATTTTTATAGTGCCATTCATAAAAAAAAGGTTTAATTATCATTTTGAGCAGTTTCTTATTGGGCTGAAGAAAAAATGCGAGGGATAAGACAGCAGTATTTTCCCTGCTTCGTCCAAATTCTTCCCAAAAGAAATAATGCCTCCCTTATGTCCACGCATTGCTATAATTTTTTTATTTTTGACATCAGTTTCTTTAAATAACCTTACGATGTCTTCTGCAATTTCTTGGCTGCCATAAGCCACATTTTTTGAAGTTGAAGGGACTTTATTAACTTTATTAATAAGATGCTTCCATAGCCCAAGATTATGGACATGCATAACCCCTCTTATTTTTTTATCTGATTTATAGAGCGAAGCATGCGTTAATGATTCTGAAGATGCTTTGATGGGACCTTTGCATGTTAACCTATTTTTTTCCAAATCATAAGCAATAACTTTTGCATAATGGCTTCCATTTAATTTTTTGATGTTTCCTGTTGCAGAGCCAGTTATGACGAATTTTTCTGAATTTGTGATCCTTATGCTGATATTCCCAAAGCCAATGCCATTGCTATAAGCCCCAATTAAGCCTAAAGCGTATAATTTCTGCCTCCAGTAATTTATTTTTTTTAATTTTAGAATTGGAATATTGCATGATTTAATCCAATTGCAATTAAATTTTATATAGCCTTCATGGTCCATGTTGTGCTTGTGGTTGTTCGTAAATATAAAAGTATGTTTGTTAAGCCAAACACAGTGGCGCAACTAAATAATCGCAGTCTTTATGCTCTCCCTGCAATTGCATTCCGTGAATTTAATTTTTGGTATTGACTCCAAAAGAATTTTTTTTACCTTTTCTGCGTTTTCTTTCATAACTTTTAATATTTCATCAACACTTACAGCTGCTTTGTCTTCCATAAAGCAATCATAGTCTGTTGACATGGCTATCGGCTGATAGCAAATTCCTGCTTCCCTTGCCAAAACACATTCTGGAACAGTTGTCATATTGATAGTATCGCAACCCCATGACCTAAATAAGTTGGATTCTGCCCTTGTGGAAAATCTTGGGCCTTCTATTGTAACCATTGTTCCCTTTTCATGATAAGGAATTTTAAGGCGCTTTGCTGTCTCTGCCATAATCTTTCTAAGCTGAGGGCAAAATGGCTCTGCCACTGAAATATGGCAAACTTTATTGCTATCATAAAATGTCTGATGCCTTTTAGAGGTTCTGTCAATAAACTGGTCAGCAAAAACAATATGCCCCGGCTTAATGCTTTCCCTTAAAGAGCCGCATGCGGTAGTTGCGATTATATGCGTGCAGCCTTGCTCCTTCAAGGCTAAAATATTCGCGCGGTAATTGACATTGCTTGGGTTAATGCTGTGCTTTTTCCCATGCCTTGATAGAATTACTAGGTCTATATTGCTTATTTTTCCGCTTGTTAAAAAAGATGATGGCTTGCCAAATTTAGTTGAGGCATTTATTTCTTTAGCTTCCTTCAAAATTTTTGGATCTTCCAAGCCTGAACCGCCGATAATGCCTACTTTGATTATTTAAACCACCCAAAAATTATTTTTCGACTTTAACTTTATTTGCTTTTAATGGCTCCTTAACAGCCTTGTCGCTTATTATTGCGCTGTTTCCAGAAGGGTCTTCTATTATTATTTTCTGCTTTTCTTTCCCCCACATCATATCTAACAATTTTTTCAATAAGTTTTTTGCCTTTTTTCTGTCTTCATCGTCTTCTGCTGTGTCTCTTAAAGTCTCAATCTGGTATTTTACTCTGCTTAATATGCCTTCTATGTTTGTAACAAAGCCCTGTGAAGCAGGTCCTGGGGTTATTGTGGTTATATGGGGAATTTTAACAGTCGCCTCTGAACTTTTTACAACTCTTACCTTCATATCATCTTGAGAGCTTATTTCAAAAGAGTATTTGCACGGCTCTTTCTGCTCAACAGATTCCACATCAGACTTATGGTACTTGCAATTGGAGCATGTCATAGAAAAAATAAATACATTTCCGAAATAAGGGACTTCCATTTCCCTTTCCATCAATGTTAAAGTTTTCTGACGGCACAAAGGGCATACATTAACTGTTTCTTCTTTGATTTTATTTTCTTCTTGCTCCGGCATATAGCCAAAAAAAAGAAGTCTGTTTTTATAGTTTTTGGTTTTTAATTTTTAAGAGGTTACCTATAGTTTACTTATAATAGAATCAGTTAAAACCTTAATCATATTCTGCAGCTTCGGCTGAGCCTTCTTTTCTTGGCTCTTCCTTTGGCTTGTGCCTGTAAATTCGCGCGTATGAAGGCACGGCAGCAATCCAATTATCACCAAATCCGGCAATGTCGCCTTCAATTGCGTCGCATGTTTTCTTTAGTTTATTTATAGCCCTTTTTAGCTCTACCAAATCTTTGTCCTTAAGCGGCTTTATGTTAATCAAGGCTATTGTATGCCCTTCCCTTAAAGAATCAAGTATTGACTTAATGCTTTCAAAATCTTCTATTACAAATGGCCTTACAGTTATTTTAGCTCCTGATTCCGGGTGAATATCTGTTCCTAACTCAACATAGCCCTCTTCTTCAGCTTGGTGCAGAATATCAGAGCCTGCTCCGGAAAATCTTTCTTTTAATCTTGAAAAAAAACCTGCCATACAACCACCTTTGTTACTTTCCTTAAATTACAAATCAAAACTTTGAACTAAAGTTTTTGATTATTATTAAATATATAAATCTTTCTATTATATAGTCAGCATATAGTCAGCGTGCAGTATCAGGAAATTTGTTTTACCAAAACTTTATATACAAATCTGATGAAATTCTAAAAATGGCATTTAATGTGGTAAGATTATTTTCCGAATTTTTTCTTCAGCATGTAATCTCCAATAGGCTATTTAGGAAAGTTGCAAGATTCCTGAATAAGCATCTAAGCTTGAAAAAAGAGGTTTTGGTAATTGTAGGCAAGCATAAGATGTATTCAAACAGCCTTGACAGAACAATTGCATTGTATCTCTGGAAGTTTTCCGCTTTGGAAAATTTTGAGGCAAAAATTATGGAGAAGTTTGTCAAAAAAGGAATGTGTGTGTTGGACATAGGCGCAAATCTGGGCTATTACTCCTTGATTTTTGCAAACCTTGTCGGTAAAAATGGAAAAGTATATGCGTTTGAGCCTGAACCATCCAATTACAGGCTGATTGTAAAAAACATCAAGGCAAACAACTACAAAAATATAATTTCATTCCAAAAAGCTGTTTCTGATAGCTCAGGAAGAATTAAGCTGTACATATCTGAGGAGCATAAAGGGGACCATAGAACCTATGACCCTGGAGACGGAAGGCATGCTATAAACATCCAGGCAATTACAATAGACAATTTCTGCGGAAATAAAATTAAGCCTGACTTGGTTAAAATAGACACTCAAGGAACAGAATTTTCCATTATTAAAGGGATGGAAAAAACAATAAAAAGAAACAGTGAGATAATAATTACTTGCGAATTCTGGCCCAGTGCAATCGCAAAATGCGGCATAAATCCTGAAGAGTCGCTAAAAAAGCTCCAGCATTATGGATTTAAAGTTTTTCTTATAAACGAGAAGAAAAAAACTATAGAGCCTATTGACATAAAAGCGCTGATGAAAATGTGCAAAGGAAACAAGTTTGCAAATTTAATTTTAATGAGAATGTAATTGATAACAAGGCTTGTCTGAATTCGGTGCTTGTGCGGAGCCGTAAAAATTCCGCTGTTGCGAACAGCGGAATTTTTACAAGTTACG